>CAVIQY010000053.1:0-16466 GCA_963645035.1 bacterium | reverse complement strand
AAGAACTAAGAAAAAGTAATAATAGTTGGTATGAAAAAGGAATTGAGCAAGGAATAAACAAAAATAAAAAAGATGTAGTTCTAGGAATGAAAGCAAAAGGATTATCCATTTCGGACATTTCAGATATTGTTAAACTTTCTATTGATCAAGTGAATGAAATACTTACGACTAATTCTAAAGAAGATTCTTCAACTACTCTTCCAAGTAGATAATCAATAATACAAAGCGATTTGTCTGAATATTTTCTTGTTTTTGATACTGTATCTGCTAATAATCTATCCCTAATTAAGTATATACCGAGCAAAGAGTAATAGATAATCAACTCAAAAATAGATGTTGCTATTAAGTAGCAAAGGCAGAATAGTTATGAAAGGAGTAGGTATATGACATTTGAACAAGAGCTAAGAAAAAGTAATAATAGTTAGTATGAAAAAGGAATTGAACAAGGAGTTGTGCAAGGTA
The DNA here is from genome assembly GCA_963645035.1 of bacterium. GTDB lineage: Bacteria > Bacillota_I > Bacilli_A > Erysipelotrichales > Erysipelotrichaceae > Bulleidia. The sequence continues at coordinate 16,004 of CAVIQY010000053.1, read as the reverse complement.
TCGGCCAAGGAATTTTATTGCAAAAGAAAGATGATGTTATAGGAATGAAAGAAGAAGGATTGTCAATTGAAAAAATATCTAAAATCGTTAAGTTATCTATAAATCAAGTGAATGAAATACTTACTTCTAATGCTGAGGAAGAGTTGCACTAAAAAAAACGTAAGAGTATAATCTCTTTGTACAAATCCTATGATAAAGAAATCTTTATGGCTTTAAATATAGCGACAATGGTTTGGTGAAAGCATTGATTAAAGGAATAAAGAAAGACACTTTTGAGGAGTCTTTTTGAAAGTAGTAGAAAAGAACGTAGTCGGCGTTAACGATAGAGAGCGTAGTATGTTATATATTACGAAGTAAGGTGGTACCGCGTGAATCACGTCCTTATAGATTGAGGACGTTTTTTTATTTAAGGAGGAACATATGGCATATCAAACACCTAGAGGAACATATGACATTTTGCCAGAAGAAATCTATAAGTGGCATGATGTTGAAGATTTAATTCGTACTGTTGCGGATAAGTATTGTTATGAAGAAATCAGAACACCATATTTTGAAAGTACGAATGTATTCGCAAGAGAGAATGATAGTAGTGATATGGTGAATAAAGAAATGTATTCATTTATGTCAGGTGATGAGTCTTATACATTAAGACCTGAAGGAACAGCGGGAGTAATTCGTAGCTTTGATCAACATAAATTCTATGGATCAATGGAATTACCAGCTAAGTTTTATTATGTAGGTCCTATGTTTAGACATGAAAGACCACAAAAGGGTAGACAACGTCAATTTACACAATTTGGTGTTGAAAACATTGGTGTTAAGAGTCCAGAAATTGATGCTGAAACAATTGCATTAGGTATTGATATTATTAAAAAGCTTGGAATTAAGAGCTATAAAGTATTAATTAATACACTTGGTGATGATGCATCAAGAAATGCTTATAGAGATGCTTTAAAAGCTCATTTTAAGGATCATCTAGATGAGTTATGTGGTGATTGTCATAGAAGATATGAACAAAATCCATTACGTATCTTGGATTGCAAAGTAGATCATGATAATGAGATTGTTAAGAATGCACCTAAACTAAGTGATTATTTAAATGAAGAATCTAAAGAATATTTTACTAGAGTATTAAATGCATTAGATGCTTTAGGTATTCCTTATGAAATAGATAATCGTTTAGTAAGAGGACTAGATTACTATACACATACTGTATTTGAAGTTGTTTCTACGAGACCTGAAAGTGGTGCTCAAGCAACAGTATTTGCTGGTGGTAGATATGATCACTTAGTAGAGTACTTTGGTGGACCAGAATTAAGTGGTATGGGATTTGCAATAGGACTAGAAAGATTATTAATGCTTGCTGAAGAAGAAGGCTATGCATTTAAGAAAGCAAATGCATTAGATGCATATGTCATTAGTCTAGGTAATGTTGGTAGTAAACCATTAGAAATTGCTAGTACATTAAGAAATGCAGGATATAAATGTGAAGTAAATATGGTTACTCGTTCTCTAAAAGCACAATTTAAGAGTGCTGATAGAAATAGTGCGAAATATATTGTGATTGTTGGTGAAGATGAACTTAAAAATGGTGTAGTGAATCTAAAGAATACAGCAACTCGTGAACAAGTAACGCTTTCTGTAGAAGAAATTACAAAGCAAATAGAATCTTGGAATGCATAAAAGGAGATAAGATGGAAAGAACACAAGGTAATGGCACACTTAGAAAAGAAGATGCCGGTAAGAAAGTTACATTAATTGGTTGGGTAAGTAAACGTAGAAATTTAGGATCTTTAGTCTTTATTGATTTAAGAGATCGTTCTGGTATTGTGCAATTAACATTTGATGAAACAATGGCGGAAAAAGTAAAAGATGTTCGTAGTGAATATATTTTACAAGCTACAGGTACAGTTCAATTACGTAAAGATGCTAACCCTAAAATGGCTACAGGAGAAATAGAAGTACATGTAGAAGATGTTAAGATTATTAACTCAGCATTAACTCCTCCTATTACAATTTCTGATGATACAGACTCATTAGAAGACACAAGATTAAAATATCGTTATTTAGATATTCGTAGACCTGTTCTACAAAAGAATCTAATGTTACGTCATAAGATTTGTATGATTGCTAGAAATACATTAGATGCTGAAGGATTTGTTGAAGTAGAAACACCTATTTTAGCTAGATCTACACCAGAAGGAGCACGTGACTACTTAGTACCATCACGTATCTATAATGGTAAATTCTGGGCATTACCACAATCACCACAAATCTATAAGCAATTATTAATGATTGCTGGTATGGAAAGATATTTCCAAATTGCTCGTTGCTTTAGAGATGAAGATTTAAGAGCTGACCGTCAACCTGAATTTACACAGATTGATATTGAAATGAGTTTCATTGATGAAGATGATATCTTTGGCATTGTAGAAAAATTAATGAAAGATATCTTCAAGGGAACAGTTAATTATGACTTAGAAGATCATTTTGAACGTATTCCTTGGGTTACATGTATGAAGAAATATGGTAGTGATAAACCAGACTTACGTTTTGGTAATGAAATTCATGATGTAACAGGTTTATTTACAAATACAGAATTCCAAGTATTCAAGAATGTTGTTGAATCTAATGGCATGATTGGTATGTTAAAGTTTGAACACGCTGCAGATAAATACAGCCGTAAGAACTTAGATCAGTTACAAGAATTTGTTAAAGCAGGATTTAATGCAAAAGCATTAGCTTACTTAAAGAAAGAAAATGGAACAATCTCTGGTTCTATTGCAAAAGTATTAAGTGATGCTGAAAAAGAAGCATTAACAAAAGAATTAGATCTACAAGATGGTGATTTAGTACTATGTATCGCAGATAAAGAAAGAGTAGTAGAAACAGGACTAGGAGCATTACGTGTAAGACTTGCTAAAGAATTAGATTTAATTCCTCATGGAAGAAACTATAAGTTCTTATGGGTAACAGATTTCCCTATGTTTGAATATAGTGAAGAAGAGGGAAGATATGTAGCAGCTCACCACCCATTTACAGCTCCTAAAGATGAAGATGTAGATAAGTTATTTACTGATCCTGCTAATGTATCTAGTAGAGCATATGACTTAGTATTAAATGGTTATGAACTATTAAGTGGTTCTATCCGTATCCATGATCAAGAATTACAAGCTAAAGTATTTGAAGCAATTGGTCTAACAATGGAACAAGCTGTAGCTAAGTTTGGATTCTTCTTAGATGCATTTAAGTATGGTACTCCTCCTCATGGTGGTGTAGGTATTGGTCTAGAAAGATTGACAATGGTATTAGCAGATACTGATAACATTAGAGATGTAGTTGCATTCCCAACAACAAATAGTTCATTAGATCTAATGAGTGATGCACCTAACGTTGTTGATCAAAAACAATTAGATATTCTAGGAATCCAAATCAAAGAAAAGAAATAAAAGTCAAGTCTATACATACATTATTTTATTGGTATGATTATAGACGCAGGAAGGTATCGTATTTTTCCTACACTTTGATATAAGGGAATTCTGACTGGCGATATCGGTGTTGAATGCTTAGTACGGCTAAGAATCCTAAAGATTGACCAAGAATACCCACCTCTACATAAGAGGGAACATATCAGCCTTTCTGCCTAATAAATAAATGAAGCACACTAGAGATGGTGTGCTTTTTAGATGAAACTTAATATTTTGTTAATACAAAAAAGTATATGATGTTATAGTTACAAGTCTTTATTAGATTTAGTAACGAAGTAACAAGAAAGAGGTTATGATGAAAAAGTTATTTTATTTATTTTGTTCTTTATGTATGGTAACTAGTTTAGCTAGTTGTAGTAATGGTAGTGATACGAAAGAAGAAAGTACTGCTACTCCAGTAGCTAGTGCAGAAAGTAGTGAAACTCCTGAAGCTACAAGTGATACAAGTACTAGTACAGAAGTAAGCTTATATGATGATGAAACAGATATGGTTGAATTATCATTTGGTATTACTAATGAGTTATTTACTTTTAAAGTACCTTCTAGTTATGTTGTTACAGGAATGAACATGACAGTTCAAGACATAGAACAAGCTTATCCTGATTTAACAGATCAACATACAACACTAAAAGAAGCTATGGATAATGGTGTATTTGATGATGGCTACTATCTAAGTTCTATAGAAGTAAGAAAACTTGATGCTGAAGATATAACATTATTCTCTGTATGTTATCTAACAAGTGATATATCTTGGGAAGAATTAGTTGGTAGTTATGAAAATGCAAAAGATATAGAAAATAGTCCATATGAAGCAGTAACATTTGATTCTGAATATCTAAAGAAACCATGTGCTGCAGTATCTATCCATATGGGTGATTATATCTTCTCATTTGTATATACTGGTTCATTAAATGACACAGTAGATCATGAAGTATTATCTAATGCATTATTTAATCTAATTACATTTAAGTAAAAAGAAATGGTACATCCTAGTTCGATGTACCATTTTTATAAGCTTTCTTTTTTCTTTTCTTTTTCTTACGAATATTTGTATTACGGATATGCATAACGAGTAAAGCGATTATTAACAGGATAATCCATACGATATTCTTTTTGATAAAGTGATAAATAATAGAAGGGATACTTTCTTTAATTTCTTGTGTTACATAGATATTCGATGAACATAACTCAGTATTATCTAGTGTGACTACAACTTGTCCAACTACTGTATTTTCAGTAATAGGTGCTTGTAATTCTTCTGGTAAATCAATACTTGTTTGTATATTATTTGTTATTGGTAAATCTACACTACAAGAATCACTAGGATATACTTCTATTTCTTTGATATCTTTACCACCTTTAACTTTTATAGTTTGAATTGCTTCTGTACTATCAATTAATGTTGTTCGTTGATAGTTTTCGCTTAGAAAACTATATAAGTCATAAGCATCATTTTGAGGTACATTTGCATTATCTGCATTAGCTGTAACAAGAACACATTCCATACCATTAATAACGGCATAGCTTGCTAAACATCTTCCTGCATCTGGTGTATAACCTGTCTTACCACCAACAAATCCTGTAATGCCATATCTTAAGGCATCAGATATATGATCTGTTAAGGTTAAACCATCTGGATGATATAGAAGAGGTTCAGTAGTATAAGTTTTAGCTTGTAATATTTCTTTAATTGCATCATATTGCACAGCAGTAGCACATATTTTAGCAATATCTTTACAAGTAGAATATTGATTAGGATTATGTAATCCAGTTGTGTTTGTAAAATGAGTGTTTGTTAAACCTAGTTCATTTACTTTATCATTCATTAATAATACAAATGAATCAATATTACCAGTTACCGCATACGCAAGAACACAAGCACTATCAGCACCAGAAGGAAGTAATAAACCATATAATAAATCTCTTACTGTAGGACTTTCTCCAATAGAAAATCCTGCTACAGAAGCGTCAATTCCAGCAAAAGGGGAATACATTTCTGAAGTAATCGTAATTGTTTCATCTAGATTTAGATGTTCTACAGCAATGATTGCGGTCATTAACTTTGTCATAGATGCAGGGTATATTTTTTCTTCTGCATTTTTACTATATAAAACTTGATTTGTTTCTAAATCATATAAATATGCATAAGGACTAGTAATCGGAATATCTATTTCATCAGCTTGAATATTTATCGGTAATAATACGAATAAAGTAAGAATAGATAAGAATAATTTTAAGTATTTGTTGTTTGTCATGTCCCTAATTATACTATGTGGTAACTTGCAAATGATAGATAAAAATAATAGAATATTTGAGTGAAAAGGGAGTAAATATATGAGTGCATTTTGGTCATCCATTTTATGGTTTGTATTAGGTGGCTTAGTTGGCGCTGCTATTGGTTTCTTTTTAGCAAGAAAGAGTTTTACAAAACAATTAAAGGAGAATCCTCCTGTTACTGAAAAAATGATTCGTGCTATGTTCCTTCAAATGGGAAGAAAACCTAGTGAAGCTCAAATTAAGCAAGTCATGAAATCCATGCAACAACAATAAAAAAATAAAAGGTCTCGTAAGAGACTTTTTATTTTTGAAGCATAGATAAGAAAGTTTCAGAAATTTCAGCATTTATTTCATCTAGTTTTTCCCAATCAGTATCATATAAATCTATTTTTAATGCTTTAATAATAGGGAAGATTATTCCAAAAATTTCTTCTCTTCTAACAACAATTCCTTTTGGTATACCGAAATTCTCGATTGCAGAAAATAACATATTTTGAATGATTTCTCTACGATTATGTATAGGCATTAGGGTTTCGGTATCGATAATATTCTTCTTCTTTTCAGATAGCATATATACTTGATATGGGAAATAAGGTTTTCTTAAGCTATCTTCTATAATTGGTGCATTGGTATAGAACGCATCTAGTGTAAGCATATCATTAGTTCTTTTTTTATTTTTACATGCATTTAAGCGGATTTGATCACAAGTGAAGTTTCTATAACGTAATGACATTTGAGGGAAAGGTAAATAAAGTATATCTAATCCATCTATTCCCTCTGTTTGATAATCTTCATCTAGATAAATAGATAAGATTTCATTATCACTATAATCTACACTTTCTTCATTTAACTTTTGTAAAAATAGCTTTGTAATTTCTAGATAGTCTTTAATCTTTTTAAACTCTTTTGAAATTGGTTTACTTTGAATATATCCTCTTTCGGTAGTAATAAAAAGGGGAATATAACCAGGTTGATCTTTAAACTCTTTCTCTAAGCAACAATCATCATAGTGAGAATCTTTTATATTTTTATATTCTGTAAATAGTAAGGAATAATATGATGCATCACGTAGATAATATTCATCATCCATTGTACTTTCATCGCAATGAATAGAATCAAGTAAATCTCCTAAGCCTTCTTCTCCTTCAAAAAAGATTATTCCATGCATACCTTCATCTGCAGTTAAGAATTGAACGAATAAATCTTTTTCGTTAGGCAACTTTACGAAGATAGGATCTTCACCGAAAAATTTGTTCCATGGATTCATTTTTTGTAATTCTAAAGCTAAGTCATAGCATTCTTTTTTTGTTCCGTTCATGTTTTACCTCTTCTATATTTAGTATGTCATAGATGGAAATAAATGAAAAGGTTTACAAAATTAATGATTTTTATGCTCAAAAAAATATATTCTGGTCTATAATAATTTTGTAACGCAGGAGGATATATGACAGAAACAAAAAAGGTTTTTGAAGCGATGGATGGTAATACAGCCACTGCACATTCCGCATATGCTTTTACGGAAGTAGCTGGTATCTATCCAATTACGCCATCATCTCCGATGGCAGAACATGTTGACGATTGGGCTACTGCTGGTCGTACAAATGTTTTCGGCGACAAAGTAAAGGTTGTCGAGATGCAAGCAGAAGGTGGTGCTGCCGGTGCAATTCACGGTGCATTACAAGCAGGTTCTTTAGCTGCTACATTTACTGCATCACAGGGTCTATTATTAATGATCCCAAACATTTACAAGTTAAAGGGTGAATTACTACCTGGTGTAATCCATGTAGCTGCTCGTTCTTTAGCAACTCACACATTATCTATCTTTGGTGATCACTCAGACGTGTATGCATGCCGCCAAACAGGTATCGTAATGATGTGTTCTCATTCAGTTCAGGACTGTATGGATTTAGCAGGTGTTGCTCACTTAATCGCTATTGATGGTAGTGTTGCAGTTATGCACTTCTTCGATGGTTTCCGTACATCTCATGAATATGACAAGATAGAAGTTATGGATTATGACTTCTTAAAGAGCTTATTACCAATGGATAAGCTAGAAGCTTTCCGTAAAAAGGCTCTAAACCCACATACAAATCCAGTTGTTCGTGGTACTAACCAAAATGATGATATCTTCTTCCAAGCTGAAGAAGCTCAAAATAAACATTTTGAAGCTGTTCCAGAAATTGCTGCTAAATACATGAAAGCTGTTTCTGAACATACAGGACGTAACTATGCACCATTTGTATATGTTGGTCATCCAGAAGCTGAAAGAGTTATCGTAGCTATGGGTTCTGTTACAGATACAATTACTGAAACAGTTAACACATTAGTTGCTAGAGGAGAAAAAGTAGGTTTAATTAAGGTTTACTTATACAGACCATTCTCTGAAAAATACTTAGAAGCAGTATTACCTTCAACAGTTAAGAAGATTGCTGTTCTTGATCGTGCTAAAGAAGTTGGTGCTAGAGAACCATTATTCTTAGATGTATGCTATGCATTAAGAAAGCATAAGGATATTACATTCATTGGTGGACGCTATGGTTTATCTTCTAAAGATACTAACCCAACACATATCAATGCTGTATATGAAGAATTAAAGAAAGACGATCCAAAAGAAGAATTCACAATTGGTATCGATGATGATGTAACTAACTTATCATTAGCTCCAGTAGATATCCATGTTGATGCTGATTATACAACATGCTTATTCTATGGTTTAGGTGCAGATGGTACAGTAGGTGCTAACAAATCAACAGTTAAGATCATTGGTAATAACACTGATCTATATTCTCAAGCATATTTCGCATATGACTCAAAGAAGGCTGGTGGTGTTACTAGATCTCACTTAAGATTTGGTCCTACTCCAATTCATTCTCCTTACTACATTAACAAGGCAGATTTCATTTCTTCTTCACAAGAATCTTATGCATTCAAATTTGATATGGTTCGTGATTTAAAAGATGGTGGTACATTCTTATTAAATACAACTATGTCTGCTGATGAAGTAGAAAACAAACTTCCTAACAGAATGTTAAAAGGATTAGCTGATAAGCATGCTAAGTTCTTCATTATCAATGCAAATGCAATTGCTCGTGAAACTCACATGGGTTCTCATACAAATACAATTCTTCAATCTGCATTCTTTAAATTAAATGAACAAATCATGCCTTATTCTAAGAGCTTACAATTAATGGAAGAATCAGCTCGTACAACTTATGCTCGTAAGGGTGAAGATGTTGTTAACAACAATATCGCTGCCATTAATAAAGGTGCTTCTGGTTTAGTTGAAGTTACAGTTAAACCTGAATGGAGCAACTTACCATCTACTGGTGCTCTATATAAAGAAACAGGCGATGCATACTATGATGGATTCGTTCAAAAGATTAATGCATTAGAAGGATACAACATGAAAGTATCTGAATTCACTGATTCCGAACTAGTTGATGGAACAATGAAGGAAGATGTATCATTCAGAGAAGCTCGTAATATCGCGGCTTATGTTCCTGAATGGAATGCTGACAAGTGTGTACAATGTGGTCAATGTGCTTTCGCATGTCCTCATGCTACAATCCGTCCATTCTTAATGACTCCTGAAGAATGTGCAGAAGCTAGTAAGATTGCTAGTGAAAATGGATTCGAATTAACATATAAAGAACCAAGTCCTCTATATGGCAAAGCTAAAGAAGATGGCTTAAAGTTCAGAATTCAATTATCTACAGAAAACTGTGTTGGCTGTGGTGTATGTATGACAGCTTGTCCAGTACCTAATACAAAGGAAAATCCTGGTGCATTAGTTGCTAGACCTATTGCTACACAAACAAAACAACAACCTGTTGCTGAATACTTATACAAACACACTCCTGAAAAGCCTCAATATGGCAATGCTGCTACAGTAGCTGGTGTTTCTCTAGAAAAACCATACTTTGAAGTATCTGGATGCTGTCCAGGATGTGGTGAAGCTCCTTACTACAGATTAGCTTCTCAATTATTTGGTAAAGATATGCTTGTAGCTAACGCTACTGGTTGTTCTATGATTTACTGCTCTGCTACTCCATCTAACCCATTCACAACAGATAAAGATGGTAATGGTGTTGCTTGGGCTAACTCATTATTCGAAGATAATGCTGAATATGGTTTCGGTATGGCTGTTGCTCAAGCTACTAAGTCTGCTAGAATCTTACGTATCATCGAAGAAAATATTGATAAAGTAGAACCAGCTTGCAAAGAAGCATTCCAAAAATATTTAGATGCTAAAGAAGATAGAGATGCTCAACGTGCTTGCAAAGATGAATTAGTTGCTGCTGTTAAAGCATCAAGCAATGAAGCAGTTAAACCTCTTCTAGAAATGGAAAGAGATTTAGTTGGTAAATCAGTATGGATCGTTGGTGGTGACGGATGGTCTTATGATATCGGTTACGGTGGATTAGATCACGTTATGGCTAACAACTTAAATGTTAACGTATTAGTTCTTGATACAGAAACATATTCTAATACTGGTGGACAAGCTTCTAAGTCTACTAACTACTCAGCTATCGCTAAGTTCGCTGCTGGTGGTAAACCAACAACTAAGAAAGATTTAGGACAAATCTTCATGGAATATGGAACAGCTTATGTTGCTTCTGTATGTATGGGTGCTAACCAAATGCAAACAATCAAAGCATTCAAAGAAGCTGAAAGCTATGATGGACCATCAATCATTATCGCTTACTGCCCATGTGCAGAACACGGTATTAAGGGTGGCTTAATCAATGCTCCTACAAGACAAAAGAATGCTGTAGCTTGTGGTTATACAACTCTATATAGATTCGACCCAAGACTAGAAAAACCATTACAATTTGATTCTACAAAGACTCCTGATTGGTCTAAGTTCGAATCATTCCTAATGGAAGAAGCTCGTTACTTCAACTTACCAAGACTTAAGGGCGAAGAAGTTGCACACCAAATGTTTGAAAAGACAAAGGCTGATGCACAAACTCGTTTCAATAAGTTACAACAAAAACTTAAGATTCAAAACGAAGACTAAGTTTTAAACAAAAATTAAAGAAAAATCCATGGTGCACATCTGTATCATGGATTTTTTTGTTGTAGAATAGTAACGAAGAGTTATGGAGACTTATGAAAATTTTATTATATTTTGAAAGTGAAAGTTTGATACAGACTTCTGGTATTGGTAGAGCATTTGAACACCAAAAGGCAGCTTTAACAAGTGCTGGCATAGAGTTTACTACTGATCCATGGGATTTAGATTATGATATTTTACATATCAATACTTGTGGTTTAAATAGTGAATCGATTATTCGTAATGCAAGAAAGAATGGAAAGAAAGTTATTTATCACGCTCATTCTACTGAAGAAGATTTTAGAAATAGTTTTATTATGTCAAATATGCTCGCACCTGTATTTAAACAAATATTAGTTACTTTATATACTAAAGCAGATGCGATTATTACACCAACACCTTATTCTAAACAACTATTAGAAAACTATGGTATTACTTTACCAATATTTCCAATTAGTAATGGAATAGAGTTACCACTATATGCACCAGATGAAGAGAAGGTAAAAGCATATCGTAAATACTTTAGTTTAAAAGATGAAGATAAAGTCGTAATTGGTGTAGGTTTACCTTTTGAAAGAAAAGGTATATTAGATTTTATTGAAGTTGCGAAGAGTTTACCAGAATATAAATTTATTTGGTTTGGCGAAATTAATCCAATGTTAGTACCTAGTGAAATAAATCGAGCAGTAGATAACCATCCAATGAATTGTATCTTCCCAGGATATGTTAAAGGACCAATTATTCAAGGTGCTTATCAAAACGCAGATTGTTTCTTTTTCCCAAGCTATGAAGAAACAGAAGGTATTGTAGTCTTAGAAGCTTTAGCGAGTCATCAAAATGTTGTCGTTCGTGATATTGGTGTATTTAATCCATGGTTAAAAGATAAAGTACATTGTTATAAAGGACATAATAATGATGAATTTATTGAACTAGTGCAAGGTTGTGTAGAAAAGAAATTACCTAGTACAAAAGAAGCAGGATATAACGTCGTAAAAGAAAGAAGTATAGATAAAATTGGGCAAGAATTAAAAGAAGTATACGAATATGTATTAAATAAATAACTCGTTGCACAAGTGGCAGAAAAAGAGTAATATTTATTTGTTGCAACGATATTAAAGTAGTAGATTTGATTTTTGTTCTAGAGAGTTAGGGTATGGTGAAACCTAATACAAAATAGAATTGAACTCGTTAATGGAGTAACCGTTCTTAGCGTTAATAAGATAATGAAGGGCACTAGTAATAGTGAACTAAGGTGGTACCGCGTTAATTAAGACGTCCTTAGATTAGGGCGTCTTTTATATTTATAGGAGGAAAAGAGTATGTACGATCACAAGAGTATTGAAGCAAAGTGGCAAAAGAAGTGGGAAGACAACAAAACATACAAAACAGATGCTTATGATTTCTCTAAACCTAAGTATTATGTTATGGATATGTTCCCATACCCAAGTGGACAAGGACTTCATGTAGGCCATCCTGAAAGCTATACAGCTACAGATATCATGGCAAGAATGAAGAGAATGCAAGGATTTAATGTTATGCATCCAATGGGATTTGATGCCTTTGGTTTACCAGCAGAACAATTTGCATTAAAGACAGGTCATCATCCCTCAGAATTTACTTATAAGAATATTGACCATTTTAGAGAACAATTAAAAGCATTAGGTTTCTCTTATGATTGGGATAGAGAAGTAAGAACATGTGATCCTGATTATTACAAATGGACACAATGGATTTTCATTCAACTATATAACAAAGGACTTGCTTATGTAGCAGAAATGCCTGTGAACTGGTGTCCTGCAGAAAAAGCAGTTTTAGCAAATGAAGAAGTAACAGATGGTAAGAGTGAACATGGTAATCCTGTTATTCGTCGTAATATGCGTCAATGGGTATTAAAGATTACCGCTTATGCAGAAAGCTTACTAGATGAATTAGATGAAGTAGATTGGCCGGAATCAACAAAAGAAATGCAAAGAAACTGGATTGGTAAATCTACTGGTGCTGAAGTAATCTTTAAGATTGACAACACAAATAAAGAATTTACTGTTTATACAACTAGATGCGATACATTATTTGGTGCTACATACTGCGTTATGTCTCCAGAGCATCCTTATGTAAATGAAATTACTACACCTGAACAAAAAGAAGCAGTAGAAAGCTATCAAAAGGCTTGTGCTACAAAGAGTGATCTAGAAAGAACAGACTTAAATAAAGATAAGACAGGTGTATTTACTGGTGCTTATGCGGTTAACCCAGTTAATGGTAAAAAGATTCCTATCTGGATTAGTGACTATGTACTAGCAAGTTATGGAACAGGAGCAATTATGGCTGTTCCTGCACATGATACACGTGACTATGAATTTGCTAAAAAGTTTGGATTAGAAATTATCCCAGTTCTAGAAGGTGGCGATATTGAAAAAGAAGCTTGGACAGAAGATGGTGTACATATCAATTCTGAATGGCTAAATGGTCTTGGTAAACAAGAAGCTATTGCTAAGATGATTAGTTGGTTAGAAGAACATCATTGTGGTAATGCAAAAGTTCAATATAAGTTAAGAGACTGGTTATTCTCTAGACAACGTTATTGGGGTGAACCAATTCCTATTGTACATATGAGTGATGGTACAATGAGAACTGTTTCTTTAGATGATTTACCACTAGAACTTCCAGAAGTAACAAACTATCAACCTAGTGAAGATGGTGAATCACCTTTAGCTCATGCGACAGATTGGTTACATGTAGAAATTGATGGTATGGAAGGTACTAGAGAAACAAATACTATGCCTCAATGGGCAGGTTCTTGTTGGTATTATTTACGTTATCTAGATCCACATAACGATAAAGCACTAGCAGATCCTGAATTAATTAAACATTGGATGCCAGTTGATCTTTATATTGGTGGTGCAGAACATGCGGTATTACACTTACTATATTCTAGATTCTGGTACAAAGTATTAAGAGATTGTGGTGTTGTATTCAATGATGAACCATTTAAGAAGTTATTCCACCAAGGTATGATCTTAGGTGAAAATGGTATCAAGATGTCTAAATCTCTTGGTAATGTTGTTAATCCAGATGAATTAGTAGAATCTCATGGTGCTGATGCATTACGTTTATATGAAATGTTTATGGGACCACTAGAAAGTTCTAAACCATGGTCTACACAAGGTATGAATGGTGCTAGAAAGTGGCTAGAAAGAGTATATCGTTTAGCCACAAGTGATATGGTTGTAGAAGAAGCTACACCAGAACTAGACTTCTCATATAACGCTACTATTAAGAAAGTTACGGAAGATAACGAATCTCTAAACTTCAATACTGGTATTTCTCAAATGATGATCTTCATCAATGATGTATATAAGCTAGGTAAGATTAATAAGGGTATGATGGTTAACTTCTTAAGACTTCTATATCCTATCGCTCCACATATTTGTGAAGAATTAAATGAAATCTTAACTGGTGAAGAGGATATGTCATATGATGCTTGGCCAACATATGATGAAAGTAAGTTAGTTGTAGATCAAGTAACAGTTATCGTACAAGTAAATGGTAAGATGCGTGCTAAGTTAGATGTCGCAAAAGATGCTAGTCAAGATGAAGTAAAAGAGTTAGCACTACAACAAGCAAATGTAAAACCATTTATTGAAGGTAAAGAAATCAAGAAAGTTATCGTTATTCCTAATAAGATTGTCAATATTGTTGTTGCATAAGCAATAATAGTATTTATGAACAAGCTTTAGGTGTAATATAAACATAAGCATATTAAGTGGGGAGGAAAATAATGAAAAAACTATTTAATATATTATTGTCTTTTGCATTGCTAGGCAGTTTCGCTGTAAACGGGGGAGTAATAGTGAGCGCTGATGATGAACAACCAGCTGCAGTTCAAATTGGTAGTTCAGTTTTAGGAACTAATGCGAATACAGCTAACGCCGCTACAGTTTACTTTGGGGGTCAAACTTGGAGAGTATTAGATTATAATCCAACAACAGATGATCAAAAGGTTATTAGCACTAGTGGTGAAAACCGTATGTCACTTATTACAAGTGATACAGTTGGAAATGCTATTTCTTTTAATGGTACTACAACTAATTCTGGTGCTGGTTATCAATATACTCAACCTAATAGCGTATACTACAAAGAAAGTAACTTATACAATACAATTAATAGTTATTATACTAATATCAAAAGTAATTTTGAAAAATCTATTGTCGTTGAACGTAAATTTGGTTACGAAGGAGCAAAATACGGCATTAATGATAGAGATGCTTCGTTTTTAGGTAAGTTTAGTGGATTTGATTCTACTTACTTTTGGGCTTTTGGATATCAAGAAATGAGTAAGATTGATTCATCTTTACGTAGCGCATCTAGTGAATATTGGCTACGTAGTCCTGATGGTCGAATAGATGACATATACTATACTAAAATAGTATCTGATGGTTATTACTTTGATAGTGCTTATGATAATATGAAAAAGTACTACGATTATATGAATCTATATACAGTAAGTACTGATGGTAAAACGATTGAATCTACTAAAAAAGGTGGTTGGTATACAGAAGAAGGATCAGAAGAACATAAAACAGCTACTGCTGGTGTTCGTTTTGGTACTGTTTTAGATACAACTAAAATTCTATTAACTACTTCTGTTGGTGCAAAGGATGCTACTGAAGGTACTTTTAGTAGCGTTGGAAAAAATGCAAGCAATGAATGGAAATTAACTTTGAAAAATGCATCTACATCTTCAGATATTCAAAAATTTACTGCAAGTCTAAATAATACTAGTATTCATGCAGGAGATGATTTATCTGTAACATATGCTCATGCAACTTATGCAAATAATCAATATGTATCAGCTATTATTACTGATGCAAGTGGAAATGCATTATATTATGGAACAATTAAAAATTGTAAAGAAAACGGTCAAGATGAGGGTACTGCTAGTATCAAGACACCTAGTGATTTAGCTGAAGGTAATTATAATCTTGTTGTATTTAGTGAAACAAGACAGGATTCTACAAAGTATGATTATAGCTCTGATCTAAAAACTTTGAGCTTTGTAGTAGAAAAAGAAAATGAACCAATTGAACTAAATAAGCCAAAAATTAAATCTTATTCTGTAGATTCAAAAACTGGTGATTTAACAATCACTTGGGCTACAGATGAAAAAGCTAAAGATTATACAG
>CAVIQY010000052.1:0-16842 GCA_963645035.1 bacterium | reverse complement strand
ACATGGACAGTACCCGGAAACATATCAACTGGCTGTATCTTATCGATATGATAGCCTTTTTCATCTAGATACTTACAATCTCTAGCTAATGTAGCTGGATCACATGATACATAGACTATTCTTTCTGGATTCATTTGTATTACAGCGTTTAGTGTTTCTTTTGAGCATCCTTTTCTTGGCGGATCCACAATCACTACATCAGGTTGAATATGACTCTTTAATAGTTTTTGAGCCCCACTACCTGCATCTCCAACAAAGAAATCTTCATTTGTAATGCCATTAATTTGAGCATTGATTTTCGCATCTTTAATCGCATCTTCTACAATTTCTATACCATAGACTTTCTTAGCATGTTTGGCACAAATTAGACCTATTGTTCCTGTACCACAATATAAGTCAATTAATGTTTCTTTACCTGTTAAACCTGCAAAGTTAATTGCTGTTTGATAAAGTATTTCTGTAGCGTATGGATTAATTTGATAAAAACTTCTAGCACTAATTCTAAACTTACATCCTAGTAATGTTTCTTCAATGTATTTTCTTCCGTATAGTAAATATTCTTTACCATCTAAAATCACATTGTCTTCTCTTCTATTTTCTATAGCCACAATACTTTTGATTTCAGGATATGTTTTAACAAGTTTATCCACAATCATTTCATATTTATTGAATGGATAATGTCTAACAATCAAACAAACCATTACTTCTTGATTCATATGGGCATGTTTAATTAATACATGTCTTATTTCTTTTGCACATCTTAACTCATCAAACCATTTCTTTAGTGATTTTGTAATCGCATTAGAAAGATCCGATTGCATAATACACTTATCATAATTAATGATTTTATTTGTATGATTTTGATAAAAGCCCATATCAACTTGATTACCATTTAGTTGTACAGGTACTTGCACTTTATTTCTATAACCATCTCTTTTACTAGCTTCAAGGATAGAAGAAATTTCCACTTCCATAGAAGCGTTCATTCTAAAACAACCTTTAACTTTATCTATCTTAAATTGTTCTTGTTCCGCATTATCCATATGTAATAGTTGGCAACCACCACACAAACGATATACGCTACATTTTGGTTCTACACGATGTTCTGATTTTTTGATTAAACGTACAATACGTGCATAGCCATAATTCTTTTTCAAAGCAGTAACACCTAATTCTGCTTCTTCTCCTACAATTAAACCAGGCACAAAAAAGACCATATCTCCACAATGGACTACGCCTGCACCTTCATATGTATAATCGCTACATGTTGCGATAAATGTCTCATTCTTTTTCATATACACCTATTATAAAGGCATGTCCTTAAGACATGCCATATATTCTTTCTATTTTAGCTTTCTGCAGTTGGTGTAGGGGTAGGTTCAACTTCTTCACCACTTACTTGCATTTCAGTACTATCTGTTGGTGTAGGCGTTGGATTCTTTCTCGCTTCTACATCATCACGTAGTTGTTGAGCAAGTTCTGCATCAATTGGTTCACTAACAACTTGTGTAATTGGTCCACTCATTGAAGATGTCTTTGTTTCTATAACATAATTGAAATCTTCATCACTGCTACTAGATGACTTTGTATAAACATGTATTTCTAAATCATACATCTTCATATTGTCATGTTGTGAGAAGTAAACATTAGGATCTAATACACTAGTTACAGCACTATATACTTGTCCAGCAATTGTTTTACATGTATCTGCACTTGCTGAATCTTCAACATCTGCATATACACGAAGTGTTGCTGTAGCTAGCTCTACTGTTGTGCTTTCTACACCACTAATACCATTTGTAGAAGATTTAATCTGTTCTAATTCACTCTTTGTGATAGCTGGATTTAAATCATCCTTATAACGATTACCTAAAATAGGTGTTCCTGTATCAAGTGCTGCGGAAATAATAAACCACCCAAATACTACAATTGGTGCTAAAACAAGTAGTAAACAAATCCAAAATACAACTTTGATCTTGTTATTTTGTTTACGCTTTTTTACTTTTTTTGTACTTTTTTTCTGTGTCATAAATCTATTTTACTGTTTCTTTATGTTTTTTTCCACTAGATACGTTTTTGAAGCTCTTCTTTAAGCATCTTGCTTACCATACCAGGATTAGCTTGACCTTTAGATTTCTTCATTACTTGTCCAACTAAGAATCCTACAGCTCTATCTTTACCTGCTTTAAAGTCTTCAATTGCTTGGGCATTTTCATCTAATACTTCTTGAATCATACTTGTTAATGCACTAGTATCTGTAACTTGTTGTAATCCTTTAGCTTTAGCACTTTCCTTAGGATCTTTACCAGTCATAATATCATCCATTAGTTCTTTAGCTTGTTTTGTAGAAATTTCTTTTGCGTCAATCATTTCTACAAGTTTTGCTAAAGATTCAGGTTTTAGTTCTGTACTAGTAATAGATTGTTCATGCTTATTTAACCAACCTTGTACTTCACCTAATAGCCAATTGCATACACCCTTAGCATTCTTAGAATATTTCATTGTTTCTTCGAAATAATCACCAAGTTCTTTATTGGCAATTAAGATACCAATATCGTGTTCATTTAAGCCAAAATCTTTGGTATAACGTTCTTTTCTTTGTGCTGGTAATTCACACATAGAATCTTGAATACTCTTAATCCAATTTGCATCTAAACGAATAGGGAAAATGTTAGGCTCTGGGAAGAACTTATAATCAACATTTCCTTCTTTACGACGCATCATGACAGTCGTATTTGTCTTTTCATCAAAACGTCTTGTTTCTTGAAGAACTTTTTCTCCTTTTTCAAGTAATTCTTTTTGACGATTTACTTCATAATCTACTGCTTTACCAATATGAGAAATAGAGTTTAAGTTCTTAATCTCATTCTTTACACCTAATGTATTAGAACCTTTAGGAGCGATAGATACGTTAACATCGCAACGCATAGATCCTTCTTCCATCTTACAATCTGAAACACCAATGTAATAAAGTGTTTGACGTAAAGCTTCTACATATTTTTCTGCTTCTTCACCATTATGCATATCAGGTTCTGATACGATTTCGATAAGTGGTGTACCAGCACGGTTATAGTCTAATAATGAGAACTTAGTTAAATGGAATTGCTTAGCAGTATCTTCTTCCATATGAATACGATTGATACGAATCTTCTTTTGACCTTCTTTTGTATCAATCATAATATAACCATTTCTTCCAATAGGATGGAATTGTTGTGTAATTTGGAATCCCTTAGGTAAATCTGAATAGTAATAGTTTTTACGATCAAATTTTACTAATGGATCAATTGTTAAGTGTAGTGCAGTACACGCTTCAATCGCTTTAGCAATCGCTTCTTTATTTACACAAGGTAAAGTACCAGGATGTCCTAAATCAATTTCATTTGTACATACATTTGGTTTTCTACCAAATGATGTAGGTGCACCAGAAAACATTTTTGTTGTCGTTTTTAATTGACAATGGATTTCTATACCAATTGTTACATCATATTCCATTATTTATAGTCCTCCGCTACTAAATCTTTATATCCTGTTATTTCTTCAATTGCTTTACCAATGTTAAACATTGTTTGTTCATCCCATGCTTTTGTTGTAAGGTTTACACCAATTGGACAACCTTCTTCAAATCCCATAGGTACTGTCATTGATGGATAACCACTAAAGTTTGCCATAGCCATATAGTTTTCAGATACTAAGTAATCTTCACTTAATTGATCATCATTACTTGGGGCATCAATATATGGTGCGATTGTTCCACTAGCAGGAGCGATAATACAATCATATTCTTTTAAACAATCTTGCATTGCTTCAACAATTAAACGACGAACTTTTTGTGCTTTTCTAAATAAACGTTCTTGGTTTTCTTCAAATAGACCGTAAGAACCGATAACAAATCTTCTACGAATTAATGGACCAAAACCAGCAGTTCTAGTACTTGTCATAATTTCTTCTAAATTGGCACCATCTTTTCTTACACCAAAACGAATACCATCTAAGTTAGAGTGATTACTTGTTGCCTCGCAATTGGCAATTAAATAATATGTAGGTAAGATAGCTTTCATTAATGCTTCGTCGAAATCATATGTTTCTACTACAGCACCACGTTCTCTTAACTTATCCATTAAATCATTAAATAATTTAACTGTTTCTTCATTTTTAATCGAATCGACAACATTAGATAGAATCGCAATCTTCTTACCATGCATATCACTATTTAATAATGCTGAATAATCAGGTACTTCTTTATAGGAGCTTGTCATATCACGGTCATCTCTACCTGCTAATACTTGTAAAGAAACACAAGCATCTTCAATAGAACGTGTAAAATAACCAACATGATCTAAGCTAGAAGCGTAAGGGATAATACCATATCTACTGATACGACCATATGTTGGTTTAACACCAACAATGCCACAATATGATGCAGGTTTTCTAATAGAGTCACCTGTATCTGAACCAATAGCCATAGGAACTACACCACTAGCAACTAACGCCGCACTACCACCACTAGATCCACCAGTAATTCTTTTTAAATCATATGGGTTATGCGCTGGGCCAATATTTGCAGTTAAGTTTGTACCACCCATCGCAAGTTCATCCATACTACTTTTTGCAATACATACTGCTCCTGCTTCACGAAGCTTAGTCACAATATGTGCATCAAAAATAGGTACATAGTTAGCTAAGATATTACTCGCAGCTGTTGTTTTAATTCCTTTTGTAGAAACGTTATCTTTTAACGCAATAGGAACGCCTCTCATTAATCCTGTTTCAGGTAAATTTTCTAATTGTTCCTTTGGATCAACAAAAGTAATTGTTGCGTTTAAATCATTTTGTACCTTTTGTGCTTTTTCATATGCTTCATTGCATCTGCTACTAGCACCAGTTGTATCTTTTACCATTTCTTTAATCATTTTATTTCACCACCTTAGGTAAGACAAAATGTCCCTCTATCTTCTTATCTACATTCTTTAATGCATCTTCTTGAGAAATAACATGTGTTACTTCATCAGGACGAATATATGTTGTTTCATCCTCAAATGGATAAATCATTTCTTCTACACCATCTGTATTTACAGCATCTAATAATTGCATTTGTTTTGTTAATACATCAAATTCATCCACAATGCTTTGTGCTTCCTCATCAGAAAGGTCAAACATCAATTGATGTGCCAATTGTTTAAAATATGCCGCATCCTTTTTTTCTTCCATAATTTATAAACCTCTTTTTACCCGTACCATTTTATAAAGAAAAAGGCTCGAATTCAACTATACGACCCTTTATCTCTTGAAAATTAACTATTTATTTGTAAATTGAGCAATAAAATCCTCTTCAGATAGGATTGGAATGTTCAATTCCTTCGCTTTTTGATTCTTACTAGATGTACTATTTACATCATTATTAATTAAATAGTTTGTAGATTTAGATACCGAACCAGTAACTTTACCACCTTGTGATTCAATATAAGCTTTTAGTTCATTTCTATTTTTATATTGATATACATCACCTGTCACAACAAATGTTAATCCTTTACATTTATCTCCTGTACTAGCTAGATTCTCATCGATTACAGTAATCATTTCTAATAAATGCTCTACGATAGATACATATTTAGGATTATGGAAATATTCAACAAAAGTAGAACTCTTTTCTGGTCCAATACCATCAATATGCGCAAAGTAACAAGAATCATCCGTTGTCTTTGCGATATCGACTAATTCTTTAAAGGAATAATTAGATAATAATTTTTTAGCAACATCTGGTCCAACAAGTGGAATACATAAAGCATAAATGACTTTTGTGGATTCTCGAGTTCTCGCTTTTTGTAATGAAAGAGATAAATTTTGCATACTTCTTTCACCAAAACCATCTAGTTCTACAATTTCCTTTGCATGATCTTCTAGTTTATAAATATCCGCAAATTCTTTAATCCAACCTTCATTAATAAATGTAGCTAAAGTAGCTTCACTTATTCCATCGATATCCATACCTGCTTTAGAAACAAATCTTGCATATTTCTTTAGTTCTTTTGCTGGGCAATCAGGATTTGTACAACGAAGTGTCTTTGTTTCACTTTCTTCACTTACATGTATTTCTGTAGGAGCACTACATACTGGACACTTACAAGGTATTTCTAACTTACCTTCTGTTCTTTGTACACGAATTACTTTAGGAATAATTTTATTTGCTTTAATTACTTCAATTTCTGTTCCTGCACCACCTATTCCTAGTCTTTCGCATTCACTGATATTACAAAGACTTGCTCTTTTGACCGTCGTTCCTTCTAATTGAACTGGTTCAAATACGGCAACAGGTGTAATCGCAGAAGTAGCACATGACCATTCGATATAAGATAATTTTGTTAATACACTTTCATCTTTCCACTTAAATGCATAACCAGCACGTGTCGCATGATGTCCTGTAACTGATCCTGTTTTTGCATAATCTGTATCATCATAGGCGATAACTAAACCATCAACTGGATATGGATTAACAAAATCCGTAACTTTCTTTGTCCACTTTGCAATGACGTCTTCAATATTAGTCAGTGTTGGATTTTGAATCATCTCATGTTCTACAGTTGTAAAACCTAAATCTTCTAGATAATCCATTCCTTCACCCCAATGATGAAATTCTTTAGGTGTATAAACAAGCGTAAATGGAATCCAATGAATATTTCTCTTTTTTACTTCATCTACTTCTTTTAAAGCAAGTGATCCTGAAGCTAAGTTTCTAGGGTTAGCATAGTCTTCTTCTGATTCCATACGGAATTTTTCAAAATCCGCATAAGAAATCACAGCTTCACCACGAATCACTAAATGTCCTAATTCTTTTACTTTAGGTAAGATTCCATGAATGGCACCAGCTAAATGTGTAATATTTGTTCCAATATGGCCATCACCACGTGTAACGACTTTTGTTAGTTTTCCATTATCATAAGTTACTACTAGTGTTAAGCCATCTAATTTCCATGATAACCAAATTGGTTTACCATCAGCCCATTTTTCTAAATCTGTTGTTAGCTTTGTTTTAGCAAGTGATAGTGCCGCAAATTCATGTGCTTCTTTTTCACCAGATGTTGTATCTGCACTAACATTATGTGTTGGTGAATTTTCTAAAATGATCCCTGTCTTTTCTTCTAATTTTTTTAGTTCATCGAACATCGCATCCCATTCATAGTCTGTCATTTGTTCACTTTGACCATTGTAGTATGCATTTGATGCCTCATTTAGTTTCGCAACTAAATATTCCATTCTTTCTTGTTCTTGTGCCATAATCCCTCTCTTAACTCAAGTCGGTTTTCTTTTTTAATGATGGATGACCTGCAGCTATCTTTTTAATGCCATGTGGATAAGGAAAGGCGATTTCTACTATTCCACCTTTACAATTAATGACTACTCCTTCACCAAATTTTGCATGAATCAAATGATCCCCCGTCTTATAACCTGATGATTTTACTTCTCTTTTTAGTGATTCTACTTCGCCCTTAGTTTGATAAGTAAATACTGGTTGTTTTGAATCATCTTGATCATAAGAACTTTCTCTTCTTTGGTTATATAGCGTTTTACGGTTTCTAAATGATTCATCTTCATCGTTATTTCTCATTCCAACATGTTCAATATATTGTTCATCAATTTCCTTCACAAAACGACTTGTTTGTCTAGAACGTTGTAGGATAAAGCTAAAGCCACCTGCTTCAGTTAAAAATAATTTATTTCTTGCACGAGTAAAGGCAACGTATGCTAGTCTTCTTTCTTCTTCTACACCACGACTTCCTTCATTCATCGCTCTTTCATTAGGGAAAATACCATCATTCATATCTGTTACAAATACCGTATCAAACTCTAATCCCTTAGCCGCATGAACTGTCATTAATTGAATATGATCTTGATTCATCGTTTCTTCACGGTCACCATATAACGTAACTTGTTGTAAGTATTCATCTAAAGAACTTTCAGGATAGTTTTCACTAAATTCTTTTACGTCATCGATTAATGATTTTAAGTTTTCTAAACGATCTGTTTCATGATCTTCTTCTAACATTGCTTTATAGCCAGATTCATCAAGTATTGTTTCAAATAAAGTGAAGATTTGCATATTCTCTCTTTTTGCAAGTTCTCTCCATCTTTCTACTTTCTTTGCTAAATCGTTTAGTGCTATTTTTGCTTTACCACTAAAAATATCTTCTGTTTGTAATACTTCAAACATTGTTTTATCTTCACTTCTAGCAGTACTTGAAATTAAATCTAATGTTTTATTTCCAATACCACGTCTTGGTTTATTGATAACTCTTTGTAATGCTAAGTCATCTCCTACTACAACTAGTCTTAAATAACATAAAGCATCTTTTACTTCTTGACGGTCATAGAATCTTAATCCACCGTAGATAATATAAGGAATTCTTTCATCTAGTAACGCTTTTTCTAAAGAACGAGATAAGTAGTTAGAACGATATAAAATCGCTACATCTTTATAAGCTTTACCATTACGATGCAATTCATTAATCTTTCTCGCAATCCAAGCAGCTTGATATTCATCACTTGCACTAGCATAATGCGTAATCTTTTCATCACTTTCTCTACTAGTAAATAAATCTTTTTCTAAACGATTACGATTGTTATGAATGACAGAGTTAGCACCATTTAAAATACAACTTGTTGAACGATAGTTCTCATTTAACATGATTGTTTTTACACCTTTAAAATCTTTTTCAAAATTCATAATGATGTTTACATCAGCACCACGCCAACTATAAATTGTTTGGTCAGGATCACCTACAACATATAAATGATTAAACGGACCTGTTAATTGTTGAATTAGCTTATATTGTACTTTATCAATATCCTGGAACTCATCTACATGAATATAAGCGAAACGATTTTGCCATTTACTTAATACTTCACTATATGTCTTAAACATTCTTACAACCCATAGAATTAAGTCATCAAAATCTAAGGCATACATATCATTTTGTCTTTTTACATAATATTCATATACTTCAGCTTTTGTCTTATCGCCACTAAAATCACCAGCTAGTTCTAATGCTCGCTTTGGTGTAATTTCAGCAGATTTATTATTTGAAATATAGTCTAATAATGATCCATATGGATATTTATTCGCATCAATTTCAAATTCTTTATAAGCTTCTTTTAATATTGTTTTTTGATCATCTGCGTCTAAAACTGTAAAGTTTTTAGGCCATCCCATACATTGAATATCTTCACGTAAAATACGTACACATAAAGAGTGAACGGTACTAATCCAAGGTTGTGATACTTCATTTTCTAGCATATCTTTGATACGCTCTTTCATTTCATTTGCGGCTTTATTCGTAAAAGTTATCGCTAATATCTTATTAGGATAAACATTTTCTTCTTGGATTAAATGTACAATACGCATGGTTAAAACACGTGTTTTACCACTACCTGCACCTGCTACAATACGTAAATATTTACTATCATCAAGAACTGCTTCTTTTTGATTTGGATTTAAATCATTAATTTGAACCATAAAAACTCCCTTTTCACTAAGTGTCGGCTTTAATCATACCACAAAGAAAGATGTCTCTATCTTGAAACAAGCGATTTATTTTTTACATCATCAGTTTACATTATCGTCATTATTTCGCTGTACATATATTTGTACTTTCAATCATTTCTTCAAATTTTGACAATATTTCTGTTTTATTCATTGTGAATACAAGAATAAAGCCTTTTAGTCGTGCTATAATATCGCTATGTTACTAAAAGCAGATAAATGGAAAGATTATGCCTGCCTAGATGCAGGAAATGGTGAAAAGCTAGAGAGATGGAAGGATATTGTTTTAAGACGTCCTGATCCTCAAGCAATTTGGCCTTTTGATAAAAAAGATTTCGACTGGAGAAACGTTGACGCTGTATATCATCGTTCAAAAAGTGGTGGTGGTAATTGGGAGTATAAACATACATTACCTGAATCATGGACAGTCAATTATCGAGATTTAACGTTTAAAGTATCCCCAACTGGATTTAAACATACAGGTTTATTTCCTGAACAAGCAGTCAATTGGGACTGGATGAGTGAATTAATTTCTTCGCACAAAGATGAAGAATTAAGAATCCTTAACCTATTTGCTTATACAGGTGGCGCAACAATGGCATGTAGTGCCGCTGGTGCTAAAGAAGTAGTACACGTAGACGCTTCTAAAGGTATGGTGAATTGGGCAAAGGAAAATATGGAATTATGTCATCTAGAAGACCATACGATTCGTTTTATTGTCGATGATGTATATAAATTTGTTCAAAGAGAAAAAAGAAGAGGTAGAACATACCATGGCATTTTAATGGATCCACCTTCTTACGGTAGAGGTCCTAATGGAGAAATGTGGAAGTTCGAAAAAGAAATTACCGATTTAATTACAGAATGTTTAGGCATCTTAGATGAACATGCTTTATTTTTCTTAATTAATTCTTATACTACAGGTTTTTCTCATATCGTCTTAAATAACTTAATGAAGACATTAATTTTACCAAGTCATCCTGAAGGAACAATCGATACTGGTGAAGTAACTATCCCATTAGAAAAAAGAGATATGGTATTACCTTGTGGAATATATGGACGGTGGGAGCGTCATGATTGAAGTTCTATATGAAGACAATCATGTCCTTGTTGTAAAGAAACCTGCAAATATTCCTGTACAAGCAGATAACACGAAAGACTTAGACTTATTAACTTTAGGCAAAGAATATCTAAAAGAAAAATACAATAAGCCCGGCAATGTTTATTTAGGACTTGTGCATCGCTTAGATCGACCTGTTGGTGGTGTAATGGTTTTCGCAAAAACAAGTAAAGCCGCTAGTCGTTTAAGTGAAAGTATACGAAATAAAGATTTTGATAAAGTATATCTAGCTGTTCTAGATGGTATCCCTAATAAACAAAGTGATACCCTTGTGGATTATTTGTATAAAGATACCAAAACAAATATGGTTTCTGTAACTAATGCAAGTCGCGGTAAGAAAGCGATATTACATTACAACGTACTTAGTACAAGTAATGGTAAAGCTCTTGTAGAAATTCATTTAGAAACAGGACGTCCGCATCAAATTCGTGTTCAATTTGCTAGTAGAAATACACCACTTGTTGGTGATCAACGCTACAACAAGAATACGAAGAAAGTACAAATTGCCTTATGGGCATACAGTTTAACATTCCCTCATCCTACAACAAAAGAAAGGATGACGATACAAAAAGATCCGCCTGAAATATGGCCTTGGACAGAATTCGAGGTGAAATTATGGCAGAAGTAAAACGTCGTAAAAAAAGAAAATTCAAACGCTATCGTATCGTTTGGCCTTGGAAACAAAATCCAAACATGAACGAGCCTAGAAAGAAGAAAAAAAGAAGAAGACGTAAATTACGTTTAAAGAAAGAAGTGTATTTTGTCTTAGCTGGTATTGTAGCGATATTATGTTTAATTTTTGTTCCTAGAACAGTTGAATCAAATAATCTAAAGAAGTTAGGTTATAAGAAAGATGAAATTACCGCAATACGCGAGCAAAAACTAGCGAATACCCTACTCAAAAATAACTATTACTCTGCTTATTTAGCTAGTAGTATTAAAAACAATACCCTAAATAAAGATTACTTATCTTTATATACCGTCATTTCTAGTGATGGTAGCTTAAATGAAAAAGATTTTCTTTTGTATAATCGTTTGCTAGATAAAGGTTATGAAGAATCACAAATATTAAATCTTTTTAAGAGTTTATATTTCTATGAAATGACCCCACTTCTTGTATTTGATTATCAATATGATGAAACTGCATATATAGAAGATTGTTTAAATCATCGGGATACAAATTCAGCGACTCATTTTGAACTAACTGGTGATTATTACAGTGAATATAGTAATTCTAAACCTGTAGATGATCCTACAAATATCAATATGTTAGTCAATAAAACATATTACTTAGATAGTTCTTATGTACCAGAAAACATAACAGAATTATCAAATTATTATGGAGCTAGTGGTAGAAGCTTAGCAAAAGTTGCGGCTGATGCCTTAGCAAGTTGGTGTGATGGAGGTAGAAGCGTTGGAGTTGTATTCTACGCAACAAGTGCTTATCGACCATATTCTGATCAAGAAACAATTTATAACAATATGGTTTCTTCTTCAGGTCAAGAAGCAGCCGATGCCTTAAGTGCTCGACCAGGCTATTCTGAACATCAAACAGGTTTAACAGTAGATATTGCGGCCACAAATGAAGAAAGTTCTAACTTTGCGGATACCAATGCTTATTTATGGACGAGTACAAATTCTGCAAGTTACGGTTGGATTTTACGTTATCCTGAGGGTAAGGAACAAATTACAGGTTATGACTTTGAACCTTGGCATTATCGTTATGTAGGTAAAGCTATTGCAGAAGCAGTAGAAGAATCAAACTTAACTTATGATGAATTCTATTGTTTATATTTAAAGCCTTGGGATAATGAAGAAAATAAACCAAGTAATGAAATACTAAACGCAACAAATTATCACGCAAATAGTCACGCATCAGCTACTTCTGATCCTACTTCAACTAGTAGTACAACAGAAGCTACTTCAACAAGTGACACGGAGGAATAGTCATGAAATATATATTAAAGAATTGTGTCATTCTTGATGGCACTAAAAACATGTCTCCTATAACAAATCGTTATGTTGTTATAGATGGCACAAAAATTACAGCAATTACAGATAACATTGACGCTTTTAAAGGTTATGAAGAAATTGATTTAGGTGGTAAATATGTATTACCTGGATTAATCAATATGCATGTTCATCTTCCAGGAAGTGGTAAACCTTCTAAGAAAAAGACAGATACTGCAAAGCTTGTACATTTCTTATTAAGTAACCCTATTACATCTTCTGTTGCCTATAACATGTGTTATGGATATGCAAAAACAGAATTAATGAGTGGTGTAACTACAATTAGAACAGTTGGTGGTATCAGTAACTTTGATACACGTATTCGTGATGAAATCTTAAAAGGAAAGAAAATTGGACCACGTATTGTCGCTTCAAATGAAGCTGTTAGCGTACCTGGCGGTCATATGGCAGGATCTGTCGCAAAAGCTTGTACTACAGTTGATGAAGCAATTGCTTTTGTAGAAGAAGTCGCAAACGAACATCCTGACTTAATTAAATTAATGATTACGGGTGGTGTACTTGATGCCAAAGTTAAAGGTGGACCAGGTGAATTAAAAATGCCTAAAGAAATGGTCAAAGCATGTTGCGATACAGCACATAAAAAAGGCTTTAAGGTTGCGGCACATGTAGAAAGTACAGAAGGTGTATTAGTTGCCTTAGAAAATGGTGTAGATTCCATCGAACATGGTGCTAAACCAACAGAGGAAATGATTAAACTATTTAAAGAAAAGAATGCTTTCTTATGTACAACGATTTCTCCTGCCCTACCATTTGCTTTATTTGACCGTAGCGTTTCTGGTGTATCCGAAATGGCTCAATACAATGGTGAAATGGTATTTAATGGTGTAATTGATTGTTCTAAAGCTGCTATAGCAAATGATATTCCTGTAGCTTTAGGAAATGATGTTGGTTGTCCATATGTAACACATTATGATTTCTGGAGAGAATTATGTTACTTCGTTAAATATGTTGGTGTTACTCCTGCATTTGCTTTATATACAGCAACTTTAGGAAATGCAACATTAGCTGGTATTGGAGATAGAACAGGTTCTATTGAAGTCAATAAAGATGCCGATATTATTGTTGTGGATGAAAACCCATTAGATAACCTAGAAACATTAAAAAATGTAAAGATGGTATTTGCTAGAGGAACACTTGTTAAAAATCCAAAAGTTAAACGTATTGAAGAAGTAGATCAAAATCTTGACCCTTTTCTTCATTGATTCTAAAAAGTAATTGTGCTTAAATTAAATTGCGTTGAAAAGATGCGAGGATAGTGAAAAATTCTTATAGAAAGATAGCGGTTGATGAAAGCTATTAGAAAAGTATCTATCTGTTGGAGTCTTGGAGCATCTATAGAAATATAGCGGCGGTCCGTTATCCCAAAACTAAGTGATCTATATCATATAGATAATTAGGGTGGTACCACGTTTGAAGCGTCCCTTTGATGGGATGCTTTTTTTATTAGGAGGAAAAAGAAATGAAAAGAATGTTAAGTGGCATTAAGCCAACAGGACAATTGCACCTAGGAAGTTATATTGGTGCATTAAAACACTTTGTAGAGTATCAGGATGAATATGAAATGTTTGCCTTTATCGCAAACCTTCATTGCATTACTGTTCCTCAAGATCCAAAAGTATTACAAAAGAACTTAATTGATTGTGTAGCTTTATATCTTGCTTGTGGACTAGATCCTAAGAAAGCCACAATCTTCTTACAAACAGATGTAAAAGAACATGCACAACTTGGTTATATCATGTGTTGTCATACATATATGGGTGAATTAAACCGTATGACACAATTCAAAGATAAACAAGCTAAAGGAGAAAAGAACTTATCTGGCGGTTTATATACATACCCTGCTTTAATGGCTGCCGATATCTTGCTATATGATGCAGATTACGTTCCTGTTGGAGAAGATCAGAAACAACATGTTGAATTAACTCGTGATGTTGCGGAAAGAATGAACAATCGTTATGGTGAATTATTCAAACTACCTGAACCATTAATTGCTAAAGTAGGTGCTCGTATCATGTCATTAAGTGATCCTACAAAGAAAATGAGTAAGTCTGATGAAACAAATAAAGGTTGTATCTACTTACTTGACCCATTACCTGTAGCACGTAAAAAAGTGATGTCTGCGGTAACAGATAGTTATGCTCATGTTCATTTTGATCCAGTAAATCAACCGGGTATCTCTAACTTAATGCAAATCTTATCTTCTTTATCTAATGACAAACCATTTAGTGAAATCGAAGCTGAATTTGAAGGTAAAGGTTATGGCGATTTCAAACGTGCTGTAGCTGATGCAGTATGTGCTAAATTAGAAGAAATTCAAACTAAATATAATGAAGTATTAGCTTCAGGTATTATCGAAACAACATTAAAAGAAGGTGCTGAAAAAGCTTCTGTCATTGCGGCTGAAAAACTAGATTTAGTTCAACGTTCTATTGGTATGGAAATTTTAGATAAATAGGAGAAACAAATGAACGCATATACACAAAGAGTTCTAGAAGAAACTAAACATAAAAATCCAAATGAGAAAGAATACTTACAAGCTGTAGAAGAAGTACTAACTTCTTTAGAACCAGTAATCGAAAAACACCCAGAATATGAAGAAAACGCAATATTAGAAAGACTATGTGAACCAGAAAGATTATTTGAGTTCCGTGTTGTTTATACAGGTGATGATGGTAAACCACATGTTCATCGTGGTTATCGCATTCAATATAATGGTGCATTAGGTCCATATAAAGGTGGTTTACGTTTCCACCCTTCTGTTAACTTATCTATCTTAAAATTCTTAGCTTTTGAACAAACATTTAAAAATAGTCTTACTACTCTACCTATAGGTGGCGGAAAAGGAGGATCTGATTTTGATCCTCATGGCAAGAGTGATGGCGAAATCATGCGCTTTTGCCAAGCATTTATGACAGAGCTCTATCGTCATATTGGTGAAAATACAGATGTACCTGCGGGTGATATTGGTGTAAGTGGTAAAGAAATTGGTTATTTATTTGGCCAATACCGAAGATTAAGAGGATCCTATGAAAATGGAGTTCTAACAGGAAAAGATCTAAAGTTTGGTGGTAGTTTATTAAGACCAGAAGCTACAGGATATGGTGCTTTATATTATGCTGAAGAAGTATTAGATAAACTTGGTGATTCCATAAAAGGTAAAACATTCGCTTTATCAGGATATGGAAATGTCACTTGGGGTGCCGCAAAAAAGATTGCCGAACTTGGTGGTAAAGCAGTTACAATCTCAGGGCATAATGGTTATGTATATGATCCAGATGGTATCGTTACTGAAGAAAAGATTAATTATTTATTAGAAATGCGAGCATCAAGAAATGCGAATGTAAAAATGTATGCGGATAAATTTGGTTGTACGTTCTATCCTAATGAAAAACCATGGAGTGTAAAAGCAGATATTTGCATTCCTTGTGCTACACAAAATGAAGTAGATTTAGAAGATGCGAAAAAGATTGTAGAAAATGGTACGAAATATTATTTTGAAGCCGCAAATATGCCAACTACATTAGAAGCCACAAATTACTTAACAGAACATAAAGTCATCGTTGGACCTGCTAAAGCTGTTAATGCTGGAGGTGTAGCGGTAAGCGCATTAGAAATGTCACAAAATTCTATGCGTTATAGTTGGACTAGTGAAGAAGTCGATGAAAAACTACATTCTATTATGAAGAGTATCGTCAATAACTCACTAGATGCGAGTGAAAGATATGGCTTAGGCTTTGATTTGATCAAAGGTGGTAATATTGCAGGATTTGAAAAAGTCGCTGATGCAATGATTAAACAAGGTTTATTCTAATAGCTGATTTTGAAAAGAGTGATGTTCAACACTTCACTCTTTGTTTTTTATTTGAACTTTACTGCTGTTCCATAATGTTTAAACACATAAAACCCTGTATTTCTACAGGGCTTAATTAACTAATGGCTGCGACAGTGTGGATCGAACACACGAATGAGGGAGTCAAAGTCCCTTGCCTTACCGCTTGGCTATGTCGCAATGCTTTATTATTGTATACTTGAGCAACAAATAAAGCAAGTATAAATTTTTGATTTTTTGAAATTTTATAAACCAAAAATGATAATGTCCTGATGTACCACAAATGATTATGTCCCAGATCATGGTACAATTACCTCCATTCTCATA
>CAVIQY010000051.1:0-16996 GCA_963645035.1 bacterium | reverse complement strand
TCATCATAGTCATCAATCCAGATTCCGGTTGTATCAACTAGCATAGAAATATTTATACTACTTATATCTATATTGTATGTACCTGCATTATAGCGTTGATTGACAACTAGTTTTCTGTATATAGTTTTTCCATCAATCC
Organism: bacterium; assembly: GCA_963645035.1. GTDB lineage: Bacteria > Bacillota_I > Bacilli_A > Erysipelotrichales > Erysipelotrichaceae > Bulleidia. The sequence continues at coordinate 16,857 of CAVIQY010000051.1, read as the reverse complement.
ATGTACCAACTTTCACCTCGTTAGCACTATACACTTCCCAATTTTCGAAATGTACATCATTACTACATTTTAATATTTTCGTCATAGGAGTTCACCTCCTACTTCGCTACTTCCTCTTAAAGGGGTCTGCTTACTTGCAAGCCTCCTTTCTTGTGAGGATATATATATATATATATTACTTAGTCTGTTCATGTTGTTCTCCTTAGCTTTCTGTAATGCTTAATTTTACTGTTACTCCGTCAATCACAAAGTTACCCGCTTTTACGCTTGCTATGTTTGTTGTGTTTGTTGCAACACTTGTTTTAAGTGCCGATATGTCGCTTGTGTTGGTTGCAACACTTGTTTTAAGTGCCGATATGTCGCTTGTGTTGGTTGCAACACTTGTTTTAAGTGCCGATATGTCGCTTGTGTTGGTTGCAACACTTGTTTTAAGTGCCGATATGTCGCTTGTGTTGGTTGCAACACTTGTTTTAAGTGCCGATATGTCGCTTGTGTTGGTTGCAACACTTGTTTTAAGTGCCGATATGTCGCTTGTGTTGGTTGCGATTTGTGTAGCACTTGCTTTGATAGAGTCTGCATAGCTTTTAGCGTTTGTTTCGCTTGTCTTTGCATTTGTCTCACTAGTCTTAGCATTGCTTGCGTATGTCTTTGCATTTGCCTCTGATTTGCTCGCATTTGTTGCACTTGTACTTGCGTTACTTGCTTGTGTTGTAGCTGTACTAGCACTTGTACTTGCGTTTGTTTCGCTAGTTTTAGCGTTGCTCGCAGAAGTGCTTGCGTTACTTGCATATGTTTTGGCACTATTAGCACTAGCACTAGCATTACTAGCATATGTCTTTGCGTTGTTTGCTTGTGTGGTTGCAATTTGTGCATTTTCAGCAACTTTAGGTGCTGTTTGTATTACTGTTTCAGCTAGTTCAATACCCTTTTCAATTAAAGGTAATTCTGTCTCACTAATAACCGTATCGTCTTCTAAAGCTGCGTTATCGATAGACATTACTACTTTAGTACTGTTTAAAATACTTCCGTCTTTAACAATTCGTAACTCTGCATAGTGATTGCCACTTAGTACTGTCATTTGTCCTTTAATGTCAACCGTTACTAAGTTATCCTCGTAACTTGTGACTTCGTATTGATAGCCTGTTTTGTCTAACTTCGTGCCTTGAAATGTAACAGTAGAACCACTAGGGATACTGTACACATCGTCACCGCTATACAATTCAAGCTCGATTTGCTTACCTACAGAATTTTCTGTTTGATCATACTGTTTTAAATGTATGACTGGTAGCGTTAAATCATATGCGGGTATAAGGTTTACTCTTACTCGTTGGATCATAACTCTTTTCTCACCTCACTTTGCTATTCTTCTTCTATCATCATATCTATTGCTGTAATTAAATTCATCGGTAAATTTAAGCTTTCGATGTCTGACAACTTGATTTTCTTAAATTCGATATTATCTACTTCTTGATTTGCAAGTTCTCTTACTTCTTGAAAGCATTTGTTGAAGTTAGGATTATCCTTTTTAACTTCTCCGTCTTTGTCTGCATACTTAGATACAATAGCGTTTCGCATTTCTTCGTATGTTTCAAGTTCCTTTTGAATCATCTTTTTGTTGCGTACAAGTTTATATCCTTGAGATACTGGTACACTTGTCTCAAGATTTGTTATCTTGTTTAAACCTTCTTGAATTTCTAATAAATCGTAAATTTTCATATGTTAACTCCTATCATTACCTATCATGAATAACTTAAAGCACCCTTATAATTACCATCTACATAAAGACATAATCTCTTATCGGCTGTCCACCCTAAAGTAATAGAATGCTCTGTATCACCACTATAAACTAGTGTATTGATAACTCTACCGTATGTATAACCGTTGTATGCATATATAACTCCACTTGTATTACATGCAAGTCTTGTGTTATTTGATACAGTTAGTGCTAAAGGTAAATCACCGCTTAAAGTTAAATAATAATCACCATGACACATAAATATGCTGTCTGGGTTTATTTCAAAACGATCATTATATGTAGAATATCTAAGCATAGCTCTCTTTTGTGACATACCTAAGTACATATCACCGTTTGTATTTCCACCTCTTAAATACATAGTCGCTGCACTATCGTCCTCTTGGTCTGACCAGAATACAATTTGACCAGCTATCGTACCATCTGGTTTCATGTTAGTTAACACGATATTTGCATAATCACTATCTGTTGTAGTCATTGAGAACTCGTTACCTACTTTTCCGTTCCAATAGTAATTTGCTACATAATATTGAGAGTCACTAGATGTGCCTTTCATATGTGATATGTTAGATATTTTGTCATCATCTTGAAAGTAGTTAGTAACGCTAAAAGTAGAGCTTTTACCATCATCTAAAAGATAAAGTTGATTTGCTAATTTGTTTTCTGTATTCAGCTTGTAGTTGTATAGATAAGTGCCATTTGCATTAGATGTTGTATAAGTGTATAAAGAGTTTAACTTTGTTTCTCTTTCGCTATCTTTAAAGTTAGTTAATGAGAAACCTTTAACAGATTGCAATAAGAAGATACCGTCACCGATAAATTGAACACCATCACTTCTGCCACTAGCTGTAATAGGTGCATCTGTACCGAACTTAATAGTTGAACCTTTAATATTTACACCCTCAATATCAATAGCTTTTAGTGTTCCTGTAGTAATGAAATTAGCGGATATTGCACCGTCCATTGTGATTGCAACATTTGAGGCTGTTTTAAAACCGTCTTGTGAGTAAATTAAACCGCCTTGTGTCCATTGCCAACCTTTAGTTGTGCTTGTAATTTCTTCACTATCTGCTATTTGCCAACCATAAGGATATTTTGTATCTGTATCTTGTAACAGTCTGTAATAACCACCTTTTAGGTTGTTATTTATAATTCCTGTTTGTCTTTGAAATTCTTTCGTTAAACCATTGTAGGCTTGTGAAATTTTCTTGTCTGTAGGTGACCCGCTACCCATAACAGTATTTTCTGTTTCGTATGTGTAACTTGTGATTGTAGATTTTAAGCCACCGTCAAACGATATTGTTTGTTCCATGATAGGGAATAATACATAAGTCCCTTTGCTTGTCTCTGCTTGTACTACATCACCACATCTATAGTTAGGATTGCCTGTAAACTTAATAGTGCCTGTGTTATAGTCAAACCCTTTAACTCTATTAAAGATTGTTTGTAGTTTAGCTTGTGTCATGTAAGGGTTAGTGTATGTTAGTGCCACACCACTTCCCACAGAATAAGTGACTACATCATCACCACTTCCATAACCGCATGTAATAGCGTTTAATTCGCTTGAATTGTCCTTGCAAGTAAATTCATCTAGGAACTGTGAACTTCGTGTTATAGTACCCTTAAAATGCGTGCTATCGCTATTTGAATAATACCAATATGTTTCTAACTTTCCGTCTGCGGTAGTTCTGATGTTTTTGCCATCATATCCAACAATATATGCAAGCATACCTACATTCGTGATTTTATCTTCAATGCTAGTGATTGTCTTTAATGAGAATGTTGTACCACTAACGAATGACATACCACTTATTTTACAAATATGAGACACAATGTCGCTTACACTTGTAGATGTGCATGCGGTTGTATCAAACTGTTCGCTCATAACATCTGGCAAATCATACGCAGTAACCTTATAACTTCTTCCGTTATTACTTGTTTCTACATTCTTTGTTGTGACATAGAAGATACCGACATCTACTTTGTTTGCCTCTTGTTCTTCTTCTGTCTTTCCCTCTGTGAATGATAACTTAACTTTTTTATTGTTCCATGCGATAGGAGTATCAATAAACTCTGTTCGATATGTAAACTCTAAACTGTTTTTACAAAACTCGCCCATTTTTAATATATCGTCACTACATGTAACTTGTTTTACTTCGATACTTTCAACCGCTCTTGAAATGTCTACTAGTTCGCTCTTTTCATTATAAAAAGAGAGAATAGCGTGTACATTTCTAGTTAAACTTTCAAACGACATACTGTTTTCTCTCTCCTCTCTTTTATCTTTCGATAAAATTCATTGATATTGCATTTGTCCAACCTAAAGATGGATTATTCTGGTCTTGCATGTAATATAAAGATACTTTTCTATCACCGACATACATAGTAGCCTCACGTGTACACCCATAATAGTCACTATAATATTTCACTTGAAAGAACACATCTTTTACCATATTCAAGATTGCTTGATAATCTGCTCTATACATAGGTGGATATGTTATCTCTAATTTTTCCTTGACAGCTACTCTATCTCTAAGTAATTCACCGTTTTGATTTCTTCCTGTACTGTCCCCACTATCTAAGTCATAGTTGTTAACCGACATAGATTGAGGATCAGGTAGAGAAACCCACTCACCGTTATATTTGACTTGTAAGATATTTGTTACTTTAAGCCATGGTGTTCTATATTGTGTTGTTGATTGTACACTCATATATTTCTTTCTCTACCCTCCTGCATTAAACGATTAAAGGTGATGACCCTGTTTGCATAACCTTTTTGTTGTTATGCTTTACCACACTCTTAAATACTGTTTCACCGTCAAGCGTTACATTTAAGTTGATGTTATTACCGCTACTATCATTGTTCATTGCACTTAGTACCGCATTGTATACACCTTGTGATACCGCAGTAACGATTTGATCGTTATTTGCTACGGCTGTATGTCCGTTGATAGAACCTACCATTTCAGCACCAGCCTCTCTAGCAACGAATAGCTCGCCCATATCTGGAAAACCACCTTGTGAGTACCAACTTACATCAAAGTGAGGCACGCTTGGTGGTACTAATGAGAACCCACCACTTATTGAAAAGTGAGGTAATTTTATGCTAGGTAGTGACCATGAGAAATTGAAGAACGAACGCATTTTATCAATAGCTGTTCCAATTAAATCTCTAGCCTTTTCTATAGGGTTAACAATATTAGTTTTAATATCATTAAACTTTTGTGTAGCTGTAGATAACATACTTGACCATGTACTACTTGAATTACTCTTTAAGTTATTCCATGTATTCGTTAGAGAACTCTTAATGTTATTCCAAGTTGTATTTGAATTACTCTTTACATTATCCCAAACAGTACTTGTTTTAGTCTTGATGTTATCCCATGTATTACTTGATTTCTCTTTCAAGTTATCCCATGTGTTAGTCAATGTAGTTTTAAGGTTAGTCCACTTAGTATTTGCTGTTTGTTGTATGCTATCCCATGTTGTAGAGAACTTCTCACAAATAGTATTCGCTAAGTCTGTTACAGCTTGAATTACTGTATTTACTGTTTCGCTAATACCGTTGAATAATCCCTCGATAATATTGATACCATAACCCTCGAATACAGTACTTGGTGAATGTATACCTAATAAGTCGCATACTGCATCGCATAAAGGTTGAACGATTGTGTCATTGATAAAATCACCAATACCAGTAAAGAAACTTTCGATACCGTCACATAAGCCGTTCCATAATGCTTCACCTATCTTGTAACACCATATACCGATAACAACGCATGCATCTACAATAGCGTTCATTAAGAAGTCTAAAACCGACATTCCTAATGTTGCCCAATCGATACCGTCAAACATATCGCATAGACTATCCCATACCCATAAAGCCATTTCTGCCCAATCGTAACTGTTTAGCCACTCTGTAGCCGTATCAAACGCACCGATTAAGAAGTCACCTATACTCTTACCGACTAATCCCCAATCAATACCCTGTAATGCACCGATAATAATATCTAACATTATTGTGTATTTACTTACTAGAATTTGCCCTAAAGCATTAAAGTCGATAGCCTCTAAAGCGTTATTTATTAGTGTAGATATTCTACCGCCTATTGCTTTCCAATCGTATTTACTAATACATTCTAATATTTGATTGAAACCACCTGTTAAAGCGTTGCCGATTGCTTGACCAACCATTGCCCAATCTAGCGTTTCAACAAAGCCTACAATTGTATCAATTACAATAGTAAACTTCATAGCTATTAGTCTGCCTAAGATTGTAAAGTCTATCTCTGCTATACAGTTATTTAATAGCGTTGCAACTTTTGAACCGATATTGTACCAGTCGATAGTATCTAAGAAGTAATAAAGTGTTTGAATAGCACCGTTAAAGTAGTAACCGATTTTTGAACCGATACCAGCCCAATCTACGCTATCTACCATTTCATTTACTTTTTCGCCAAGCATTGTGCCTGCCGATTGCCAATCACCATTTGCAATTGCCTCTTTAAACTTGTTAACAAAGTCTTGGATTTTAGAGTCAACCGCAACGTCTTCAAACATTGAAGAGTAGTCTACAGCCGAACCGCCACCACCAGAACTAGATGTATCACTAGACTTATTTGTTAAGTGTAATTCATCGAAACTAGCTAAGAATAAGTCTGTACTCTTTTTAGCCGAACTCGCCGCACCGCTTACCGCATCTGCATATTTCTTAGGCTGTTTTATTGCCTTAGTCCATGTGCTACTGCCTGTAAGTACTGAGAACACTTGATTGATAACATTTACAAGTGATACGAACTTATCTATTAAAGCATCGATAACTGGTGCTACTGCGTTATATAAAGGCATTGCCATTGCTGCGATACTATTCTTTGCATATTGTGTAGATGTAGCTATCTTATCCATTGAACTAGCAAATTGATTTCCTGTAAGTACCGCCCATTGATAAGCATTACTTAAACCCTCTTGAAACCCCTCTGTTATGTTCTTGATAATCGTTCGCATAGCACGATATAAAGCTATTCTTGCAAACGCTTTTAATAGTTCGTTAAACTTCTTTGTTATTCCTGTTACTGAGTTCTTAACATTTTCGAACTTTAACTGTATAAACTGTTTAGCTTTTGAAACAGCACTAGCGATAAAGCTACCTACTTTCTTAAAGCCACTAGCTACACCACTAAGTACATTTTGCAACTTTTCCCACTTGCTCGTGTCTACATCTTCTGTATCTGTATCACCTTTGCCAAATCTAGATAAGCCGTTTGATATTGAACCAAAGTTCGCATTTGATAACAAGCCAATAGATGTTGATACATCTCTTAGCTTATCTGCCATATCTGGATCAATACTATCTAACGCTGTTTTAAGGCTTTCGATATTAGCTTGTAAACCGCTAAAGTTAGTAGTTTTCATACCACTTAGCTTGTCCATAACTTTAGCAAAAGATGATAGACTATCTGTTGCTGTTTGTGCTTTCTCTAGTGAATTACTCAATGAGTCAAGCATATTCGCTAAACTTTGAATTTTAGAATCGTCAAACTCTGCTTGTGAGAATTGTTGTAAAGCGGTTGTTAAACCCTGTAAGGAACTTGCGATGTCTCTGATACTATCGGCACTCTTACTTGTATCTTTGATACCTTGAAAAGCACTCTTTATCTCTTCAAGATTTTGTATTGCTTTGCTTGTATCTGCGGAAATATTGAAACTCAAACCTTCAAATTGTGCCATAGTTTATTTCTCCGTTTCCTTTTGCTCGCCGTTTTGCTTTAAAGCTAAGTTGTGGCTTTGCGTGTAACTTAACATCTTCGATAGGAATTCTTCTTTTTGTCTTTCGTGCTTTGCTTTCTCTATTTCTTCGCTTTCTTGCTTATCCATAGGGAATGGTTGCTCGGTACTGAAAGATATTTTCGTTTTCTTTCCATCTCCAAAATCTCTAAACGCTGGTGCAACATCTAACATAGTTCTAAACATATATATAGCGTTCCACCACATCTCTTGATTTGTTCGTTTTCTTCTTAGCTTTTCAGCTTGACGTGCATATTTGCAAATAGCAAAATCTCCATACCAAAATTCTTCATATGTTACACCAATAGACATGTAATAAGGGCATACCTCATCGAATATCTCGGTGTATGTTTTATCTACATTTGAAGATTGACTTGTGCTAGGAAAACCACCATCTTCTATGCGATTTTCCAAGTTGCCTTTTTTGTTGAATCTTCCGCTGGTTCGTCCATTAAAGTAGACATTGCCTCGGCATATAATGAGGCTAGAGTAGGAATAAGGTCTTCTTTATTCTCAATGTTATTGAAAATCTCGTTTACCTTTTCCTGTTTCATTTTCTTGTGATGTAATAAAAATGCACCGTTCCATAGCATAGGTACATATGTTACTGGTTGCTCTGCTATCTTTTGCATAACAAAGCCTTGTGATTCCATTGAGCGAATTGTTGCTCTTGTAAAGCCTAATTTATATGTAATACCATCGTATTCAATTTCAATTTCTCTATTTGCCATATTCTTTTTTATATCCTTTGATATATCCTTTTCTATTTTCTTCTTTAAGAAACATGGTAACTACCTCTTATATATTGAGGTAGCTACCTTTGTATAAACTGTGATAATAATGTGATACTAAGTTGTTATTCACCTTGTGTGAAAACAATAGGTGTGCTTGCTGCAAGTGTAACTGTAGCTTTTCTTGCCTCGTTAACTCCTGCACCTGTTACACGAATGTTTAGCATACCTTGGAATGAGAATTTACCGTCTGAGCCTGTAGGTGTAACTCCAGATGTTTCCTCTGTTCCACCAAACCAAACAGCATAGTATTCTGTTTTGTTTTCATATCCTTTAATTGTTCGATATGTTGTTGGATCATATAAAATAGGGAATTCCATTGAGTCTGCACTTTGTAAGCCTAAGATGTTAGTCATCATGCTATCACTTAATGTAGTAACATCAATTGTTTCAGGTGAACCACCTAAATCTGGATATGAGATAATATCGGCTAATTTAATGTAAGTTTTGCCATCTGTAGAGTGCATTAAGAATGACATATATGTATTTGTTGCCATAATGTTCTTTGTTCTCCTTTTCTGTTTTTTGTATATTTAAACCTCTACGCATTGTAGAAGTAGTCTTGTGTAGCACTAACCGTATATTGAGCGGTTAGTCTATAGATACTTGCATCATTTTGATTCGGAACTGGTGTTAAAACAATTCTTCTAAAATTTTTCTTTCGCAGTGCCGTATCTACGATAGTTAAAATCTTTTTACAAATTGTTTTAGCCTTGCTCTTATCATTTGAGTAAATATCGATTTGATAAGTCAATGTTGCTAACTTTTCTATATTGCTTGAGTCTCTATATTCTTCGTTCTCGTATGAGTCCGTTTGTACTATAGAGATGTGTGGGAATGTCGCAACAGTAGGTGCATATACAGATGAAACATCTGCTTTAGGAAATTCAGCAATAATAGCTTTTTTAACTAATGTATATACTTCGTTTTCTTTATCTATCATGTTATTTGAACTTCTCCTTTAGCTTTGTCTGTATAAGGCTTTTTGCCTCTTTCTTCGTGTTATATAACGGTGTTTTAGCTGGAAAGCCTTTTGTCCATCTTTTGTGGTATGGATCCCACCAACCCTCTGGATTACTAGCTTGTCTATGTCCATATTCACCGTGTCCTACTAAACTACCGTTTACGGAAATATCTGCCCTTGCAAGTGTTGAATCGGCTTTTGTAATTCCTGTACCAAACTCTACGAATAATGCTTGTCCTGTAGCGTTTACCGAATAAGTTTTATCGTCTACCTTAGTACAATTTACATAGGTGTTGTCGGCATTGTTGTCGGTTGTTATTCCGCTTAGTCCAGATATTTTTGCTTTATAATTTAGACAACTTTGCTCGGCTACTTCCTTTACCGTTTCACTTGTTTTAGTATCTATTTCCTTTTCAAACTCCTCTATTTGTCTAATTGCTTGGTCTATTGAGCTTGTGTCGAATAAATCAATATTGATTGAAGACATATAGCCTAACTCACTTTCTCGAGTGCAATAGCTAAGACATTTAAACTTTTAGAGATTTTTGATACACGATAGTTAAATACTGTGTCCTCTGTTGGTGTTTCTTCATCTAGGTTAAATATTGTATCTTCTGATATAGGTAACTTTGTGTTATCGATTAGCACCACCCTATCATAATTTTCTAATAGTCCAAACTGTTCGTGTGCAACGTTTCCTGTAGCACTTGAAACATTAGCTTGTACCGTATAAACATCTGTATAGGTGATATTCTTTTCCCCTGTTTCGTTGCCGTCCTCGTCTAATACTTCAACCGTGCCTAGATAAAGCTTGTAATAGATTGTCTGTAAATTCCTTTTAAGTAACTTCATATGTATCTATCACCACTTTCTTTCCCTTTAAAGAACTTTTCCAAAAGGTGTAATATCTTGCAACATTGAACTAGGAATATCACCGTCTGCATAACTTCTTGTGATACCGTTCTCTGTGTGTGATGTTTCACCCTCAGCACCTCGCTTATTAAGTAGGTAACTAGCAATATTACATTGTTTCATGTCATATTTGCTTAGCCACACTCTTTTTTCGTCCTCTGTTTCATAAGGATATAAAGCGTTTAGTATAATTTCTTGACTTATTTGTAAATAAATAGAGATAACAGATTCGTCTGTCTCACCCGTAATCGTACTAACTATCTCTTTCTTTGCTGTGTCTTCCATAGTTGTTTTAAGAACCCTCCATTATCTCTACTTGTTACCTTGATTGAATTTAAGCTGCTGTAATTAAGCAAATCTTTGTTGCATCGTATAATGCTGCAACATATGCTTGTCTACCGTATAAGTAATTTGTACGAGTATCTGCATCTCTGTCTTGTTCTAATTCAACTTGTGACTTTGTAATTAGCTTAATACCGCTCTTATGACCGATAATAACTTCTCCGTCTGTTGCTAAGTTAGTAACATAGATGTTTACACCAGCTACTGTGCCTACATATCCTGTAGATGTAAAATCTTCTACATATTTTAGGTTGTCTTTCATAGACTTACGAATTTTAGCTAAGTCACCTTTGCTAACTAATGCGAAACACATAGCACCTGGATCTAATGATTCGTTGCCGTTTTCAGCTCTTGTAGAATCTAAGTCTAATTTAGCTACTGCATCGATAAAGTCTGCAAAATAGTCTCCTGTAGATGTAACTTTTAATGTTGCTTTTTCCATTTCAGCAATGATGTCTGCACGCATTTTGTTTACGATAGATGCAGCTGTTTTTTGAGCACCAACAACTGGTACATATGGGTCTGCGTTTTCTTCTTCTGTGTGCCAAGCAAATTTAGATTGAACCATCTTAACTGTGTAGTCTTTTGTAACTAGAGATGTTTCAATAACTCCTGTATTGCCTTTACCCATAGCAACTTCTTCAGCAACACCTGTTGTATCGTATGTGTTAACTTTTACGATATTACCAGCGTTTGCCTCTAAGCTTCTATCTGGTGTGCAAAATTGAGATAAGTCTAATAATGTTGTAAATTGATTGTTAATTTCAGCCTCTAAGACGAAATTGTCATAGTATTTGTTTGCCATGTTCTGCTTTCTCCTTTTTACCTAGATTTGAACACTCTCACCTTTTACGATTTGTTCGTATTGCTCTCTGTGTTCTTGAGCAAATTTCATGCGGTCTTTTAATGGCATAGCAAATAATTGCTCTTTGGAAATAGTCTTTGTAGCACCACTTGAATTACCACTTTCTGGTCTTGGTGTAGCTTTCATTAGGTCTGACTTGATTAAATCTCTTTGCACTTGAAGATACTTCTTTTGGTTTTCAAGTACTGTATCAATGTCACCGTCTAATAGTGCGTTTGCACACTCTGTAGCTACTGTTGTGTCATATCCTACAGAAGTAAACTTTGTAGTATATTCTGCTACTTTCTTTTCTTTTTCTAAAACAGCTAACTTATTTTGAAGTTCTTCAAGTTGTTCGTTTCTTTCAGCCTCTTTAGCCTCTTGTTCACTCATTTTCGCTCTTAGTTCTTTCTTATAACTAGCTGCCTCTGAATTTGCCTTAGATAATAATTCTTTGTACTTTTTTTCTGTGTCGCTTGTGTCTTTGACTTTGGTTTCTAGTGTCACTTGCTTTTCTTGTAAAGCATTTGAAATTTCATCTAATGACATTCCCTCTTTGTAACTATCACCTAATAGTTCTTGTAAATAATTTGCCATATCTCTTATATGACCGCCTTTCTTTGCGTTTTTGAGTGTTCCCTCACTATGTCTTGGTTGCGTGATTTTTAAGTGCTTTCCCTAGCACTATATGTAAACAACTTGTACTAGCTGTTTATTCCTGTTTTAGTACTACCGAACATCTACAATTCACATCTTCACTCGCCTTAGAGAATTGACCAGGATACAAAGCATGGTCACCGTTGTATGTATAGAACTCTTCGTCTAGTCCTACTTTCATTCCCTCTAAGTAAGAGTGAGTATCTCGTACTTTATCGTCTAGTACTGTGTGCCACACCTTTTTGATACTTGATCCTGTTGAAGTAACATAGTCTTGTCCGAAATCTTGAATACCTCGATTTGCGTTCCTGTGCCACTCTGTAGTAAGTACCTTTTCGATAGCACTTGCACCATCTTCGTTTTCTAAGTGTTCGTGTATGCAATCTTCAAAGTTCTTTTCTTTGCCGTCTTCTTCGAATGTTGCAAACACACTTTGAAGTGGTTTATCTGTATCTTTTACGGTGTTTAGATAATACATAGCCTCGTCTTCTTCTATGTCTATATCGTCTGCACCTATTCGATAGCCTAATAAGTAAGCGTATATAAAGAAATTCTCGCATTCCTCGGTAACTTCTTTTACGCTTTTCTTACCTTGAAGATAATCTTGATACAATGACTCGCCTAGTACATGTAACTCATCGAATGTAGCTAAATATGTATCTCTATTTGTTGCCATGTATCTTAACTTCTCCCTTATACAAACAAAGAGAACAAACTTGTAGCCTTTTACTTTGCTATTTCTTAAGTCTGTTCCCTTTGGAATAGTATTTACTTGTTGGAAATTGCCTTTGCAACTTCTCTATCGTGTATCGGTGTCCTATTTATGCATATGACAATAGGTTCACCGTGTTCTATCTTTACTTCACACGGCTTGCCTATCGTAAATAAGCACCGCTCTATCTTCTCTATCGTTTCTTCGGTTAGTTTTTTCTTCATACCGTTTCTACATCACTTTTAGAGCCTGTTTCCGCTTGATTTTCATCATACGGAACAAATCCTCCGCCTTGCTCGGCTTGCTTGTTATTCGTGGTGTTTTGAGCCTCTAGCACCGTTTTATAGTATTCCATACTTTGTACATATGCTCTGTCGCTGTCTACGAATAAACCGCTATGTTCGAACGCTAATTTAGGATCTATCTTATCGTTATTCAACATCGTAACAAGTACTTGTGACTTTGTTTGAATATCTTCGTAATTTCTTCTTGTAAAACGGATTTGAATATCTTGTGGATATAAGGCTTTAAGTGTTCCTGTATTTCCTTGGCATATTGCTAAGACAAGTTTTAAGAATTTACGCTCGGATAATTTAAACATTTCTTCGCTATTCTTAGCTTTTGCCTCGGCTTGTCCCCAACCTTGTCGCATAATAACAGCACCGTTATTTGAACTATCACTCGTTTCGCCGTTTGACATGCTTGGAATACCACATATTTCTCTTACACTTTGCCACATATTAGATACTAATGTTTGTGTGTTCTCTTGGTTTAAGTCTAAGGAAATATAATTTATTTCTGCTTTCTTGTCCGGTGATACATCGTCAAACTGTATACAACCTTGTTCTCGTAATGCATCGTATTCGTCTGAATTTAAACCGACATTATGCATAAGTAGTAGTGCTTGTACATATTGTTCTACAGCCTCTTGTCTATTGCATTCGACATTGTTGATAGCATCTAACATGGTGATGACTTGCTCGAATGCACCCATTCGCATTTGATTGTCGATATATTCGATAATAGGGATATTCTCGACAACATGTCCTGCACTTGATAAGATACGATACTTTTCTTTTTTCTTAACTGTAAAGAGTTCGATATTGTATTCTGCCTCTTTTGTATAACATGAATAAACAACTGTACCGTTCTCTTTTGTAACATATCGAACTCCCATTAAAGGTGGTTCGCCTAGTGCATTTGAATATACTACGAATGTATTTCTAGGGTCTAATACATAGCTTTCAAACGGTGTTGTATGTACATCTCCATATTGAGCGTTTACATTCGGTAATACCATCTTGTAACCGACACCGCATGTAAATACCCAATCGAATATCTCTTTGTTTTGTGTAGCACTATCTACATCGTCCATATACTCGTTTAATTGAGATACAAGTTCTGCTAATTCTTCTTGTCGGTCTTGTTTTGAACATGAACCGATATATTGAATTGCTTTTGATGACCCACACATGTAGCCTGTTCTAAAGTCGACAATTTGTGTTGCTCTATTCTCGACAACATGAGATACAATTTCTGGTCTAACTTGTTTTGTTCTAAATAGTGATGGTTGAATACCTTTACGATAATTGTACAAATATTCTATCTCTGCTCTATTTGCCATGTGTACATTTAAAGCCTTACACAATACTTCGATAATATTCTCGTCTGTAATTTGTAATACATCTGACAATATCTTTCTTCTTCCGTGTAATGTTTCTGATTTTGTACACAAAATTTGTGTTTGACTTGTTGTTTTTTCTGCTGTTGACATATATACACCTATACAATACATAAAATACTTGCTTTTGGTATTTTGCATAGTCTAAAACATGCATAAAAAGAAAAAATGTAGCACGTCTGCTACACTCTTTCTTCTTCTAATAACTATTTTAGAAAGGAGGTAAATGATTATGCTCGTATAAGGACACCCGATCAAAACCCTTATACTAACAATAATGTTCGTATACTAAGGAAAAATAAACAAAACCTTAGTACACACATAATATCGCATATATAGATAACTTTTGTATAGTCTTAAAACGGTCTCTTAATAATTCGTATATTATTCCCTACTTGTTTTCTAAGCAACATCTCGCTCGCCATCGTTAACGAGTCTGGTGCATCGTCATGCTTGTTCTTTCCCTCTATCTTGAAACTAAATACATTCTGCATAAACATATCGTACATTTTACTTCTCTTTCCGCTCTCTAAGAAGATAAAATGCTCTCTTATGTCTGGTGCTTTGTCGTATATCCTTTGTTCTTTGCTTGTTTGATTGTTTGCACTCTTGGAATGTACAACTGTAGTAGCACCTATCTCTCGTATCTTCTCTTGTAATCCCTCGACATAGGCTTGTAAAGTCTTTGTTGCCTCTATCTGTAACACATCGACACTATACTTTAAACACATATTCGCAATTAAAGGCTGTGTAATATTCTTATCCGAATTAGAATATACAACATCGATAACGTATACATCTTCGCCGTATTGTACGCATATAGGACTTGAAGTAAAGTCTCCTCCTCCAAACGCTGGATCTACTGCCATAAACACTCTATCTGCTTGTTCTTGAGGTAATGTACCGTCAAAGTATCTAAACTCGTCTGCATTAAACAACGTTCCGTCTCTTTCGATAGGGATACACATATATTGTGCTGACCAACTCGCAGTATCGTTATTCCTCTCAAAGCTTGCTCTTCTTTGTCTGTAGAAGTCTGTTGTAAAGCCTACTCCGTACAAATAATTGAAATTGCTCTCGTCCTTCTCGTCCATTGCTGGTAAATTGCAAATAACATACTTCCTTTTACTGAATGTCTCGTCTCCTTCTAGTAAGTCCTGTCTTAAACCGATAGGGTCTGCGATACTCCATCTTGTCCCACACCATAATATCCTTGCACTCTCTTTCGCTCTAGGTAATAAATTATTATCCACCTTGCTCCAAGCAGATATTAGTCTATCTTTATTCATTGCCTCTTCGATACCGCCGATTAAGTCATCTCCTATTAAAATACCGTTACAGTCGCATGCACCGTTTAATGTTCCGTACAAACTTCTGCAAGTTAATGTAGGATAGTGTTTCTTCCGTACTAAGTCGATTGTCTCGTCCTTTGCATTTGTCCCTCCTCTTGCAATCTCACTGTTAGGAAATATGTCCGCATACTTATATGTTGTGCTATCTGTCATTATCTCCATAACACCGTTGTAAAACGCTTGCGTAATTATGTCTGAGAATGAACTGTATAAATTACTGCTTTCTGGGTGTCTTCCCATTACCCATGTAGTATAAAACAACAACAACGTTGTCTTCCCTACTCTCGGTGGACATGATAAGAACAACTCTTGCAACTCGCCGTCTTCTAATCTCTGCAACTCTCTAACAAATCTAGACAATACTTTTCTTCTAGGATAATAAAACTGCTCCTCTAGCGGTCTATCGTATTCTAACGCTAAACAATATGCATCAAACTTGTATCTTCCCTCTAACTTATACAACTCGTATATCAACTTCCTTAATCTCTCTGCTTTATCCCATACCTCTAATCCAGCATAGTATTGCATTCCTAATACACATAGCCTTCTCATCTCTGGTATGGCTTTTATACCCTTTTCTTCTTCCTCTTCTAGCCAACTCTTACATAATGTGTAGCCATCTTCAAACAGGCTAATACCGTACTCTTTATTCTCTATTCGTCCTTTTATTGCACTTAATGTCTTCTTATAGTCCATAGGTACTCCTTTTTATTTTGTCGGTGGTAGGAGGGCTAATGGCCTGTTCCTGTGATTATATAATACCCCTAGGGACCCTCTTTTTATAAGCTTTAACCCTTGCATTTTCATTTCGCATTATAACAATAATGTGAAATAGATATGACACCCTTTTTATTTTAATTTATCGAATGAATTAAGATAACTCTTTTTGTTTCTTAATTTGTTTGAAAGTGTAAGTACATACACACATACATATATATTAATTCAATCGATTAAATATAAGTAGCAACAAATGGAATTAAGAAACGAATATAAATATAGATCATTTAAGAATATATAAATACGTTGGGTAATTAAATACAAGTAAAAAGCGTTACATTGTAACGG
>CAVIQY010000050.1:0-17025 GCA_963645035.1 bacterium | reverse complement strand
GTTTCAAAAGCTGATTAATCAAAATGAACTATTAGAATGAAATGAATTTCTAATAGTTTTTTTATGGAAAAATCGTTATTTTTGACACAAAAAGATCCATAAGTAAATTTTATGGAATATGAAAGAAAATTTTATATTTTATTATGATCATATGTGTTGACAAATATTTCACATATATTATGATACTTAAGCGGTGAAAACCGGGGAGGAAAGATTAAGATTATGAAAAAAGTTATTTCACTTGTTTCAAGCTGCTTAATGGCTCTAGCTCTTGTTGGTTGTTCTTCAGGAACATCAACAGATTCTAGCACAGGCGTTTCTGGTACATTTACTGGAACTGCTAAAGGTCTAGGTGGAGATGTTACAGTATCTATCACTTTTGAAGACAGCAAGATTGTAGATGTTACAGCTGAAGGAAAAGATGAAACTGAAGGAATTGGTTCTAAAGCTATTGAATCAATGCCAGAAGCTATGAAGGAAGCTGGATCAATCAATGTTGATACAGTTGCTTCTGCTACAGTTACATCTAATGCTATTTTAGAAGCTGCTAAAGCTGCTATTGAAGCTGCTGGATTAAATCCAGATGATTACATGGGTACAAGTACTTCAGAACCTGTTTCTGCAGAAGATGCTACATACGATTGTGACGTAGTTGTAGTTGGTGCTGGTGGTGCTGGTATGACAGCTGCTATCACAGCTAGTGATAATGATAAATCAGTTATTATTGTTGAATCTCAAGAAGTTGCTGGTGGTAACTCAGTACGTTCAACAGGTGGTATGAATGCTGCTAAGACAGAATACCAAGATTCAAACGAATTTGGCGAATCAGCAGGTGTTGAAAAGACATTAGCTTCTGCTGAAAGCTACACTGGTGAAAATGAAGATTTCATCAAAGAATTAACTGAAACAGTTAAACAACAATGGGCTGATTACCAAGCTAACCCAACAGGATATTTTGATTCAACTGAATTATTTGAATTAGATACAATGATTGGTGGTAAAGGTATCAACGATCCAGAATTAGTTAAGACATTAGTTGAAAATTCTGCTGATGCTATTGACTGGTTAGAAAGCATTGGAGCTACATTACATAATGTAGGTCAATTTGGTGGTGCTGCTGTTAAACGTATTCACCGTCCAGTTAATGACGAAGGTAAAGTATTATCTGTAGGTTCTTATGTTGTTCCTATTCTTGAAAAGAATGTTGAAGATCGTGGAATCGAAGTATTATATAACACAACTGCTAACCAAATCTTAACAGATGACAATGGTGCTGCTGTAGGTATCGTTGCTGAAGGTAAGAATGGCGAAACAATTACAATCAATGCTAAGTCTGTAGTTATCGCTTCTGGTGGATTTGGTGCAAACAATGAAATGGTTGCTGAACAAAATCCAACACTTGATGGTTACATTACAACAAACGCTCCTGGTATCTTAGGTCAAGGTATTACAATGGCTACTGCTATTGGTGCTGGTACAGTTGATATGAACCAAATTCAATTACACCCAACAGTACACGTTGCTGAAGATGGAAGTGCTAACTTAATTACTGAAGGTCTACGTGGTGATGGTGCTATCTTAGTTAACAAAGAAGGTAAGAGATTCTTTGATGAAGTTTCTACTCGTGATAAAGTATCTGCTGCTGAAAACGAACAAACAGATGGTGTTGTTTGGATGATTGTTGACCAAAAGATGTATGATGCTTCTACAGTTATTCAAGGTTATGTAAAGAAGGGCTGGATGGTTCAAGGCGATTCTGTTGAAGAATTAGCTGCTGCTATGGACATCGATGCTGCTACATTACAAGAAACAATCGATAACTGGAACACATGTGTTGCTAACAAATCAGATCCTGATTTCGGTCGTACAAGCTTTGCTGAACCTCTAGAAGGAACATTCTATGCAATCACTGTTCAACCAGGTGTTCACCACACAATGGGTGGTTTAACAATCGATACAAGTGCTGAAGTATTAGATGGCGTACATGGAAATGTAATCCCTGGCTTATTCGCTGCCGGCGAAGTTACAGGTGGTGTACATGGTGCTAACCGTTTAGGTGGTAACGCTGTTGCTGACTTCACAGTATTTGGACGTATTGCAGGACAAAGTGCTGCTGACTACGCTAAATAATCTAAAACAAAATATTTAGACAAAAGAGAGCTTTGAGGAATACTCAAGCTCTTTTTGTATTATAATGATGTAAAGGGTTTCAATGATGGAGGATTAAAAATGGATTATAATCAATTGGCTTTAGAATTACATGAGAAGAATCATGGAAAGATTGCTGTTACTTCAAAAGTAAAAGTAGAAAATAGAGATGATTTGAGTACTGCCTATACTCCAGGTGTTGCTGAACCATGTAGAAAAATAGCACAGAATAAAGAAGATGTTTATAAATATACATCTAAAGGAAATATGGTTGCCGTTGTAACTGATGGTACTGCGGTATTAGGACTTGGCGATATTGGACCAGAAGCAGGCTTACCTGTTATGGAAGGAAAATGCGTTTTATTTAAAGAATTTGCTGGTGTAGATGCATTTCCTATTTGTTTAGATACAAAAGATGTAGATGAGATTGTCGAAACAGTAGTTCGCATTGCACCAAGTTTTGGAGGAATTAATTTAGAAGATATTGCGGCACCAAGATGCTTTGAAATTGAAGAAAAGTTAAAAAAGAGATTAGATATTCCGGTATTTCATGATGATCAACATGGTACGGCAATTGTTGTTTTAGCTGCAGTCATTAATGCACTTAAAGTTGTACATAAAGATATAGCAGAAGTAAAAATTGTTATTAGTGGCGCAGGAAGTGCTGGTAATGCGATTGGTAAATTATTAATGCGTTATGGTGTAAAACATTTATTGTATTGTGATCGTAAAGGAATTTTAAATGAAGATACAGCTTTAAATGATGCTCAAAAAGAATTAGCATTACAAACAAATCCTAACAAAGTAAGTGGTACTTTAGCAGATGCATTAGTTGGTGCAGATGTATTTATTGGGGTTAGTGCTCCAGGACTAGTCACAGAAGAAATGATCAAAACAATGAATCGTGATGCGTGTGTATTCCCTTTAGCTAATCCTACACCAGAAATTATGCCCGATTTAGCTATCGCAGCTGGAGCGAGAATTGTTGGTACAGGTAGAAGCGATTATGCAAACCAAATTAACAACGTTCTTGTATTCCCTGGATTATTTAAAGGTGCATTAGAAGTAAGAGCATCTATTATCAATGAAGAAATGAAGCTTGCTGCTGCTGAAGCAATTGCTTCACTTGTAACAATAGAAGAAAGAAATGAAAACTATATTATTCCAAATGTATTTGATAAACGTGTTAGTAAAGTAGTAGCTGATGCTGTCGCAAAAGTTGCTAGAGATACAGGTGTAGCCAAAATATAATTAGTGGAGGAGAGTATGAAAACTTATATTGGTGTTGATTTAGGTGGTACAAATGTACGTGCTGCAATTGTAGATGAAGAAGGAAAGATAATTGTACAGAAAAAGAGTCCTTCTCATGCACAAGAAGGTAGAGAAGTGGTAATGAAAGTGATTACTGACTTAATTCGTTCTTTACCTGATTATGAAAAATGTTCTGGGATTGGAATGGGTGTTCCTGGGCCATGTGACCAAAAGACAGGTTCAATGGTGCTATCTACAAATTTACCTGGTTTTGCAGGTTATCCTATTACAAAAGAATTAGAAGAAACATTCCATATGCCTTCTTATATTGATAATGATGCAAATGTTGCGGCTTTAGCTGAAGCTCTTGTTGGCGCTGGTAAAGGTTGTAAGGTTGTATATTACGTAACAATATCTACTGGTATTGGTGGTGGATTAGTTGTAAATGGCGAATGTATCTCTGGTAAACATGGTTTTGGTGGAGAAATTGCAAATATCATTATTGACCGTAACAGAAGTAAAGTAAATTATTTAGCTGTTGGTGCGGTAGAAAATGAAGCTAGTGGTGTCGCAATTAGAAGAAAAGCAAATGAAGCAGGTACTAGAGAATATGCTCATGCTGGTGAAGTATTTGAAGCTGCTAAGCAAGGTGATGAAAATGCAAAAACTGTTGTAGAAAATGCTACGCAAGATTTAGCACAATTATTCGCAACACTTGCTTGTGCTGTAGATCCTGACATCTTTGTATTAGGTGGCGGTGTAATGAAATCAAGTGATTTATTTTTACCAAAGGTAATTGAAAAATTTAAGAGTATTTCACATACTCAATTACACGATGAAGTATTTGCTCTTGCTTCATTAGAAGAACCAGGTGTAATTGGTGCTGCAATGTTACCAAAAAGTAAAGAACATTAATTAAACAAGCCGATATTAATCGGCTTTAAATTTAGAAAAGGGGAATGCAATGAGTAGTAAACTTTTTCATATCATCATTAATCCAGTAGGAGCTTCAGGTGCTACAAATAAAATGTTTCATCAAATCGAGCCTTATTTAAAACAAGAAGGAATAAATTATCTAGTACATACTTCTTCTAAACAAATTGGAATAAGTGATATCTGTCATGAATTAACAAGTGTTAAAGAAGATGTTTATTTAGTTCTTATTGGAGGAGATGGTTCATTAAATGAAGCTGTAAATGGAATTGTAAATTTCAAAAATACTTATTTAGGATTTATTCCATGTGGATCAGGTAATGACTTAGCTAGATCTTTAGGTTTATCAAAAAATATTGAAGAGATAATTCATCAGATTTTTAAAGGTGAATTGCAAAGAAAATGTGATGTTGGAGAAATTACTTTATACAACTACTCTGATGCTTTTAGAGAAATGCCTGAATTTAAAAATAATCAATTCATTAGAAGATTTAATGTTAGTGCTGGAATTGGATTTGATGCGGAAATATGTCAAAAGGTGCATGTATCTAAAGTGAAACCATTCTTAAATAAAATTCATTTAGGTAAACTAGCGTATATTATTGAGGCAATGCGAGTTATTTTTACAACAAAAATGATTAAAGCAGAAATTACATTAGATAATCAAACGAAAAAGTATGATCAATGTTTATTTGCAGTTGGGATGAATCAACAATATGAAGGTGGTGGCTTTAAATTCTGTCCTAATGCTAAAGGAGATGATTCTACCTTAGATATTTGTTTTGCGGATAAGTTATCAAAATTCGATTTCTTTAGAATTTTTCCTTATGCTTATTCTGGTAATCATGTGAAATTTAAAGGTGTATATACACAACCATTTAAAACAGCAGAAATTAAAACAGAAATTCCTTTATGGGTACATACTGATGGAGAAGTATATTGTAAGTCTTCTCATATTTCTTTGAGATTATTAGATGATCAATTGAATTTATTGCAATAATACAATCATGTACGAATGTATATCGTATTTTATCTAAATCAGAGTAATCTAATAACATTGGAGGAATTATGAATAAGATTAGAAATTTTATGGTTGGTCGTTATGGCTATGATCAATTTAATTTATGTCTATTTGTTTTATCTTGCGTATTTAACTTAATTTATTTGTTTTCACGTAATCTTATATTTTTGGTATGTGATTATGTATTTTTAGGTTATTTTATTTATCGTGCTCTTTCTAAAAATATTGCCGCAAGACAAAGTGAGAATTATCGCTTTATGGATAAAACAAAAGGAATTAGAAGAAGTGTTTTAGTTATCCAAAAGAATAGTAAAGATAAAACATACCATTATTATTTATGCCCAAAATGTCATCAAATGGTACGTGTTCCTAGAGGTAGGGGGAAAATAGAAATTCATTGTCCTACATGTGGGAATGATTTTGTAAAGAAAAGTTGATTCAAAATAATGAATCACTTTTTTTATTATTTTTAGAGAAAGGTGTAAAGTAATAGCTAGAAAGAAGGAACGATATGAAATCGATAGAATTAAATGAATTAGAAAATTTAAGAAAAGAATATTTAGAAAATACGAAAGCTAGAGTAGTAAGAAATGCATTAACAAATAATGATGTATCTACGATATCTTGTGTATTTGAAGCTACAATGGATAATCCAAATCTATTTTCTATAGATATTGAAACTTTACCTGTAACAAACCAACAAGCTTCTGGTAGATGTTGGATATTCTCTTCTATGAATGTTTTAAGAAATATGATTGCGAAAAAATATGGAATTGAGGATTTTGAATTATCACAAAGCTATATTGCTTTTTATGATAAGTTAGAAAAAATAAATTTCTTCTTGGAATGTGTATTACAAGAAAAAGATTCAGCATTAGATTCTGAAACAATGAGATACTTACTAGAAACTGCTGTAGGAGATGGTGGTCAATGGGACATGGTTGTTTCTCTAGTTAAAAAGTATGGTATTTGTCCAAAAACAGCTATGCCTGAAACATATCAATCTAGTCATACTAGAAATATGAACGGTTTAATTAATAGACGCCTTAGAAAATTTGTAGCAGATCTTCATGCTAAAAATGCTATAAATACAGATACATTGAAAGAAGAATGTATAAAAGAATGTTATGCATTATTATGCGATTGTTTTGGCGTACCACCACAAAAAGTTACTTTCGAATATGTAGAAAAAGACTCAAAGAAGTATCATGCATTTAGAGATATTACACCTGTAGAATTTTACAAAGAATTCTTAAAAGAAGATTTAGATGATTATGTAACAATTATACATGGACCAACTAGTGATAAGCCTTTCTATAAAACATATACCGTAAAATACTTAGGAAATGTTGTAAATGGAAATCAAATTCGTTTTCTAAACTTACCAATGGAAGAGTTTAAAGAATTAGTAGTAAAACAATTAAAAGATAATCAATTAGTATGGTTTGGTTGCGATTGTGGTAAAGATGGTAATAGAACAACTGGTTTATGGGATGATAAACAATTTGATTATGAAAATACATTTGATATGCAATTAAGCATGACAAAAGAAGAAATGTTAGACACAAGAGAAAGTGCGATGAATCATGCAATGGTATTTACAGGTGTGAATTTAGTAGATGATCGTCCTACAAGATGGAAGATTGAAAATTCTTGGGGAGATAAAATTGCAAATAAGGGCTTCTTCATTTGTTCTGATACATGGTTTGAGAAATATGTATATGAAGCTGCGGTTAATAAGAAATATTTCAGTGAAGAACAATTAAAAGCTTTAGAAGAAACTCCTGTAACACTTAAACCATGGGATCCATTTGGATCACTAGCTGACTAATTTTTACATGATTTACTAGAACATTAATCTGATTCCCTATAGAGATATTCCTATAGGGATTTTTTAACTATCTTTTGTTCTATGTTAGAATAGATGTTGAATTGGAGAATGATATGAAAATTGGAGTTATTTCATTAGGATGTGCAAAAAATCTTGTTGATACAGAAAATTTATTAGGAATGTTAAATGCTAGTGGACAAGAGATTACAACAAATTATGATGAAGCAGAAGCCATTATTGTAAATACATGCGGTTTTATCGAAAGTGCAAAAACAGAAGCGATTGAGACAATCTTAAATGTTGCAGATTTGAAACAACAAGGATTAAAAAAATTAATTGTTATGGGTTGTTTAGCACAAAGATATAAAAAAGATTTAGAAGCAGAGATGCCAGAAGTAGATTTATTTATTTCTATTGATGAATATGCAAATCTTGGTGCAATTTTAAGTGAAGAATTAGGTGAAAGAATCATCAATAACTATGGTAAAGCGCCTAGAATGTTATCTGATAAACCATGGATGGCTTATTTAAGAATTGCGGATGGTTGTGATAATCGTTGTAGTTATTGTGCTATCCCTTTGATTAGAGGTAATTTACGTTCTTTTAAAGAAGAAGATTTAGTGGAAGAAGCTACGCGTTTAATCCAAATGGGTGTAAAAGAGTTAACATTAATTGCTCAAGATTCATCTAGATATGGATTTGATTGGGATAAAAAATTACATTTATCTTCATTAATCAAAAAGCTAGATAATATTGAAGGGGTAAAATGGATTCGTATTTTGTATTTGTATCCAGATGAAATCCCAGATGATTTAATTGATACAATGAAAAATGCTAAACATGTATTACCATATTTTGATATTCCTATTCAACATGGCAGTGACCGTATGTTGAAGTTAATGCATAGACGTAGTAATGCGGCAGAAATATTAGAACGTTCAATAAAAATTCGAGAGGAATTACCTAATGCGGTATTACGTACTACAGTAATGACAGGATTCCCAGGAGAAACATTAGAGGATCATCAGTTAAATTTAGATTTAATGAAGGCAGTAAAATGGGATCATTTAGGTGCTTTCACTTATTCTAAAGAAGAAGGTACACCTAGCTATAGCATGGTAGATGATGTACCACAAGAAGAAAAAGAAAGAAGAAAGAAAGAAATCATGATGCTACAAGATGAAATTGTTAAAGCATCAAGAGAAGCTCTAGTAAATCAAACTGTAGAAGTATTAATAGAAGGATATGAACCACTAACACAAATGTATTTGGGTAGAAGCGTATTATTTGCTCCAGATGGAGTTGATGGTGTAGTAAGAATAAAGAGTCAATCTAAATTAGAAATGGGTTCTTTCCACCTAGCTAAATACACAAGAGTAAGTGGTCAAAATATGATAGCGGAGTTAATTGAGGAATAGTTTCATGTTTCATATATCAGATTGTAAAAAGTATAATCGATGCCCTATATTGTATTGGAAAGATAAAATAAATGACAATAAGGATTACCAACAATATGTTCGCTTAGATGAACAAATTACAAATCTTGCAGTACAAAAACTAAAAATAAAAGATTACTTCTTAGGTGAAAGAAATGACCCTAAAGAAAGAGCACTAAATGCATTAAATTCTTATGCATGGCTAGTAAAAGCTAGATTTGAATATAAAACGTTGCGTGTAAAAGTTCCGTTTTTACATAAAGTAGGAGATAGATATGATTTATATTTCCTCTATGTTGGTTTATATCCTTTAACAACAGATATGCAATTTTATTGCGATACGGTATGGGTATTACAAAATAATCATTTAAAAATAAGAAATATCTATCTTATTCATTTAAATGCGAATTATGAAAGACAAAAAGAATTAAATTATGATGAACTTTTTGTCATTTCTGATACTTTTTATAATGTAAATAAAAATCCGAGCGTTAATGTTAAAGAAGCAATCTATTCTCATATGGTAGATGTTTCGCCTGTTTTAGATAAAATGGAAAAATGTTCTGAAGAAACGCTTCCATTACCAAAAAGAACAAATAAATGTACAGGAAGAAATAAATGTCGATATTATTTAGAATGTTTTGAGGAAGAATCATATGAAGATAATTCGATTGTTTATTTAAGTGGCTCACAACATCGCTATAATATGCAAAAAGCAGGCATTAAATATTTAAAAGATGCAGATATAGATCTAATTGAAGGCACAAAATTACAATATGCACAAATTTTAGCAGATAAAAATAATGGCTTATTTGTAGATAAATTAGCTTTACAAGTATGGGCAAGTACGATTCAATATCCAATTACATTTTTAGATTTTGAATGGGAACGTTTTGCGGTACCACCATATGAAAAAATGCATCCATTTGATGTTTTACCTTTTGAATATTCTATTCATATATTGTATGAAGATGGTATGGTAGAACATAAGGTTTTCTTATCAATTCATGATGATCGTAGAGAACTTGCCACAAGCTTAATACATGATATTCCAACAACTGGTAGTGTAGTGGCATATAACGCATTCGGTGCAGAATATATTCGTATTGAAGAAATGATGAATACATTTACTGATTTAAAAGATGAGTTAAGCCATATTAATGAACGTATGGTAGATTTACAATTACCATTTGAAAATGGCATAGTATACGATACAAGAATGAAGGGACAATGGTCATTAAAAGTGATTATGTCAATGATGAATGATAAATCTTATAATGATTTAGCTATTCATCAAGGGATGGATGCGGTATACGAATGGCGTAGGCTTGATAAAGAAGAACAAGACGTAAATGCGGAAGATATTGTAAATAACTTGAAAGAATACTGTGGCATGGATTCTTATGCCATGGTTGTTGTATATAAATGGTTGTTACAATTAATGCATAATGTATAGAAAAATTGAATTTATCGATGTTATAATATAGGTACAAAGAAAGAAGTGATGAGTACCTTTTCCATAAAATAACAATATATATAAAAAGCATAGATCAAATATTAGAAAGTTGAGGTAAGATTATGCGTTTTGAAATTATTGGAAAAAATATCAGTGTAACTGATGCAATGAGAGAAGCGATTGAAAAGAAGCTTCATGGCTTAGACAAGTACTTGATTATTGATGAAAATACAATAGCAAGAGTAGTTGTTCGAGTTTATCCAACAACAGATAAAATTGAAGTAACAATCCCAACAAAAGTAGGTATTCTTCGTACAGAAGTTGAACATGATGACTTATATGCAGCAATTGATTTAGCTGTAGATAAGCTAGAAGATCAAATTAGAAGACAAAAGACAAGATTATCTCGTCGTCACAAGGAGTCATTAGCTGAATCATTCTTAACAGAAGTAGAAGCCGATGAAGAACCAGATATTCCAGTTAAAACAAAGACTATCCATGCGGATAAGATGGATTTAGATGAAGCAATAATGCAAATGGAATTAAGTGACCATGATTTCTATATTTATACAGATGAAGAAACAGATACTGTTTCAGTAGTATATGTTAGAAAAGATGGTAGCTACGGTTTAATTGAAACAAAGTAAAGTGAAAAATGGCACCTATATTCAAGTATAGGTGCCTCAAATTTTTATGTTATAATAAAGCACATGCGGATATGGCGAAACTGGTAGACGCGCTGATTTCAGGTGTCAGTGGGGTAACTCGTGCAGGTTCAAGTCCTGTTATCCGCACCAATAGAAATTTTAGTAGGGTTGAAAAATCCTATTTTTATTTGCAATAGAGTATAAAAAAAGCATACTCAGTCGAGTTTGCTTATGTAATCAATATGGTGCCGCTTAGCAGAATTGAACTGCTCGTTCATCCTTACCATGGATGCGTATTACCACTATACTAAAGCGGCACATGCTTTACTATCATACCAAAAAATATATACAAATCAATCTTTATCTAATTCTTTTAAAATATGATAGACAACAGATACCGGTAATCCAACAATAGCATAGTAATCACCTTGTATTGATTGAATATATCTACTCGCGATACCTTGGATTGCATAAGATCCTGCTTTATCCATAGGTTCATTTGTAGAAATATATTTAAGAATTTCTTCATCACTTAGTTCATAAAAAGTCACATCATTTACACTTACATGATTATATGTTTTTTCTTTTGTGATAATAGATAATCCTGTAATAACTTGATGAGTTTTTCCTGAAAGCATTTTTAATGTATTAAAAGCATCATTTTCATCTTTTGGTTTTCCTAAAACAAGACCATTAATCGTAACAATTGTATCTGATCCAATGACAATTGAATCTTGATGATCATCAAATATTTTCTTTGCTTTAAGGTAAGCTAACTCTTGGATAGCAGATTCAAGAGGGATACTTGTGTCAATTTTTTCATCAATATCCGCAACACAAACAGAAAAAGGATATCCGCATTTTTCTAGTAATTCTTTTCTTCTTGGTGATTGACTCGCTAAAATTAAATTTCTCATGTATCTTATTATATCAAAAATTGGTATAATTTAATCATTGATACATGAGGAGGATTAATAATATCATGAATAAACCAACTTTAGCTATTTTAGCTGCTGGTATGGGAAGCCGTTATGGCGGAATGAAACAAATTGATGGAGTAGGAAATCATGGAGAACCAATAATTGAATTTTCCATCTATGATGCTTATGAAGCTGGATTTAAAAAAGTAGTTTTAATTATAAAAAAAGAACACGAGGAATTATTCCGTAAAGCATTAACAGATAGAGTTTCAAAATATATGGAAGTAGAATTTGCTTACCAAGAAATGACAGATTTACCAGAAGGAATTAGTGTTCCAGAAGGAAGAGTAAAACCTTGGGGAACAACGCATGCACTTCTTGCTTTAAGAAATGTTGTGAATGAACCATTTGCAATTATCAATGCGGATGATTTCTATGGAAAAGATGCATATAAAGTAATATATGATTATTTAACAAATGAAATTACAGATGACCATTATGCGATGGTAGGGTATGCTTGTAAAAATACACTAAGCGAGAGTGGTACAGTTACTCGTGGTGTTTGTAAAGAAGAAAATGGCTATTTAAGCAAAATTCAAGAAATTCAAAAAATAGCAAAAAAAGATGGTAAAGCTGTATATGAAGAAGACGGTAAATTAGTTGAATTAGCAGATGATGCTTTAGTGTCAATGAATTTCTGGGGCTTTACACCAAAAATCTTTAGTGAATGTGAAACTATTCTTGAATCTTACCTAAAAGAAGCAATTAAAGAAAATCCATTAAAATGTGAACATGTTATTCCTACAGCAATTGGTGACTTAGTTGCTGAACAAAAATGTAGTGTTAAGATGTTATCAAGTAAGGATCAATGGTTTGGTGTAACATATCAAGAAGACAAACCAATGGTTATGCAAAAAATTCAAGAAATGAAAGATAAGGGTATTTATCCTGATATTCTTTGGGAATAAAAAATTGGCTCAACACAAATATAGTGCTGAGCTTTTTTAGTGCGATAAACAAATAAAAAAACCACAATAACTGTGGTTTTAATTTTGCAATGGTGGGGACGATGGGACTTGAACCCACACGGTGTTGCCACCACCGGATTTTAAGTCCGATGCGTCTGCCATTCCGCCACATCCCCAATATGGAGGTTCCTACCGGACTTGAACCGATGATCGCAGAGTTGCAGTCTGCTGCCTTACCAACTTGGCTAAGGAACCTTTTCTATCGCAATGCTTAATTATTATACCTACAACCTATAGAAAAATGCAACAAAAACTTTCACTTTTTTCGAAAAAATTATTTAAATTCTTGAAATAGTGCATAAATATGCGAAAAAAATACATCTAAATTTTATCGTAATATGATGATAAAATACATATGTAGTAATTCACTTTGTTTAATTTTGGTTTATAACCAAAGAAAGGAGCATGATATTTTGCATATATGATTTATGTATGCCAAAATATTTGAATATAAAATGAAAAAAAATATAAAACATCCATTAATTTTATTATTTATATTAATTACATTCATTTCGGGATTTATCTTTTTACCATACATATTAGGGGATAAAGCTTTTATTGTAGGCTGGGATATGCAAACAATATATGATTCTAATTTTGAAAATTTAAGGACAGTACTACAAAGTTTTGTTAAAGATGGAACTAAGCCGTTTTGGACTTGGTATAGTTATCTAGGAAATGATTTTTATTCCAGTAAATTATTTTATTTTAATGATTTCTTTGAATGGCCTTTTGCATTAACAAATATGACTTATGAAAATGCCATTATGATTATGAGTTATATTAAGCTTTTAATTGCTGGCTTTGGTTTCTATGCTTATACAAGATATAACAAATATAGTTCATATACATCTGTTATAGGATCACTTATTTTTACATTTTCATCTTATATATTGTATGTTATTCCACATCCATTTTTTGCGTCATTCTTTGTGTTTTTGCCATTGTATTTCTTAAGTGTAGATAAATACATTAAAGATAAAAAGAAATATATGTTTATCTTTATGGTATTTTTTATGTTCTTGAATAATTACTATCAATTTTATTCTTTGTCATTATTTACCATTATGTATTTCATTTGGAGATGGGATAAAGAATATCATTCGTTTAAAAATATGATGAAAGAAGCGTTTAAACTAATTGGTTACTACATAGTTGGAATGCTGATGTCATGTTTTGTTCTAATACCAGAAGCTTTAAACATTCTTGGTAATACACGTGTAGGTTCTAGAAGTAGTACTTTTGTTTTTGAAAGTATCATACCGTATTTGGAATATATTTGGGGACTAATTCTTCCGGCTAGTGCTTTAGCAGAAAGAGGAACACCTATCTCTTCTTTGTTTAAATATGTTACAAGTAAAGATTCAGTAATGATTGTATATTTATGGTCATCTTCTATTGTTACTTTATTATTTCCTCAATTATTTACAAAAAAGAATAAGGGAAAGCTTACAGTTCTTTATCCAATAATTGTTTCGGTATTTGCACTAATTCCAATATTATCTAGTGCAATGCATGGATTTAGTGAACCTTCATTTAGATGGTTAGCTTCTCCAATCTATTTATTAATTGTAAATATTTTACCTATTATAGAAAATCTTGATAAGATTGATCAGAAATTATTAAAGAACTCAATCATTATTTTTACTATATTAATGGCAATTGCTACACCAATTAGTGCGATTATTTCAGGATATGGTTTGAATAACTTGGGTAATGAAATATTTTTACCATTAATCTTTATTCCTACATTTATTGTTTCAGGAATATGTATTGCTCAAAATAAGATGAAACTAATGCTAGTGACGTTGGTGGCAGAACTATGTTTAGTTTCCTATATGTCATTTTATGGAAGTCCTGCTCTTGCTAGTATGAAGGATTCTGATTATGAAAGGGAAAGTTATTTGATGGGTGCTAAAGATGAATATACAAATTTCACTTTGACTTTAGATGAGAATAACGTTAATGAATTTTATAGAAATTATATTGATCCGATTAATGTATATTGGGGTGTATCAACTTCTTACAATTTAGATTTTAATATTATGGGATTACTTGCATATGATAGTACATATCTTCCATCTCTATCTGATATGATTACTTTAGATCCAGAACATGTTCAACATTATTTACCATGGACATTTAATATTCAAAATCCAAATATAATGACACTTGTTAGTACAAAATATGCGGTAGTAATGAATGAAGAAGATGTACCATTTGAAAATTACAAGTTTGTTGCGAATTATTATTCTATGCAAATCTATGAAAATCTGGATTACTTCAATTTAGGAAAAACATATAATAAGTTAATTACATATGATGAATATGATTCTTCAATGTCAAATATTGTTACTTCTACAGTTATTGCTCATGAGGAAAACAGAGAAGAAATAGAATCATTACTTGGTAAAGAAATTGTAACAATTAATACGGTTCATAAGGAAACAAATTATTTATATGCTGATATTACAACAACTGAAAAAGGATTTGTAATTATTTCTGTTCCATATGATAAAGGGTGGACCACACAAGTAAATGGCAAAAAAGTTAAAACTTACTCAGTAAATGGCGGTCTAACAGGTATACCTCTAGAAGAAGGGTATAACGAGATAGAAATGAATTTCGTTCCTCATGGATTAAAAGAAGGTGTAATTGTTACATTAGGCGGTTGTGTAATTTTATTAGTAATTATTATCTATGATTTTATAAAAAAGAAGCGCTTGAACACAAAATAAATTGAATGATTTTATAAAGAAAAAGTACAGTTAATGGTATTTCTATCTAACTGTACTTTTAAAATGACCATAAAAAAGTATGTGTATAATAATTGAAACACATACTTTTTTATTGAAAAATAAGAAATTCAGCAAAAATTAGCGAAAAATTAAAGATTTCTATTGACGAAACTTTATAGAATGCTAGATACTATAAATATGAAATAAGTAATCGCTAAGGAAATCATACTTGGAAAGAATGACCCTGATTGATTATATAAGTAAGAACAAATACAAATAGTTAGAGCATTAAATAAATAATGGCTGATTAAATTCATAAAATTAAAACCTAAATTAAGGTAGAAGGAAAAAACAACAGTATAAATTAAACCAAACAGTAAACCAGAAACAACGATGATCAATAATTCTTTAGAATGAATTCGCATATGATCTGTTAAACATTTAAATCCTATATTAATTAATATTGAATGCATGAAGCTATAAGCAATTAATATTGCGGGTAATGCAAAAATATATGATTTAGTTGTTTGGATATCAGGTTCTAATAAATTTAAGTGAAGAATAAATTTATTTAATGCTAATAATAATGAAAAAAGAATAATTCCAACAATTGAATAGAATATTGCGTTATTCATATTATTTTTGGAACGGTTATAGTGAATCCCAAATAAGTTCCAATCATAAATGATTAAGATAGACCCACATAAATTTAGACTAAACATATAGGCTAATGTTTGGTTATTGATTAACAGATTAACAGCCCAAGCTATTCCTGGTGTGATACAGAAAATAGCTAATGACAGGATGATTCTTTTTATAGACAATCTTGAACTATATATCACGATTTTGGTTTCTCCTTTTCACAACTATAAATATTTTAACTGATTTTCGGGGAATTTGCAGTATTGGCGCTAATAGTATATGTGAAGGGTTAGAAATATATCAGTAAACCATACATATAGCAAATTCCTTTTTGTAATGGTTAAAAATGAAAAGATGGTATAAAAACCATCAAAAGTATTACTTACTTTAAATTTTATGATAAAAAAGGAGGAAATAAATTTATGAGTAAAGTAGAAGTGAAAAGTTCATTTGAAGATGAATATTGCGGCTTTTGGCAAGGAATGAAAAAGACGCCTGATGAAATGATGATTATGTCAAAAGCGGTTGGGGAAACATATCGAAGCTGTAAAACAAGAATGAAGTATTATGAAAGAATGGCTATTGTTTCTGAAAATCAAAAAGAATACCAAGATGACTTGGCGTTAGTAACGATAGTTGATCTAACATTAGAAAATCTCAGTAGAGTATCTCAGTTAATTATTAGAAAGGAGTTTCTAGAAATTAGTGATAAAAATTGGTATTTGGAATTTTTTTCGAGAACTACTTTCTATCGCAATAAAAAGAAAGCGGTAAAAGAGTTTATTGAGAATTTAACAGTACCAAAATAGAAGATATGATACATATAGCGAGGTCTAATAGACCTTCGCTATATGCTAGCTGAAAGAAAAATACAAATTTTAGTAAAATTTTTCAAAAAACTATTGACGAATAGATTGAAAATGAGGTATTATCTACAAGCAATCAAGGCAAGAGAGTTATGTTTCAAGAATTGA
>CAVIQY010000049.1:0-17079 GCA_963645035.1 bacterium | reverse complement strand
CTAACCCCACCTAAGCTTATGCTATAGATGGGGAATGCGTCGGCTAGTATTCAAATACTTTTTGATTTTCATTGATGATATCAATTTCTTTAATTTTTTTATTTATTGGAAGTTCTATCATAGTATTTTCTTTAATAAGAGATTTAATTGTTGAATCTTCACACTTTTCAACTCGAAATATAGCAACATCTTCGTTAGTTCCATAATAATCCATTACTTGAATTTTGTTAGTAAATGCATAAGCAGATTTATCTGTACAAATACCTACAATACCATAAACCGCTGTAGAAAACATAAAAGGATCACATTTATATTTAGTTAGTGTAGTACCTATCATTTCTTTAATTAGACTGATTTCCTTTTTAGTAAAACTAACATCTATATGTTTCATTTATGACTCCTTTGTAATATTTGCTTAGAATATTACCATTAACTATATTTTAATCTTTTTCATTTTCAATTAATATTTACTACTATCAAATTTATGAGTAACTTATAAATTTGTTTATATCTACCAAAACATAAGTAATTTCATTACCATGAACTCATACAAATTGGAGGTATGAAAAATGTTAAATGAATCAGTAAAGAAAGTATTAAAGAGTTCTATGTGGGATTTAGCTACTTGTGCTAATGGTGAACCAAATGTAGTTCCTGTTGCGTTTAAAGATGTTACAGAAGATGGAAAGTTAGTTGTAGGAGATGTATTCCTAGAAACAACCTTAAATAACATCAAAGCAAACAATGGTAAGATTGCAATTTCTGTTTATGATGCTCAATCTTTAGAAGGATATCAAATTAAAGGTATTGCAGAATATCTAACCGAAGGAGAACTAGTAAATACATTTAAGGCTATGGTCGAAAAGATGTTCAATGGTGCAGCTACTGCTAAAGGAGCTTTAGTGATTACACCTACAAAAGTAATCGTAACTACTCCTGGTGCTGATAACAAAAAAGAAATCTAAGTACTAATAAATTTGATAGTTACTTTAAAAATGATCACCTTCAGGATATGATGAGTTAAACAAAGCTTGAAGGTGATTTTATATGGCGAAATATAAGAAAAAATTAGATGATGATATTCGTTGTCCATTAGAATATGGATTAGCTACATTTGGTGGTAAATGGAAGTCTAGAATTATATGTGTATTATCTGGTAATGAACCATTACGTTATAGTGAAATACGTAAAGAAATGTATAACATTACTGACGCTGTTCTTGCGGCAACACTAAAAGATTTAATTGAAGAAGAAATTGTTTCACGAAAGTCATATGATGAAATTCCACCAAGAGTAGAATATTCTTTAACAGATAAAGGTAAATCTGTTGTGCCTATTTTACAGAGTATATGTAAATGGTCTGGAATCTTTTATAAAGAAGATACACAAAACGAAATGACACAATGTCAAAAATGTGACTACAATCGTTAATTTATGATTTTTAAAAGAGATTGCATTTTATTCTACAATCTCTTTTTAACACTAATCATTCAAGTATTTCTTTAAATCTTCTATTTGATTTAATGTATCGTTATAACCTAAATAATATAGATCACCTAATTTTTCCATATCACTTTCTATTCTACTTACTGTAACAGGTTCAGAAGGTGCTATTGTATATACTCTATTTTCTTTTGTTAACTCAATAATTTCTTCACATTCACGATTATATTCTAGTCTTGTTGAAGCTAGGCTATTCGCAAACATTGGATACTTCTTATAGAAATGAAATGCATGTAAATCTAATTCATTTTCTTTTCTAAAATCTAATGGTCTAGTTCTTACAATGACTATCTTCTTATAGTTTTCTCTTAATGCCCATTCATAGGGAATTGCTTTAGAACAACCACCATCTAAATAAGGAACATTATCAACCATAACCATTTTAGAGATATATGGCATAGAAGCAGAAGCTTGTATACCTTTTAATATATTTGTACATTTTCCTTTTTCAAAGAATGATGCTTCACCAGTATTACAATTTGTTGCGGACACGATAAATCTTTTATCTTTATTCCAAAATGTTTCTGTATTCATTGGATCAGAACTATTAATATGATCTAATACAAAATCAAAACCAATAATTCCTTTATTATGTTCAAATGCTTTTACACCAACGTATCTTGAATCATGTCTATATCTTAGATTTATTCTTGCGGAACGACCTATATTTCCCGAGACATAATTAAGTCCATTTAAAGCTCCAGCTGATACACCTATCGTACAAGTTAAATTAATATCATTTTGCATTAACGCATCAATTACTCCAGCAGTATACAATCCCCTAAATGCACCACCTTCTAGAACTAAGCAACCTTCAGTTAATTGATTACTAGCTAATCCATTTGGTAATTGATCAATTTTTGAATATACTTTCATACTATCCCTCTTTACTTAGTTATTATAGAACTCTGCTTTATAAATAACTCTAAACAAAACCTTGAATTTGCATAAAAAAAGAATGATACAGATTATTTTCCATATCATTCTTCTAGTTATTGTTTTAGAATAACAAACTATTTGTTATCTTCATCAATTGCGTTAGCAGCTGTTCTACCTGAAACTAAGATTTCAACGATAGCGTTACCACCTAAACGGTTACCACCATGGATACCACCTGTAACTTCACCAGCAGCATATAGACCACTGATTACATTACCATCTGTATCTAGAACGTGACGATCTGTATCAACTACTAGACCACCCATTGTATGGTGTGTAGATGGAGCCATGATTCTAATACGAAGCATTTCACCTTCAAGTTTGTATTCGCCATCTTCTGTAACTGTTCCAACAGTTGTTGTAGCAGCACTCTTATGGATACCATCAGCAGGTGTTTCGTTGTTTAGATAAGCTTCATCATATTGTTTAATTGTAGCGTAGATTTCTTCTGGATCAGCTTCCATGCCGAATTCATCAAGAACTTCTTGCATTTCTTCTGCACTTGAAACGTAGTATACTCTACCATCAACATCATCATGAGAAATTTCAACAACTTGTCCTTTTTCATATGTATCATATGGATAAGGAATACCAATAGCTGTGTTAGCATTTGTGATTTCTAGGAATACACCATTTACACCATTGTATGTGATACCATTTGCAAATTCACCTAGAGATAGAACGTCACGTTCAGCTGATTCATCAACGAAACGTTTACCAGTTGTTGGGTTGATATAAACTGCATATTGGCCACCACCAAATGCTAAGTTACCATTGTCAATCCAAGAAATAGGCATCATTTGAGCAAATCCCATACCTGTAACAGCAGCACCAACTTCTTCACTCATTGTGATACCATCACCTTGTAGTGATGAACGGTTAGTTGTCTTAATATTTTCTGTTACATAGCTTGAATCCCAGTATTCGTTATTTTCGATAACCATATCTACGTTAGCAGCAAATCCACCAGTAGCGATAATTACACCCTTAGTAGCGTGAGCTGTAACTTCTGTTCCATCAGACTTAGTAGCTTTAACACCAGTAACTTTACCATCTTCAACGATTAGAGAGTTAGCTGTTGTTCTAGTTAGAATTTCATTTCCTTCTTTGCTTTCAACTGTAGTCTTTAGAGGAACGAAATATGTACCCCAGTTACCTGACATTTCAGCAACACCGTCGCCATCCATATCGCAACCTAAGTTTTGGTTTTCTCTGTACCATAGAGCACCGATAAGTGTTAATTGTTTACCATCAGCAAACATTGAACCTTGATCTTCTAACCATTCTTTTAAGCCTTGACCACCTTGGATGAATTGATTTACTAGATCAAAGTCACCATAAATCCATTCAGTACCAGCAGCGTTCTTTCTTAGACCACCATAGTATGTTTGGAAAATGTGTAAGTTAACTGTAGAGAATAATGTTAAATCTGATTCTTTAGCTCCAGCAGCAATCTTAGCATCTGCATAATCAACATATGCTTGGATTTCTTTCTTTAATGCTTTTAATGTATCTAAGTATTCAGCATGAACACCAGCTTTAGCTAATTCATCAATTTCACCAGCTACATATTCATGTGTATCAAAGTATGAAGCATCAAATGGTTCTTCAGACCAATTTAAGATTGTCTTTAATACATCAAGTTGTCCTTGAGAAGCCTTAATTTTGTCATATGTTTGACCATTGTAAGACCATGTACCTGTTGTAGCGTCTGGATCACTTTCATCCCATACTAGGTATGGCATTACTGATTGATATTGACCACCAGAAACTAATGTATTACCACCAATTTCAGCGTTTTCTTCAATAACTAATACGCTATCACCATTTTGAGTAGCTTGAGCAGCTGCTGACATACCAGCTCCACCTGCACCAACTACTACTACATCAGCTGTATATTCAACAGCGTCGCCTGCTTCGTGAACTACTGTATTCTTTTTGAATCCATCTAAATCACTAGCACTAGCTGCTTCAGCTGCTGCGTTAACTGCTTCTTTGAAACCACGGCTTGTAAATGTTGCGCCTGATACTGTATCAACACCTGAACCATTAGCTTCAAGCATATCAGCTGTCATGATGTCATAAGCTACGTTACCAACGTGATCTGTTTCACTTGTTGATGTAACTTCGATGCTTTCAATCTTGTCATCACCGAATGTTACAGATACTTCGATTGGTCCATTGTAACCTGTTCCTGTTCCAGTATATGTACCAGCTGTATATGTTACTGCTACATTTCCTGTTGATTCATTGCTAGATGTATCACCTGCTTCTGCTTTTGCAATAGCGTTTGCAGCTGCTTCCTTAACACCATTACTTGTTAAAGTAGCTCCTGATACTCCATCGATTTCAGCACTTTGTGCTGTTTTAATTTGTTCAGCTAACTCTTCTAAATGAGCTCCGCCTACTGTTTCAGTTTCATTTGGTCCTTCAACTTTTACATCTGTAATAGAACTTGCGTCTGTTGTGATTGTAACTGTTACTGTACCACCGAAACCTTCTCCTTCACCTGTATATGTACCAGCTGTATATTTACCTGCTTCTTCTGTTTTTGAAGAAGAACATGCAACTAAACTACTAGCCATAACGACAGCTAAAAGAATGTTAGTTAGTTTCTTCATTATTTTCCTCCCTAGTTTGAAAAACAAACCTATATATATTATAAGACATGTTCAAGATTTCACAAGAATTAATTTTCACAAAATTTTCACAATTCATTCATATTCTTCTTATATAATATTTTATTTGTTTGTTAAATATAAGAAAAACAATAGAATATATATGTTAGAAATCTTGGAGAAAATTATGTTAAGAGATAAGTACAAAGATGGTATTACGATTGATGAATTAGCAGATATTCATCCTTCTTTATATATATTAGTAGATATTAGAGATATGACTTCACATGAATATGGTTCTATTCCTAATTCTATATGTATGCCAGATATATTAGATAAAGCTTTAAATCATGAATTAGATGAATCAAAAACTTATGTTTTATATTGCATGAATGGTAGAAAGAGTGTCGGTTTAGTCTATGAACTAGTAAGACTAGGTTATGATGCCATAGATTTATTAAATGGATATTCAGGATATTTAGAAAAGTCTATGTTATTCTTTGATGATTCAATTCAATATAAAGCAGAAAGAAGTATTATCAAAACTTATCATAAAGAATTAATGTCTCCATTTCTTAGAGCTTTAGATAAATATGATTTAATCCAAGAAGGCGATAAGATTGCTGTATGTATTTCTGGTGGTAAAGATTCCATGATGATGGCAAAACTATTTCAAGAAGTACATAAATTTACTAAAGTTAAATTTGATTTAGTCTTCTTAGTTATGGATCCAGGATACAGTGATTTAAATCGTAAAGTCATTGAATATAATGCAAAAGTATTAGGTGTACCAATTACGATATTTGAATCAAGAATTTTTGATGTTGTATATAATATGGAAAAATCACCTTGTTATATCTGTGCCAGAATGAGAAGAGGTCATCTTTATAACAAAGCGAAAGAATTAGGTTGTAATAAGATAGCTTTAGGACATCATTATGATGATGTGATTGAAACGATTCTTATGGGTATGATGTATGCAGGTCAAATCCAAACAATGATGCCTAAATTAAAGAGTGAACACTTTGATGGTATGGAATTAATTCGTCCAATGTATTTAATTCGTGAAGCAGACATCATGAAATGGAGAGATTATAATAATCTACATTTTATTCAATGTGCATGTCATTTTACTGATACATGTTCCTCATGTAGAGAAGATGGTACATCTAACTCAAAACGTATGGAAACGAAAAAACTCATCGAAGAATTAAAGAAAACAAATCCTGTTATCGAAAAGAATATATTTAAGAGTGTAGAAAATATTAATCTACATAATATTATTGCGTATAAAACAGATGATGGTTGGCATAACTTCTTAGATGATTATGCAGATAGAAAACCTAAAAAATAGCCTATAACGTAAAAATGTTGTTCAAACATCAAAATTCATAGTAAAAAATGTTATTAGGTGATTTATATGCTAAAAAGAAAAGTAGATATATATTTGAATACATGGAAAAGTAGACCTCACAAACCATTAATTATTAAAGGCGCGAGACAAATTGGTAAAACTACATCCATTATGCATTTTGCTAAAACGAATTATTCTAGTGTTATCTATATTAATTTCTATGAGAATCCTGAATATAAACAAATCTTTGATGATGGCTTTAATGTAGAAAATATTATTCATAATATCTCTTTTATTAATCCAGAATTTCAATTTATCCCTCATGATACTTTAATCTTTTTTGATGAAATTCAAGAATATATGGATGCGACTACATCATTAAAATTCTTCTCACTTGATCAAAATTATGATGTAATTTGTAGTGGATCATCCCTTGGTGTGAAATATAAACATGTAAGTAGTGTTAGTGTAGGTTATAAAGAAGACTATGAAATGTTTTCTCTAGACTTTGAAGAATTCTTATGGGCTAATGGATATAGTAATAATCAAATCAATCGTTTAATTACAAATATTCTTCATTTAGAACCTTATTCTAATTTAATTATGAATCAAATGAATAAGTTATTTATGGATTATATTCTTGTTGGTGGAATGCCTGCTATTGTTAATCAATATATTCAAACAAAAACATTTACGAATATATTAGATATGCAAAAACAAATTTTACAAGATTACGATGATGATATAGGTAAATATGCTGAAGGATTAGAATCATCTAGAATTAGAAATATGTTTAGACATATCGCTCCTCAACTTGGTAAAGATAATCATAAATTTCAAATTACTAAGCTAGGTCATGGTGCACGTTCTTATCAATATCAAGGTTGTGAAGAATGGTTAAGTGATGCTGGTGTAATCAATACATGTTTCTGTATGAATCAATTAGAATTACCTTTAAAAGGAAATGAGAACCAAGAAAATTATCGGATATATTTTAGTGATACCTCATTATTATTAGCTTCTCTTGATGAAGAAAGTCAAAATGATTTAAGACAAAATAAAAATCTTAATGTATATAAAGGTGCTTTATATGAAAATTTTTGTGCCGAAGCATTAAGAAAACAAGGTTATGGTCTTTGGTATTATCGAAGTGAAGACTCTAGAACAAAATTAGATTTTTTACTTAGAATCAAAGATAACATTGTTCCTATAGAAGTAAAAGCAGGTAATACAAAAGCTAGATCTTTATCTGCTGTAATAAGTGATTCTAATATTCCATTAATTCAATATGGTTTGAAGTATTCTAGTAA
Source organism: bacterium (assembly GCA_963645035.1). Classification (GTDB taxonomy): domain Bacteria; phylum Bacillota_I; class Bacilli_A; order Erysipelotrichales; family Erysipelotrichaceae; genus Bulleidia. Next base: position 9,355 of record CAVIQY010000049.1, on the reverse strand, counting down.
TAATATAGGAGCGAATAATCATATTATTACACTTCCTTATTTCACTTTATTTTTACTTAAACAAGTATTAAATCAAATTACAGATACGCCATTACAAACTTATATAAATGAATGTATTGAAAAGGATTCCTAGTCACTCTAAGAATCCTTTCTTTTTACTATTCTTGATTATCTTCGCTTACTTCTTCTGTATCTTCTGTTACATCATTATCAGACTCTTCACCAAGTTCTTCATCTGTAACAGGTTCAACATTTTGTGTTGGCTCATCTTCTGTTTCTAAAGGATCAACAATCTCTACATTAGATACTTGTTTATCTTCTCCCATCTTAATGAGCCTTACACCCTTAGCACCTCTACTATAAACAGATACTTGTTTTAATGAGATACGAATGACAATACCATCATTTGTAATGATCATACAGTCTTCATCACCTTGTACTGCTTTTAAGCATACAAGATTACCTGTTTTCTCATTAACTGTAAGAGCTTTAACACCTTTAGCACCACGGTTTGTTGTACGGAATTCTTCAAGTTCAGATAACTTACCATAACCATTTTCTGTTACAGTTAATATCTTATTTCCTTCTTCACTTGTGGCCATTCCAATTACTACACCACCATCTAAGTTAGCACCTTTTACTCCAATTGCTGTACGGCTTAATGGTCTTAATGTATCCTCTTTGAAACGAACAACTTTACCATTAGATATCGCAATTAAGATATCTGCATTTCCTTTTGTTCCTTTAACAAAGGCTAATTCATCATCTTCATTTAGTTTTAATGCAATCTTACCGTTCTTATTTATGTTATAGAATTCTTCAACTGTTGTTCTCTTAACTAGACCTTTTCTAGTCACGAAGAATAAGAATTTAGCTTCATCTTCTCTTCCATATGCAACAAGTGCTTTAACTTTTTCTTCTTTATCCATAGGTAGTAAGTTAACAATAGGAAGTCCTTTAGAAGTTCTACCATATTCAGGCACGTTAAATCCTCTAATACGATATACACGACCGAAGTTAGTAAAGATGAGTAAATTATCATGTGTTGATAAGCTTACAAATTGATCAATCACATCATCTTTATTTAATTCCATACCTTTGATACCTTTACCGCCTCTATTTTGAACACGATATGTATCACTAGCAATTCTCTTAATATAACCATTACTTGATAAAGTAATCATAATATCTTGAACTGGAATTAAATCTTCATCTTCCATTGATGCGTCTGCTTCAATGATTTCACTACGTCTAGGATCACCATACTTCGCTTTGATTTCTGTTAATTCATCTTTAAGAATTTGATGAATTCTTTCTTCATGAGCGAGGATATCTTTATAATCAGCTATCTTAATTAATAAGTCCTGATATTCATTTTCAATCTTTTCACGTTCTAGACCTGTAAGTCTTCTAAATTGCATATCTAGAATTGCTTTAGCTTGAACTTCATCTAATCCAAAACCATCCATTAATCTAGGCATAGCTTCATTTGCGTCTGCTGAATTACGAATAGTATGAATAATATCATCTAAGTTATCTACCGCAATTCTTAATCCTTCTAAGATATGTGCTCTAGCTTCTGCTTTCTTCAAATCATATTGTGTACGTCTAGTTAGAACTTCCTTTTGGAATCTAATATATCCTTTTAATAGTTCTTTAATACCAACTAACTTTGGTACACCATCAAATAAAACAACGTTATTTACTGCAAAGTTAGATTGTAAGGGTGTTAATCTATACAATTGATTTAAGATAACTTCAGGTTGAACATCTTTTCGCAATTCAATCACAATACGAATACCATTCATATTTGATTCATCACGTAAATCAGTAATACCTTCAATATTCTTTTCTCTCGCTAAGTCAGCAATTCTTTTTACAAGCATTGCTTTATTAACCATATAAGGTAATTCTGTAACGATAATTCTAGGTTTACCATTAGGTAGTTCATCTATAGATGTCTTCGCTCTCATGATGACAGAACCTTTACCTGTTTCAAAAGAATTTCTAATACCAGATCTACCTAAAATATATGCACCTGTAGGAAAGTCAGGACCTTTCATATATTGCATTAAATCAGCAATCGTCATTTCAGGATTATCCATTAATGCTTTAATTGCATCAATTGTTTCCCCTAAGTTATGTGGAGCAACATTAGTAGCCATACCTACGGCAATACCACTAGATCCATTAACAACTAAGTTAGGGAATCTAGAAGGAAGAACAGTTGGTTCTTGTTCCTCACCATCGTAGTTATCTTGCATATCTACTGTTTCTTTATCTAAGTCTCTTAGCATTTCTACAGCGATTTTAGACATACGAGCTTCGGTATAACGCATAGCCGCAGCACCATCACCATCCATAGAACCAAAGTTACCATGACCATCAACTAAAACACTTCTCATGTTCCAGTTTTGAGCCATATAAACTAACGCTCCATAAATAGAACTATCACCATGAGGGTGATATTTACCCATGGTATCTCCGACAATACGAGCACACTTACGATATGGTTTATCAGGACCATTATTCATTTCATGCATCGCATATAAAATTCTTCTTTGAACTGGTTTTAAACCGTCTCTAACATCAGGTAGGGCACGAGCCACAATAACTGACATGGAGTAATCTAAGAAGTCTCTTTTAATTTCTTTTGTTAATTCTGTTTCTGTGATATTTCCCGGGTCAAATTCACTTTCATCAAATTCCATAAATTCATCTTGTGCCATTTAATCGACCTCCTTAAATATCAAGATTCTCAACGAAGTTAGCATTTTCAACAATAAAGTTTCTTCTAGGTTCTACTTCTTCACCCATTAACATGCTAAACGCTTGATCTGCTGCTTCAGCATCATCTACAGTTACTCTAATTAATGTTCTATTCTTAGGATCCATTGTTGTTTCCCATAATTGTGAAGCATCCATTTCGCCTAAACCTTTGTAACGTTGAATACCTAACTTATCACCCATTTGGGCTTTAATTTCTTCTAATTGTCTATCAGTATAGGCATAACGAACTGCGTTACCCTTTTGTACTTTATATAGAGGAGGTTGTGCAATATAGACAAATCCACCTTCTACAACAGGTTTTAAGAAACGATAGAAGAACGTTAATAATAATGTACGAATATGTGCACCATCGACATCGGCATCGGTCATGATTACAATCTTGTGATAACGAAGTTTAGATGTATCTACTTCATTCAAAATACCACAACCAAAAGCAGTAATCATGGAACGAATTTCTGCATTATCATAAATCTTATGTTCTCTAGCTTTTTCTACGTTTAAGATTTTACCTCTTAAAGGAAGAATAGCTTGGAAATGAGAGTCTCTACCATTTTTAGCACTACCACCGGCAGAATCTCCCTCGACGATATAGATTTCAGAAATAGTCGCATCTTTACTTGAACAATCTGATAATTTACCAGGTAAAGAACCAATTTCTAGAGCACTTTTTCTTCTTGTTAATTCTCTAGCTTTTTTCGCAGCTAGACGTGCTTTAGAAGCTACACTTGCTTTTTCAATAATAATTTTAGCTTCATCAGGATTTTCTAATAAGAAACGTTCAAATTGTGTACCAAATATATCTGATACAATTTTTCTCACTTCACTATTTCCTAATTTTGTCTTTGTTTGTCCTTCATATTGTGGATCAGGGTGTTTAACACTAATAACTGCAGTTAATCCTTCTTTGCAGTCATCTGAAGATAAGTTATCATCTTTTTCTTTTAAGAATCCATTATCTCTCGCATATTTATTGATAATACGACCTAAAGCTAGACGGAAACCTTCTTCATGTGTTCCACCTTCACCAGTATTAATGTTGTTACAGAATGTATAAACATTTGCATTATATCCATCGTTATATTGCATTGCGATTTCACATTCAATACCATTCTCATGTCCTTCACAATAGATAATATTTTGTTGAATAACATTCTTATTCTTATTCAAATATTCTACATATTGTTTTAAGCCACCTTCAAAATGGAATGTATGTGATTTTTTATCTTCATCTTCTTGTCTTTCATCATTAAAAATAATACGAATACCTTTATTTAAGAAAGCAAGTTGTCTTAAACGATCTCTTAATATTTCATATTCATAAACTGTTGTTTCTTTAAAGATAAGTGGATCAGCTTTAAATTTAACAAGTGAGCCATGTTTACTAGGATTACAATCTCCAATTACTTTTAATTGTGATACTGGATGACCACCTTTTTCAAAACGAATGTTATAAATCTTACCTTCATGGAATACACTCACTTCTAACCATTCACTTAATGCATTAACTACAGAAGCACCTACACCATGTAATCCACCAGATACTTTATAAGCACCGCCACCAAATTTACCACCAGCGTGTAATACAGTAAAAATAGTTTCAATCGTAGATTTACCTGTTTTTTCATTCATACCTGTAGGCATACCACGACCGTTATCTTCTACAGATACAACGTTATCTTTATCTACAGTAACAGTAATTGTATTTGCATATCCTGCTAAAGCTTCATCAATACCGTTATCAACGATTTCCCAAACTAAATGATGTAAACCTTTAGAACTTGTAGAAGCAATATACATACCAGGTCTTTTTCTAACTGCCTCTAATCCATCTAAAACCTGAATATCTTCATCTCCATAAGAATGGGTAACTTTGGTTTCAAAATCATCTTCTTCCTGTGGAATATCTTTTACTTCATCACTCATTACAAGTCCTACCTTTCTTTACAATCTTCCCTTGTTTCACAACATATTCACTCTCTATAGTATTTTTTAACGCTATAGGAAGTTCTGTTGAAGTAATTAAACATTGATATGGACCATTTACTAATTCAATTAGTCTTTGTCCTCTTACTTGATCTAATTCACTTAATACATCATCAAGTAATAATATTGGCTTTTTATTTGTCTTATCTTCTATGTAAGATAAGAGTGCTATCTTAAAAGCCAACATTGTCATTCTTTTTTGTCCTTGACTAGCTGTATAGATTAGATTTTTATCATTCATACAAAATAGGATATCCTCACGATGTATTCCTACTGTCGTTACATGAGATTCTAAATCTTTCTTTCTAGATAATTCATACATCTTTGTTAAGTTTTTTTCGATATCATCTAGTTCTATACAAGACAAATAAGATATTTGTACATGACTATCATCATTAGAAATTGTTTGATAGATATCATTCATATTTTGATTAATATGATGAATAAATTCATTTCTTTCTTTAATGATTGTCATTTCTTCTCGAATCATTTGACTATCTAATACATTGATATAGTTTTCATCCGGTTTAAATTCTTTTAAGATAGAATTTCTATTTTTTAATAGATTTTGATACCTAGTTAAAGCACCTAAATATTGCGGAGAGATTTTCGTAATCTCTTGGTCTATTAATCTTCTTCTCATACGAGGAGAATCTCTAAAGATGCTTAAATCATCTGGAGAAAATAAAACTGTATTCAAAAGTCCAATAAATTCACTTGATTTCTTTACTGGTATTTTATTTACCAATAAATTCTTACCATTTTGATGGATAATCGCATCTATTCTTTTTTCTCGTTCATCTTCATAAATACAACTAATCTTTGCATAATCTTTACCATGCATAATTAATTCTTTATCTTCATGAATTCGATAAGATCTTGTTAAAGAAAGATAAATTAGACTTTCTAGTAAGTTTGTTTTTCCTTGAGCATTATTTCCTGTAATGATATTCATTCCAGGATCGAATTCAATTTCTTCTGCTTCGTAGTTTCTAAAATGAACTAATTGCAGTTTTTTTATTCTCATTCAATTTCAAACTTTCTTCCATTAATGATAATGACATCTTTGGAATATAATTTTCTACCAGGTCTATTCTCTTTTTCACCATTTACAGTAATCTTTGCGTCATTTAAAAAGAGTTTCGCTTCGCCACCAGTATTTACAAGACCTACAAATTTTATAAATTGTGATAGCTTAATATACTCTGTTTTTATGGTTACCATAAATAGCTTTTCCTTTCTTACCAAAATCTATAATATTATAGCATAAAATAGGCTAATAATCACGCTTTATAGTGGCTTAAAAAGGCGATTAAAGCAAAAGAAAAGAAGGATCATTTTTTACCATGTTTTTCCTTCTTTTCTAAGCTAATTTTAGTTATATGTTCTTACTGGTAATACAAGTTGTAATACACTTTGATCTTCACCATCATTTGTAAGAATAAATGGTTTCATTGAACCAGTAAATTGAATTTTGATGTTTGCTGAAGTAAGAGCTTTAGCCGCATCCATTACATAGTTACCCGCAAAACTAATATCTAATGGTTCACCTTCATAGCTTACACCTGTTAATTGACCATCAAATGAACCAATTTCTTGTGATCTACTTGTAAGACTAATATCATCTTTACTACTTACTTGTAATCTATTTAGTGGAAGTTTATCTGTACGAATAAACATATTTCCATCAATTGTACTGATTAAGTCTTGTCTATTGATGACTAATGTATAAGAGAATTCTTTTGGAATTAATCTATCTGTTTCAGGGAAACCACCTTCTAGAAGTCTAGATTGCATTAAGATTATTCCATTTGTAAATTGAACTTTCTTTGTGTCTAAAGAGATCTTTACATCATCATTTTCTGCATTGAAGATAGATTTCGCTTCATTTAATGTTTTAGCTGGAATTGTTACATTGAATGGATCAGCAGTTAAATCATATGTTTTCTTTGCTAAACGATATGAGTCTGTAGCTGTCGCAACAATTTGTGTTCCTGTACTCTTGAAGTTTACACCTGTTAATACTGGTCTAGTTTCTTTCACGCTAGCCGCAAAAGCTGTACTTTCAATAATCTCTGTTAAGTCTTTAGATTTAATAGAGAAGTTAGTAGCAGGCTCACTAAAATCAATTGTAGGATAATCAGATGCTCTATAACCATTAATCTTATATTCTGTTTTTAGAGAAGAGAATCTAGTTAATGTACCATCAATAATTTCTACATGAATATCATTAGAATTCATCTTAGATGCGATAGTAGTAATATAACGAGAATCGATAACAACACTACCTTCTTCTAATACAGTTAGATTTAAATCTTCATCATTTGTATTAGATAGAATCATACTAATGGAAATATCTCCATCACTACCTGTTAATTTAATTCCTTCATTGCTAGCTTCAATTAAGACACCACATAAAGATGGAACTGGTGAATTAGGAGAAATAGCACGAGATACAATTTGTAATGCATTGTAGAATTTAGATTTTGAAATTTTGAAATTCATATTTTGGCTCCTTTTATATATTTATAAATAGTTTTAATTACTATTAAGGGTGTGGATAATGTGGAAAACTATATGAATGTAGCTTTCTTATGCACTATTTTAACACTTTTTTAATGTTTATAATTTGTGTATAACTGTTGATAACTAAGAATTGAGTAACTTTTCTATTTCTGTAATTGCGGCTTGGAATGCAGGTTCTTTCTTCATTTGTTTTTCTACTTTAGAACACGCACTGATAATCGTACTATGATCTCTACCACCAAATTCATCACCTATTTTGATATAAGATAGATTTAATAATTTACGACAAAGATAAATAGAAATGTGACGAGCATTCGCAATATTCTTTGTTCGTGTTTTACCTGTAATCTGTTGTTTTGTAAGACCATAATAATCCGCAACGCATTTAATGATTTTAGAAGGAGATAAACCATCTTTATCACTCACTACTGCTTGATTTTTTAAGGCATTAACAACTGTTTCAAACTTAATACAATTCTTATCTTTTTGAAACATAATGGCATAGAATAATACTCTATTCCAAGCTCCTTCTAAATCTCTAATATTACCTGAGAAGTTTGATGCGATATAAGCTAATCCTTGTTCATCTACTTCATCAATATCATTTCCACTGTTTTTGATTTTCATTCTTAATATTGCAAGTGATGTTTCAAATTCAGGAGAATCGATACCTACGCTTAATCCTTGGTTAAAACGAGAAATTAATCTTTCTTCTAGACCTCTAATTTCTCGAGGTAAGCGGTCAGATGCGATACAGATTTGTTTACGATTATTCACTAATTCGTTATAGATAGAGAAGAATACTTCATGGGATTTTTCTTTACCTGCTAAGAATTGAATATCATCTACGAGTAATACGTCCATCGTACACATGAATTGCTTGAATTCATCGATTTTATTATTTTGAATTGCTTTAACTACCTTATCTACAAACTTAAGTGATTCAATATAATAAACGTTACGATCAGGATAATTCTTTTTAACATAGTTTCCTATTGCCATTAATAAGTGTGTCTTTCCTAGACCACTATTACCATAGATAAATAATGGATTAAAGTAACGACCAGGATTTAAGGCACAAGCTAAAGCAGCAGCTTGGCTTTCTTTGTTACAATCACCAACGACAAAGTTATCAAATGTTCGATCTGGTTGAATTGGCATACTACCAAAATCTTCATCATTCTTAAATAAATTCGTTAATTCTTCCGTTAACTCTGGTTTCTTCGTAGCTAGTTCTGCTTCTAATAAGATATCCACCATAGCAGGAATATCTAATTCTAATATTTCTACAAAAGCAGAAGAGATAGCTTCTTCAGACTTGGAAATAATGGATTTATTAATAATGTTGTCTGTTACTAGGATTACCTTACAACTTGTATTTGTTTGGGTAATGCTATCGATATAACTTGTGGTAAAAAAACTATCTAGTACTTCGGAGGTGACATTTCCACTCGCCTTTAAAGAGCTAATAACTTGTTGCCAAATACTAAGATAGTATTGATCTTTTTTTGTACTCATGTGAAGCCTCTAAATCTTTCTAAGCATTACTATTCTAAGCACAAAATTTAGATTATTCCACAACAAAATTGTGGTTAAAAAAATTGTCCACAATGTAGAAAGTACGTAAATTATAGGTTAAATAATGAGTAAGATGAGTTTTCCACAGTTTTCCACAAAATAAAAATGTTTATAAAATGTGGATTAATTTACAACAGTGTGGAAAAGTGTGAATTTTGTGGAAAATTAAAAATTGTGTGTTGAAAATATCAAAGTTATACACATTAAAAAAGTGCGTCATTATGCTAAAAATAAAGTTTTCCACAAAAAATAACATATGTGGAAAACTAATAACTTTTATCTGTGTATAACATGTGGATAAAGTGTGTTGAAAAAATAGGAATAATTAAAAATAGACATAAAAAAAGACGTCTTCATGTGGAAAACGTCAAATTTGTTTAAATGTTATTAATTGTTGTGTTAATTGTATCTTGCATAAGAACTGCAGAGATAATTGGTAAAGCAACAACTTGTAAGATAGTAAATAGAATAGCATAGC
>CAVIQY010000048.1:0-17282 GCA_963645035.1 bacterium | reverse complement strand
AAAAATATTTCTTTTAGTCTTCCAGATATTTCATCATCGATGACTCTTTTTCTATATTTGATACACATAATCAAGTGATAATGTAGCATATAGACTGAATGACTGTTTGTATCGAATTCGCCAATACTTTTCATACTTATATTATACAGCGACCGGTCAATTATAACAAGAAATATCAGGCAATTCATCCCACCACTTTCATTCTTTAGAAGTGGGGGATTTCTTGCCTAAAAAATGTTAAAAGCAAGATAAACATGGTAGTATAGAAATACATAAATAGGGAATTACGCATATGAATAAAGAAAATGATAAAAAAGGATTTACATTATCAGAATTATTAATCGTTGTCGCAATTATTGCTGTTCTTGTGGCTATATCTATTCCAATTTTTTCTAGTCAACTCGAAAAAAGTAGAAGAGCTGTAGATATGGCTAATGCAAGAAATATCATTGGGGCATTAAGTACAGGGATGAATGATGGTAGTATTGAATTTGGTTCTGATACTATTGATGGTAAAAAAACTTGTGTAGCGGTAATCGTAGGACAAGACGACATGAAGTTTTACGCTAGTGGTACAACAAAAATTAATGGCGAAGTATGGGATACAACTGGTAAAGGACATACTAGACTAGCTGAATTATTAAAAGCCGATGGTATTTCAGGTTATACGATTCACGCTAAAGATACGAAGGATAATGGTTGGAAATTCTACGCCGTATTCTTATATAGTGACGCAACTATTCGAATTGGTTCTGGTACTGATGATGGTTATAGCGATTATCGTGATGATACATTTGAAACACATGCGGACTATTGGAAAAAACAAGCTTCATCTAATATTGAAAAAGCAATGAATATGAGTAAGTAAAAGAAGGATTTTAGTTTCCTTCTTTTTCTTTAACGATTTCTATTTTAAAAACATTTAATGTATCGACGTCAGGACAAGCAAATACGGCTGTACCTTCTTCTTGATTAGGAATACTACCACCATAACGAAGAATATCAATATAAGGAAAAGCGACATGCATTGCCATAGGACATAGTTTTCCTCTTTCTGAGTCAAAATCAAAAGTATCTCCTACTTTATGACCTCTATGACATCCTACAGGGCCTTTACGATCAATTAGTGTAATTTGTATCTTAGGTCTACTACTCATGATCAATAACCTCTAAGCAAGTTTCAATTGGTATACCTTTATATTTATCTTGATTATTTTGATTTAATTCAATCATCTTTTTTACAACATTCATTGCCTTCTTTGTGGCATCTTGTAAGGCATCTCCATCCATAATTTTCCCCATAAATACAGAAGAGAAAATATCACCCGTACCAGGAAAACGAACAGGAATTTCATCATATTCTATTTCAAAATAGTTATCTTCTAAATGATTATAGCCAACTACACTATTTCTTTGTTTTCCTTTAATTTTCGCACTCGTAATGACTACAGATTTTGCCCCAAGATTTCTTAGTTGGTCAATCACTTCATGCATTCGTTCTAAAGAACATCCTTCTTTTTGATATTCTACATTTGCTAAGTAACTTGCTTCGGTATAATTAGGTACAATATAATCCGCAACAGAAATAAGTTCTCTCATTAAATCTACTGTTTCAATCGAAACACCATTATAAAGTTTTCCATCATCACCCATAATTGGATCCACAAAGATTTTCGTTCCTTTAGCAGCTTTTTCTTTGCATAAATCGATTAATAGTTTTGTTTGTTCTTGAGACACAATAAATCCAGTTGATATCGCATCAAACTCAAAATTGAGTTCTTTCCATACTTGAATCGTATTTTTCATATATGTACTCGTGTCTAAAATATCAAATTTTCCATAATCTAAAGTATTCGATACAATTGCCGTAGGCAAATTATATGTTTCGTATTTCATATGGGATAAAACAGGAATCATTGCACTTAAGGCAACTTTCCCATATCCTGCTAAATCATTTACAAGTAATAACTTTTTCATCTTTTTTAAACCTCTCACCTTTTCTATGATACATTGAATGTAAGAAAAAAGGAGAAATAATCATGGATGAAAATGTAAAGAAAAGAAATACTTTACTCATTGAAGGAGTAATCAAAGAGTTACAACAAAGAAACATATCTGCTTACTACGCATCTAGTAAAGAAGAAGGATTAAAACTAGCATTAGATTTAATTCCTGAAGAAAGTACTATTTCTATGGGTGGATGTACTAGTGCTCATGAATTAGGACTCATTAAAGCTTTAGAAGATGGAAATTATCATTATATTGACCGTTCTAAGATGAGTCCTAGAGAATCCTTACTAGCCGCATATGATAGTGATATCTTTTTATCTAGTGTAAATGCGATGACACAAGATGGTGTAATCGTAAATATAGATGGCAATTCCAATAGAGTATCTTGTATTGCACAAGGTCCAAAGAAAGTCATATTTATTGTAGGAGTCAATAAAATCTGTGCTGATTTAGATAGTGCCATCAAACGTGCAAGAAATGTAGCTGCTGTAAGTAATGCCCAACGTTTTAACATTCAGACACCATGTAAGAAAACAGGTAGATGTTATGATTGCAAATCAAAAGATACAATCTGTTGTGAATTCTTAATCACAAGATATTCTAGACATGACGACAGAATGCATATGATTCTTGTGAATGATAATCTAGGCTTCTAAAAGAAAAGTATCGATACTCACATTCGTTTGTGAATACCGATACTTTTTAAAATGGTAAATCTTCATCAAGAAAATCATCTATCAGATTATTTGGTTTATTATCATTACAATGTTGTTCATCCAATAAACGTAACTTTTCATCTAATGATAAATCTTGGTCAATACCAATTTCTCTCCAAGTTAATCCATATGGGACGCCACCACTTGTATAACTAGCTATAAAGGAATAATCATCGTTATAACCGAATAGTTTGTCCTCTTCATCTAGTTCTTCCGTGTTTTTCTTATATTTTTTTTTCATTTGTAATCTTTCTAATTACTATGCAAGGATTACCTACCGCAACACTATCATTAGGAATGTCTTTTACAACAACACTACCAGCGCCTATAACAACATTATCTCCTATTGTTACTCCTGGCATAATTTGTACACCGCCACCAATCCAAACGTTGTCACCTATTGTAATTGGTTTAGCATATTCTAGTTCTTTATTTCGTATTTCATAGTCTATCGGATGTCCTGCTGTATAAATACCACAATTAGGCGCAATCATTACATTTTTCCCAATTGTTACTTTTGCACAATCTAAAATTACTAAATTATGATTTGCAAAGAAGTTTTCTCCTACTTCTATGTTAAATCCATAGTCACACCAAAATGGTCCAACAATTTCATATGCATTTCCAACTTTACCTAGTAATTTCTTTAATAGTTCTTTCTTTTCTTCTACTGCTGTTGGTCTTAAATTGTTAAAATCATAGCATAAATCTTTTGCACGAATTCTATCTTGAACAAGTTCTTCTTCTGCAGCGTTATATAGCATTTGACTTAACATTTTCTCTTTTTCAGTCATTTTCCTACCTAAATTTTTAATTTTTATAATTTCTTAGCATAGTTTATATTTGCTCGAACACCTTCACAACATTCATGGAACACGTTCTTTTCGTCTTCTGTTAATGGTAATTCAATTACTTTTTCAACACCATCTTTACCAATAATACATGGTACACCAATAAATAAACCACTCTCGTTATATTCCCCTGTTAATTTTGTACTAGCAGGAATAATCGCTTTTTCATCATGTAATACCATGGCTATCATTCTAGTTGCGGTAATTGAAATACCATACTCTGTACAGTTCTTACCTTCAAAAGTAACCCAACCACCACGAATCGCTTCTTTTTGTAGTTCTTCTTGATCAAACTTATATTTATCATCTTTGCTTGCAAGACTTTCTAAAGATTCGCCACCAAAGTTCACACAAGACCATGGGCAAAATTGTTTATTTCCATGTTCTCCTAACATATATGCATGAATAGATTTATGATCTACACCTGTTTGTCTACTTAATACAGCTAATAATCTTGAAGTATCTAATCCTGTCCCTGTACCAAAGACATGTCCTTTTGGTAACTCTAAAATTCTATCTAATTCATTTGTAATCACGTCACAAGGATTAGCCACATTAATGACAATACCTTTGAAACCACTATTTTTAATTTCATGAGCAATACTTCTAACAATAGGAATCGTAAAATCTACTTCTGCTGTACGATTTTCATTACCTACAAGTAATCCTGTATTACCAATTGAGTAAACAAGAATGTCGCAATCTTTTATATCAGAGTAATCACCACCATATACTTCAACTCGATGTGGTGCATAAGCTACAGCATCTCTTAAATCCTGTACTTCGGCTGTTAATTTCTTTTCATTTTTATCGATTAATACTAGTTCATCAGTTAAACCTTGTAATAATACTGCATAAGCAACATGTGCACCTACATGACCTACACCAATTACACCTATCTTTCTCTTATCCATCACACAGTCCTCTTTTCTTATATTCTGTCCATATAGACACCACTATTATAATCTATTCGTATACAGCTTAGAAAATTTACCTTTTTAAGATCTCTTTTTTCTTCATATCAAATTCTTCTTGTGTTAAAACACCAGCATCAAGAAGAGACTTCATTTGTTGTAATAAATCCATCTGTTCTTTTACAGACATTTTTGAACTTGATTGATATGATTCGTTCAATCTAGTTCGATTCTCTTGATATTTTAATTTTTTCTCTAATTCTTCTATTTCTTTTCGCTCTGCATTCGTAATCTTCGGTGATAAGCCTAAGCTTTCTCTAAATTCATTACCAACTTCTATAAATTCATCTTGAACATCTTTAAAACCAAGATCATCAAGTAGTCCACCCATGACACCAGAAACGATATTATCTCTAGTTTGTTGTCTAGAAGCTTTCTTCGCTGCTTTTTCAACACCTTTCATACTAAAATCACCTGATTTGAGTAAGTTTTTCACCGTTTTTCCAGCAAATTTCCACGTATCATCATCGTCATCTTTGTCTTTGATTTTCGCTTTTAATGTTGCAAGTCTATCCGCATCTTTTAAATTTTGGTAATAGTTATAGTCATGATTATCATTACCTTCTACCATTTGATCATTAATAGCAGTTACTAAAACTCTAATTTCTGTTTCATCTGCCGATTGAAACTCAAATACTTCCTTTTTTCGATTCATATATAGTTCTAGTTGACTATATCCATTTTCAGCCTTTGCTTTGGTGATGTAGTAATAATCATATCTTTCTATCCCTTTAAACTGATCAAACATTCCATACTTTTCCAAAATCACGCTAAAGTTTGTGACCGTAAGTGCATCTCTATATGTACCAAACAAACCATGACTTACTTCTGTAACTCGATATAGAATTCTTTCGCCTTGATTTAATGAGTATTTTGGTGTCCCCATCGTTCTTATTCCTCCTTTCTTTTTTATATTATTTCCCGAGAAATATTATTATTTCTTAGACTTTTCTTTTTCTATTAAATGATTTGCATAATCATATACATCTTTATCTGCCCATTTTTTAAATTTCTTACTGAATTTATCTAATACAAGTGGCATTAAACCTAGCACACAAAGAAGTATAGATATACTTGTCCATATACCAAAGAATAGTGGAATATTATATTTTTCATAATCTTGTGGTAACAAACTGACAAAGTACATCAATCCAAAAGAAATAATTCCACAAATGATAAGAATCATCCCAACTTGGTTATAAAATGCAACACCTACACTTTTTTCTTCATTCTCTTTCTTCATCTTTATCCTCTTTTAGCAACAAACACCCATTACATTTTGTGCTTCTTGATATAGAGACAATACTTGTTCTTCGTCTTGTGCCTTTTCTTGTTCTAATAATGCTTGTAGCTCTGAAGAAACAGAATTATCAAAATACTCATCACTAACATCATCAAATAATTCTCTAATCACATCCATATTTATATTTCACTCACTTTCCTATAATGTATGTATTTTTTGCAAATCTTATTAATTCTTAGTTTACTATTATTTGCTTGTTCTATCTACATTTGCGTTTTGCATAATAAAAAACTAGTATTCTAAATCAGTTCATCTTATATTTTTGACAACCACACATCATTTTTATAAAATATGATGTGTGGTTGTCAAATGGAGAGAATGATGAAAAATACGGATAAAGAGCAAATAGAATACATGTTAGAGACATCAAATAATGGCACTATTACTTCTGCACTAATAACAGAAGCTGGATTACATCGAAGTGTTTTACAAGAATACGTCAAGCGTGGTGAAATCTATCGTTTTGCACGAGGAATCTATGTCCAAAATAATGCATGGGAAGACGATTTTTATCTTCTACAGTGCAAATATAGTCGTGGTATCTATTCTCACGAAACTGCTCTTTATTTACTCGGTTATACAGATCGAACTCCAGCTAAATATACGATGACCTTTCCAAGAGGATATAATGCACCATCATTAAAACAAGAAAATCTAATCATTAAGCGAGTAATTCCAGAGAATTATGAATTTGGTAGCACAGAAATCGAATCTCCTTCAGGCAATACTATTCGTATTTACAATCTAGAGCGAACACTATGTGACATTGTTCGTGGAAATAACTATGATATCCAAATTGTCACAGAAGCAATGAAAAGATATGCTACATTGAAAAATAAAAACATACACCAATTAATGGAGTATGCCGAAAAGCTTCATGTGAAGAAAAAAGTATTACGTTATATGGAGGTCTTACTATGATTACAACAAATCCAATGCAACTAAAAGCGTTTATCAAAAACAAAGCAAAAGAAAAACACATTTCGGCTCAACTCGTTATGCAAAACTATATGCTTGAAAGATTGTTAGAACGAATTTCACTTTCTCAATATAAAAATAATTTTATTCTTAAAGGAGGCTTTCTCATCTCCACTATTATCGGCCTAGATTCTAGAGCTACAATGGATTTAGACACAACTATTAAAGGATTCACTTTAACGCATGAAACAATTCGTAAAATATTCACTGAAATTTGCTCCATTCAAATTTCAGACGATATACAATTTGAAATTACCAGCATATCTAACATTCGAGAAACAGATGATTATCCTGGGCTACGCGTTTCACTAAAAGCAAATTATCCGCCAATAAGTGTACCCTTAACAGTAGATGTTACTACGGGCGATATTATTACGCCTAATGAAATAGAATTTTCTTTTCCCTTATTGTTTGATAATCGTAGTATCAGTATTCTTGCATATAACCTTGAAACTGTGCTTGCAGAAAAATTAGAAACTGTTTTATCTAGAGGTATTGCGAATACACGTCCAAGAGACTATTACGACATTTATACTCTTTATAAGTTACAAAGTGACAAATGCGATAGAGATATTTTACGAAAAGCACTAGAAAAAACTGTCACAAAACGTGGAAGCAATAATATTTTGACTGACTACCCTAAAATCATAAAAGAAATACAAGAAAGTGACTCACTTCGCAAATTATGGGAAAAATATACTTATATTTACGATTATGCCAAAGACATATCATTCGATGAAACATGTAATACTATTGAAGGGATTATGAACGAACTTATGAATTAAAAGGTATAAACAAATTAATCTGAATTTACATTCTTACTTCACATCACTTTATATTGAAGTAAGAATGTAAATGCCGTTAGAACTTTATAATTCTTTTTGCATTCTCATAAAAATCTACATCTGGGAGTTTGTTTAGATTATTTTGTATTTGATTTATAGGTGTAAAAGGATAATCACTTCCATATAACAAATGATCTTTATCTGTAATTGTAAGTAATAAATCTAAAGCTTCTTTTGAAGTAATTCCAGATAAATCATAATATAAACGACTAAAGCTTTCTTTTACATCGATATTCTGTAAATCAATTACTTTAGATATACCAATAAAGCGATTATAAATACTAGGTAAGAATGATCCACAATGTGGGATTACCCATGTGATATTAGGATACTTCAATATCACACCATTAGCGATTAGATTTAATACCGCTCTCGTTGTATCAGCTAAAAATTCATAAAGTGGAGCTACTGTTGCAGAAAATACATTTTCTTGTATAGGTTCAGGGCGATGTGGATGAATAACACAAACTGTTTTTCTTTGATTCATCACTTCCATGAGTGGTTCTAATTTTTCATCACCCAAATATAATCCTCTAGAGTTACTTGCAAGTTTTATTCCATCTGCATTTAGTTTATCAAAGACATAATTCACTTCTTCTATTGAAGCTTCTACATTCGGTAATGGTAAACAAGCAAAATAACCAAAGTTCTTTTCATTCTTTTTTATTTCTGCCATTTGTTCATTTAATAATCTACACATCGCAATAGACTCTTGATCATGTCCTTCAAAATAAGGTTGTGGTGTAGAAATAGATAAAAAAGAATGTGCAATATTAGCATCTTCCATTAATTGCTTATGCTCCTTTAAATCATAATTTGGTAATGGAAAACCATCTTCTAATAACGCATCATTTTGTTTTAAAAATTCTATGTATTCTTTTGATAAGAAATGAGCATGTAAATCAACTAATTTTTTCATGCGTGAATATTAAACGAAAAAAGGCAAAAAGAAAAGAGCTATTCTATTAGCCCTCTTCATTTTTGTTAGATTATTTAACGATAGTAATTAACTTATCACCAACATTAGCTGTTTTAGCATCTGTAGCGACTACATCTTTTAAATCAGCTGTATTTGTAATAATGATAGGTGTAACAGCAGATAATTTAGCTTCTTTAATTACGTCTAAATCAACTTCTAGTAATAAATCACCTTTCTTTACTACATCACCAGCTTTAGCTTTTGGTGTAAATCCTTTACCGTTTAGGTTAACTGTATCCATACCAACATGGATTAATACTTCAGCACCATTTGTTGCTTGTAAACCAATGGCATGTCCTGTAGGGAAGAAAACAGAAATTGTTCCATCACATGGTGCATAAACATTTCCTTCGCTAGGATTAATCGCAACACCTTTACCCATAGCACCAGAAGAGAATACTTCATCTTTTACTTCACTTAGTGAAACAACTTCACCTTTAACAGGAGCATAAATTGTATCATCTGTAGTAGTTTGTTCTACTACTTCTGTTTTTGTTTCATTTGTTGGCGTAACTTCAGGTTCACTTTCTGTATTTAAACCTTTCTTTTCCCAAATACCATACATGATATAGCAAGCAACGAATGCAACTACCATAGCGATAACAACACCAACTACAGCATTATAGAAGTTACTCATTGTAAATCCAGCTTCCATAGCTTGTTCTGTTGGAAGATATACTGGTAAAACTAGAAGTCCTGGAGAACCAGATCCAAATCTTTCAACACCTGTTAAGCCTAGGTATAAACCACCTACGCCACCACCAATCATCGCAGCATATAGAGGATACATATACTTTAAGTTAATACCATATAGAACTGGTTCTGTAATACCTAAGATACCTGTTAAACCACCTGAAGAAGCTAATTGTTTTACTTCTGGGTCTTTACTTCTAACTGCAACCGCAAAACCTGCAGCACCTTGAGCAACGTTAGAAACAAGCATTCCTGGACCTACTACTGCATCATGACCTACTGTTACTAAGTTGTTTGTTCCAATAGGAATTAAGCCATAGTGAGTACCTGTCATAACAAGTAATGGAGAAGTAACACCTACTACTGTAGGAACAAGCCAAGGAGCTACATCTTTTAACCAACTGAAGAATAATTGGATTAAGTTAGATAACCAAGCACCAATTGGACCAAGAGCACAAATTGTTACAACGCCACCAATAACTAGTGAAAAGAATGGTACGAAGAAGAACTTAACTGCCTTTGGACAATGTTTTTGAACAAAGTGTTCAACTACTGACATGAACCATACACCTAAAATAATAGGAATAACAGAAGAAGTATAAGTTGCTTTTGTAACTGGAATTAAGTTAAAAATCTTAACCGCTTCTTCACCTTTTAATAAAGTGATAAATGAAGGATAAACTAAGAATCCAGCTAAAGCCATTGCTGTACCTTGATTACATTTAAATTTCTTAGCACATGATTGAGCAAGTAAAATAGGTAAGAAATAGAATGCAGAATCAGATAGAGCATTTAAGATTAAATAAGTCTGTCCTGAAGTATCAATCCATTTAAGAACAGAACATAATGCTAATACTGCCTTTAATAAACCCGCACCACAAATTGCAGGAATAACTGGTTGGAAAATACTAGCAATCCCTTCTAATACTTTACTTAGTTTAGATTGATTGTCATCTGCAGCAGTTTTTGGATCATCTACAGCAGCACTTGCCTCGAAGTTACCTAATGCAACAACTTCTTGGTAAACTTGTGGAACATCTGGTCCAATAACAATTTGATATTGACCTCCAGCGTTAACTACTTTTAGAACGCCCTTAGTTTTACTGATTACATCAGTATTTGCTTTAGATTCGTCCTTAAGTGTAAATCTAAGTCTAGTAGCACAATGTACAACAGACTTAACATTTTCTTTTCCACCAACATTTTCTAAGATGGTAGAAGCTAATTGTTTAAAATCCATATAACCTCCCGAATGAACTTAAAAACTAAGATTAAATCTTATCCCTTTACCTATAATATTTATCGTCCTAGTTCTTCTTTAAACGTGATAATTTTAATCGACTAACTGAAATATGTAAACGCTTATAATCGCAAATTTCATATACATTTCAGCTTTTTTATATTATTTTTTGTTTTCAAAATATAAATTTTCTATAAAATAATTTACAGGGTGATACAAAAGTGAAAAATGCAAAGTTAACCATGAATGATATAGCACAAATGGCGGGAGTCGCAAAAAGTACTGTTTCTCGTTATTTTAATGGTGGCTTTGTAAAAGCAGAGACAAAAGATAAAATTAGAGTAATTTGTGAAGAGTATAATTACAAACCAAATCAAGCCGCAAAAATGCTTAAAGCTAGGATTACAAATACAATTGGAATTATATCTCCAACTTTAACTTCCTATACTTCTTCTCAAGCAATTACTTCTATGGATGATTATTTGAAAGTACGTGGTTTCCGTACCATCATCATTAATACGAATCACTCTAGTCAAAGAGAAAAAGAAGCTTTCGAATATCTAAGTGAATTAAATGTAGATGGAATCATTATCTTAGCTACTCATAATAAATATAATTATGAAGAATTAAAGAATACATATGATATTCCTATCCTATTTATGGGACAAGAAATTGAAAATGGCCCTTCTATTGTCTATGATGATTATCGTTCTGGTTATAAAGCTGGTAGTTTAATCGCATCAAATGGCCATAAAGATGTTTATTACATTGGTGTAGATGAATCCGATATTGCGGTTGGTGTCATTCGTAAACAAGGTGTATATGATGCCTTAAAAGAAAATGGTATCCAACCTACATTTATCAAGGCAGATTTCGAATATGAAATATGTTTACCAATTATTACTGATGCGTTAAACAAACATATTCCTGATGCGATTATTTGTTCAACAGACAGAATGGCTAGTGCATGTTACAGAGTATTAAATAATAAAAATGTTAAGATGCCAGATGATGTGTCCATTGTTGGTTTTGGTTCTTATCGATACTCTAGTTTAATGAATCCACCATTAGATAGTATTCGTTTTAATAATAAAGAAGCTGGTGAAAGATGTGCGCAAACAATTATTGAAATGATTGCAGGAATTGAAGTAGATTATCGTCAATTAGTTGGCTTTGAATATATACAAGGAAATAGTATTAGGAAGATCTAATACTATTTTTTATCGAAAACATGGAATCGGTTTCATATTTTTGTTGACAAGCATAAAAATTCGTATATTATAAATGTGGAACCGGTACCAGAAAGTACCAAAAGGAGAAAAGTTATGGCATTAGATTACAGAAAATGTGCAGAAGAAATCTTTGGTTGCATTGGTGGCAAGGATAATATTGCGTCATGTGCTCATTGTGCAACAAGACTTCGTTTAGTCCTAGTTGATTCTAGTAAAGTTGACACAAAGACATTAGAAAATGTTGAAGGTGTTAAAGGTGTATTTACTTCAAATGGTCAACTACAAATCATCATTGGAACTGGTGTAGTCAATAAAGTTTATGATGAATTCATCAAAGTTGGTGATTTAAAAGTAGAAAGTAAAGAAGAAGTAAAAGAAGCTGCCGCTAAAAATATGAATGTATTCAAGCGTCTTATTAAATCATTAGGTGATGTATTCGTTCCTATTCTACCTGCAATTGTTGCCTCAGGTTTATTAATGGGTATTGTCGAAGCATTAGGTAAAGCGATTCCAGGTTTTGCGGCTAGTGATTGGTATTCATTCTTAGATATGATTGCGAATACTGCATTTGCTTATTTACCAGTACTAGTTGCTGTATCTTGTGCAAAAGTATTTGGTGGTAATACATTCTTAGGTGCAGTTATTGGTTTAGCAATGATTCACTCAACATTAACTAATGGTTGGAACGCTGCTAACGGTTATGATGTTTGGTACTTATTTGGTCACTTAAAGATAGGTTCTTATACATTAGGTCAAATCAATGTATTAGGTTATCAAGGACATGTCATACCAGTCATGATATCTGTATTTATCATGTGTAAAGTAGAGAAATATCTACATAAACATGTTCCGGAAATGTTAGATTTATTCGTTACTCCACTAACAACTGTATTTGTAACATTATTACTTACATTTACAATTATTGGTCCTATCTTCTCTTCAGCTGAAACAGTTGTTCTAGAAGCCGCAAGAAACTTAATCACTATTGGTTATGGTATTGGTGCATTTATTATGGGTGGCTTATATCCTATTACAGTCGTTATGGGATTACATCATATGTATAACGTTATCGAAGCTGGATTACTCGCTTCTAAAGAATTTGGTAACTTAAATATTTGGATGCCTATTGCTAGTGCAGCTAACTTTGCTCAATTTGGTGCATGCTTAGCTGTTGGTATTAAAGCAAAACAAACTAAAACAAAATCTGTAGCTATCCCTTCTGCATTATCTGCTTCATTAGGTATTACAGAACCAGCAATCTTCGGTATTAACATGCGTTATACAAAACCATTTGTTTGTGCCATTATCGGTGGTGCTGTTGGTTCAATGTTTGCAAGTTTAACAGGACT
This sequence comes from bacterium, assembly GCA_963645035.1. Classification (GTDB taxonomy): domain Bacteria; phylum Bacillota_I; class Bacilli_A; order Erysipelotrichales; family Erysipelotrichaceae; genus Bulleidia. The sequence goes on along the minus strand of CAVIQY010000048.1, from coordinate 4,112 downwards.
TGGTGCTACAGCATATGGTGTTACAGGTATTCCTGGTTTCTTAACAATTAATAATCCTCTACTCTATGCAGTTATGTTACTCATTTCTGGTGGTATCGCCTTTGTTCTAACAATGATTGTTTGGAAAGAAGAAAAATAAACGATTTATCTAAATTAAATAAAAGAACTAGTTACAGTAGAAGCTATTGTAACTAGTTTATGTATATAGAAAGGAAGCTTGAATGACTAACAAAGCAAATGACTATAGATTGAAATATCATCTTATGCCTATAAGTGGTTGGCTAAACGATCCTAATGGCTTATGTGAATATAACGGTACATATCATATCTATTATCAATATAGTAGTGATGCATTAGGAACTAACACAAAATGTTGGGGCCACTATACAACAAAAGATTTTACACATTATAAAAATGAAGATATCGCTCTTTATCCTGATACAGAGTTAGATAAAGATGGTGTATATAGTGGTTGTTGTCTAGTTGAAGATGGCTTACATTTCTTCTATACAGGAAATGTAAAACTACCTGGAAATCATGATTATACACATTCTGGTCGTTTATCTAACACGATTTATCTATATTCAAAAGATGGTTTTACTTTTAGTGAGAAAAAAGTTGTATTAGATAATTCGGATTATCCTAATGACTTAACTTGTCACATCCGTGATCCTAAAGTATTCAAAAAAGATAACACTTACTACATGGTCTTAGGAGCAAGAGACAAAAATGATGTAGGTTGTGTATTAGTATATCAATCTAACGATTTGGAAAAGTGGACATTTTCAAACAAGATTTGTTCAAAAGAACCATTTGGTTATATGTGGGAATGTCCTGATTTAATCGAATTAGATTATGAAACATTCTTAATTACTTGCCCTCAAGGAATTAAACAAGAAGGTTATTTATACCAAAATGATAATCAAAACGGTTATTTTAGAATCAAAGAAAATCTAGCATATGATTATCAAACATTAGATTATGGATATGACTTTTATGCCCCACACTCATTTGTAGATGAACAAGGAAGAAGAATTCTAATTGCTTGGCTTGGTTTACCAGATTCATCATATACTAATCCAACAATAGAAGATGGTTGGCAAAATGCATTATCTTTACCTAGAGAGTTAACAGTTACAAATCATCAAATCGTTCAATATCCAATTAAAGAAATACAAGACTTAATGTTTAACACAAGAAAAGTAACGATATCTAGTACTCCTACTGTATTTGAACAGAAAGCAAGTCAAATCCATATTGATGAAGTAAAAGAAGATTTTGTACTCAATATCAATAACTTAAGTCTTACTTATAAAAATGGTTTATTCTCCTTACTCTTTAATCATGATTTTACTAATCGTAAACAAAGAGATGTAGAAGTAAAACATATTGATTCTTTAGATATTTTCTTAGATACATCTGTAATTGAAATTTACATCAATCATGGTGAGAAAGTACTCACTTCCATGTATTATGATGAATTTGATGATTTAAAAGTAAGCTCAAAAGAAACGATTGCGATAGAATATAGTCAGATGAAAGCATTTGAAATTAAATGAGGTATATATGGATAAATTATATGGAAGCTTAGAAGCTGGTGGAACAAAATTTGTTTGTGCAGTAGGAAATGAAAATTTTGAAGTAGTAGACAAAACACAGTTTAAGACAACTACTCCTAGTGAAACATTAGAACAAACTATTGCATTCTTTAAAAAATTTACAAATCTTGTGTCTTTAAGTATTGGATCTTTTGGTCCTATTGATATTGATAAAAGTTCTAAAACATATGGATATATCACAAATACACCAAAACCATATTGGTCAAATACTGATGTAGTAAAGACATTACAAGACGCATTAAATGTACCAATCTATTTCACAACCGATGTAAATAGTTCTGCATATGGTGAAAGTTATGCATTAAAAAAGCTTAACAAAAAAGCAGATAGCTTAGTTTATTTCACTATTGGTACAGGAATTGGTGCTGGTGTCATACAAAACAACGAATTTATTGGTGGTATTGGCCATCTAGAAATGGGACACTTCCTTATTTCTAAGCATCCATTAGATGTTGAACACGAGTTTAAAGGTGTTTGTCCATATCATGATGGTTGTTTAGAAGGTATGGCATGTGGTCCTAGTTTACAAGCAAGAACTGGTATTCGTGGTGAATTATTAGAAATAGATAATCCTGTATGGGATGTAGAAGCTTATTACTTAGCACAAGCCGCATTAAATGTAACCGTATCTTTTAGACCAAATGTCATTATCTTTGGTGGTGGTGTAATGTCTAATGAAGTATTAGTAAAAAAAGTAAAAGATGAATTCTTAAAACTTTTAAATGGTTACTTACCTATTCCACCTATTGATGAATATATCATTACCCCTACTGTTAAAGGTAATGGTTCTGCAACGCTTGGTAACTTCATTCTTGCAAAAGAGTTACTTGAAAAGTAGTAAAACTATAGGAGACAAGAAAATGTCTCCTATTTTATTTTGTATTCATACCACTCGTCGCGAATCTTTTTAAAGCCAATAGATAAAAACATACGTTCACTTTGTTTGTTAAAAGAATAGATATTAGCTTGAACGGTAGTCATTCCCTTTTCTTTCGCTAAAGAAATCATATCTACTACGCATCTTCTGCCAATATGCTTATTTTGAAATTCTTTTGATACAACAATAGCGATTTCTCCACTATCTTCTAATGTAATATCCCCAACTAGTTCTCCACAATACTCAATGTAGTAACAATCACCATGTGTACTTAGATAAGCATACATTCGATGTAATAACTCTAAATCATATGGTTCATCCCGATTATCTACTTGTTTACAAACATCTTTGTTTTGATACCACAATAATGACACTTCATCATTTTCATAATATGGAACTAATTTTATTTCTTTATCTACTATTCTTTCTTTCATATTTTGCTTATCACCTGTATTCATTTTACTCATTTTTACAATTTGTGATACACTGCTATTGGTTAAATATATCTAACTTTTAAGGGATGCGAATGAAAAAGAAAATATGGGATATATATGCACCTATTTGTCAACTACCCACGGTCCAAGGACCAGTGGGCTTGTAACTAGCACCTCCAGTACTAACGTAATTTGATATACAAATTCTCCTGGATTCTAATAGCAGGGATACTACCCTCTATGCCGTTACATCACCGGGTGGTTGACATCACCCGTTTGATAGCGTTCCGGTTATACCGAAACCTTAGCTTATTGTTTTAAAAGATGGTGATTGCTCACCTGTTACCCAAAGTGTACCAAGCAAATAGATGTTCATAGCACCAACTCTGTCATCATTGCTTGTAAATCCACAATGGTCACAAACGTATAAGTGCTTATCATGGTTTCTATTGTCTTTTAGAATTGTTCCACAATGAGGACATCTTTGTGATGTGTAATGTGGGTCAACTTTAATAACATGGCAACCATTTTCTTTTGCTTTGTAAGTTAACTTTGTTTCTAAATCGTAAAAAGACCAATTACGTAAATCGTGTGTCTGTTTTTTACCACGTTGGTTCTTTTCTTCAAATGAGACGCCTTCCAAGTCTTCAAGTACAAATAACGTACCTTTTCCGTATTTATTGATGAGTGCCTTACTGATACGATGATTTACATCGCTCATCCAACGGTTCTCTCGTCCTGAAATACGTTTTAATGCACGCTTTGCAGATTTTGTACCTTTTGCTTGAAGTTCTGCTCTTACTTTGTCAAAGGAGTCACGTTTCTTTCTTATCTCTTTACCACGCACAAAAGAAGTCTTTTGTGAATCATCATATGTCGTTGTAATAAAACGTAGTCCTCTATCAATACCAACAACATGTTTAACATCTTCTCTAGAGAATTCTTCTACTTCTTTTGTAACAGAAATATGTAGATACCAATTAGATTTCAGTTGCACAAGTTTAGCTGTTCCAAACTTCCAACCATCATCAAAAAACTTGCTCATATACTCTGGAACTTCAAAAGAAACTTTTACACGACTTCCTAAAGTGTTGATAGATAGCACTTTGCCTTCTTCTACAAAGCTGTAATCTCTATTTCTAACCAAATCTGCTTGTGGTCTAGAAAAATAGATTGGTTTTT
>CAVIQY010000047.1:0-17523 GCA_963645035.1 bacterium | reverse complement strand
TTGTTGCGGATTGAGCAGTTCCTGTGTATCCGGCAAAATCATGGATAGATGTTGCATTTACTAAATCAGAATCTTTCTTTACTAGAATAGCGAATGAAGCATAGTAGTAAGGACCAGCAAAGTCTACTTGTTCACTTCTTTCAGCAGTCATAGATTGACCAGCAATAACCGCATCAATCACACCAGTTTGTACACTTGGTACTAGAGAATCCCAATCACTTCTAACAACTTCTAATTCCCAACCGTTTGCTTCACAAATCTTTTTCGCAATCATGACATCATAACCATTTGCGTAGTCATTTGTGTCTTTGATTGGTACAGCGCCATTAGAATCATCTGTTTGTGTCCAGTTATATGGAGCGTAAGCACATTCCATCGCAATTGTTAATACACCATCTTCTACACCACTTGATACAGTTGTCGTGTCACTTGTAGAAGTACTAGAATCTGTACTAGCTGAACTTGATGAAGAACAACCACTAACACTCATCACCATCATAGAAGCTAATAATACATTGAATAACTTTCTCATCTTAATAATCTCCTTTTCGTATAAATAAAAATCGTATGTGCCATCACACATACGACTAACTCTTTCATCGAACATATAATAGCGCCTCTTCTTGCGAAGGAGTGAAATAGGTATTTCCTACTTCCCCACAAACTAGATATGCCTATCTAATTTGTTCGGCGACGGTTGCCTTTCACTAAGATCACTAGATGCCTCTTCGCTTAGCTACTATTCTTCGTCGCTACCTCTATACATAGATTTTTATGCCCTTTATTTTTACACAAAAGTAAGCAATGTCAATAGTTTTTGATGTAATATACCGAAATTTATAGTCTTTGATGTAATATACCGAAATTTATATCTATTACAGATACAACTTGATTGATAAAAGAGCTTTATCATTATGTGAAATAGTATAAAAATCTCCAAGTCTTAAGATAGAAGTAGGCTGACAACCACAACTATCAAAAGACAAGGAGAAAATAGATAACACACAAATTTTATCGCACACAAGTTATCGGTGCAAGTATCATATAGTGATTAGACTGCTCTAAATTGTGTCCATTTACCACTCTTATAGCGATAAACAAAGAAAATAATTCTAACAATCCAGTCGATATACATTGCAATTCTAGTACCTACTACTCCTAAGCCCATAACTGTTCCTAGAACATAAGCACCAACTACTCTTGCGGCAAACATCGAGATGACACCAACATACATTGTATATTTTGCATCACCTGCTGCTCTAAGACACGTTGGAAGAACGAACGCTAATGCATGGAATACAGCTACAGCTAAACATTCCATACCTAAGATAGTTTCTGTAATACTGATTGTTTCAGGTTGTAATGTATATAAGTCTAGACCAAGAGGAGATAGAACAAATAATAGAATATTGTTTACGATAGCCATGATTTCAGCCATGATTACCATTCGCTTAATATAGTATCTAGCTTGTTCATAATCATTAGCTCCAACACATTGTCCTACAACTGTAACTACAGCTAATTGCATAGCCATTTCAGTTGTATAACATAAGACACCAAGTGAGTTTGTGACACCATTTGCGGCAATTTGTACAGTTCCATAAGTTGCGACAAAGGTACTAACAAGTACTTTACCTAGTTGGAATAAACCATTTTCGATACCATTAGGAATCGCGATAGATAAGATTTTAGATACAATATCTTGTTTCCATTCTAAGATATCTTTCCAATTGACAGAAATAGGTGCATCTTGGATGAAACATAAAGAGAACATCACAATAGCCGCAACAATTCTTGATATTAATGTTGGCCAAGCAACACCAGCAGCTCCCATATGCCACATATAAACACAAATGAAGTTACCTACAACATTGATAATATTCATAAGTATGGATACACGCATTGTAATGCTTGTACGGTTCATACTACGGTATAGTGCGGCAGATGAGTTATATACACCTAAGAATGGGAAAGATAATGCTGTAATCCAGAAATATACTTTCGCACTTTCCATAACATCAGCGTCAACACTGCTATAAAGTAGTTTTAAGATAGCTGTATGGAAGATAACACATAAAATACCAAATACTAAGGAAATTAAGAAACTAATCGTAATTAATTGGGAAGCAGATAATTTTGTGTTTTCACGATCTTGATTACCTAAATATTGCGTAACAATAACCGACCCTCCACCGGCAATAGCTGTTAGAATCGCAATAATTAAGTTGTTTACATCATTGACAATGGATACACCAGAAATGGCAGCTTCTCCAGCAGCAGATACCATAATTGTATCTGCCATACCTACTAACATAACAAGTAGTTGCTCAACGAGCAGAGGAAGAATTAATCTTCCGAGTTGTTTATTTGAGAACATTCTTTTTTGCATAGGTAAAATAATACGCTAATGTAAAAAAATTGTTAAGAAAAAACTTGCGAAAAATGTTTCATATTACACAATGCAGAACCATGTTAAAATTGTTGCAGTAGGTAGAAATATGGAACAAACAAAACAAGTAGTATTAATCAGTGGAATGAGTGGTGCAGGTAAAAGTTCAGCAGTGCGTATCTTTGAAGACATGGGATACCATTGTATTGATAATTATCCTGTGCAATTAATTAGCTTACTCGTAGATATGATTGAAGTAAGTAATGACCCTAGATATAGCTATGTGGCTATCTCTACTTCAGCACAAGATTTTCCAGAGTTTTTAAGATCATTAAAAGGAGAAGGTATATCTGTACGAGTATTATTCTTAGAAGCGAGTACCTCATCTTTATTAACTAGATATAAGAGTACTAGAAGAGCTCATCCTCTTTTATTAAGTAATACAGCAAATACATTAGAAGAAGCTATCTCTGTAGAAAGACAGATGTTTCAAAACTATATCCAAGATTCTTTTATTACTATTGATACAACATTCTTATCTGCTAAAGAATTAAAAGAGAAGATTGTGACCTACTTTGGTCAAAGAAAAGTACCTACATTCTCTTTATCCTTTATTTCTTTTGGTTATAAGTATGGTGTTCCATTAGATGCTGATTTAATGATTGATGTACGTTTCTTGCCTAATCCATATTGGGTAGTAGAACTTAGACCATATTCTGGCAAAGATGAACAAGTATATCACTATGTTATGGATAAACCAGAGACACAAGAATTTGTTGGTAAATTAATTCCTTTTACAGATTATATGTTTGATCAATATGCGAAAGAAGGAAAGAATCACTTTACGGTAGCGATTGGTTGTACAGGTGGACAACATCGTTCTGTATCTATCACAAGATATTTGTATGAACACTATAAAGATACATATAAATGTTATATCGAACATAGAGATATAAAGGAGTATGAGAAGAATGACTAAGAAAGTAGTAGTAATTGGTGGGGGCCATGGTCAATCTTTAATTTGTAGAGCATTAAAACAAATTGATGATATTTCTATTAGTGCAATTGTAACCGTTGCGGATGATGGTGGTAGTACAGGTAGATTAAGAAAACAATTTCATATTCCTGCAATGGGAGATATTCGAAATGTATTAATCTCTTTATCAGAAAAAGAAAGTGTTATGCGTGATTTGATGGATTATCGTTTTGCGTCATTAGGTGATGAAGATATTGATGTACAAGGACATAATTTAGGAAACTTAATCCTAACCGCTTTAACAGAACAAACAGGAAGTTTTCTAGAAGCGATACAAGTAGTTAGTGATGTCTTAAAAGTTAAAGGTAAAATTATTCCTGCAACAACAGAAATTATTTCTTTATATGCACGTATGGAAGATGGTGTAATTGTAAAGGGTGAAGCCAATATTCCTAGTCAAGATCATCATATCGAAGAAGTATTCTATGATCATCATGTAGAAGCAGATAGTGATGCCGTAAAAGCAATTTTAGAAGCAGATTTAATTCTCTATGGTATAGGTTCAGTATATACAAGTATCTTACCAAATGTTATTATTCCTAACATTCAACAAGCATTACATGAATCTAAAGCAAAGAAGATATATATCTGTAATGCAATGACACAACCTGGTGAAACAGATGGTTATTCTGTTGAAGATCATGCGAATGCTTTAATTAGACATCACGCTCCATTAGATGAAGTAGTGATTGCATGTGATGCATTACCAAAAGAAAATGTTAAACGTTATGAAGATCAAGGTAGTACACCTGTTTATTTACGTGAAACAAAACATGATTATGAAGTAATTAAAAAAGAATTATTATGCTTTGATAATGGACTAATCAGGCATGATGTAAATAAAGTGGAAAAAAGTTTAGAAGAAATTATAAAGGAAAACTAATGTCATTTACAAAAGATATCAAACAAGAAGTAGCACATAAAGAATTAACAACCGATGAAGCTAAAGCTGAATTATCTGCATTGATTCAACTTACTTCATCTATTTCTATTTCTAATCGTGGTCTTGCGATGGTATCTGTTACGGAGAATGCGGCTGTATCTAGAACAATCTATAAACTATGTAAAGAACTGTATGAAGTAGAAATTATTCCTAGTGTAAAAAGAAGAATGAATCTCAAAAAGAATCTAATCTATATGTTACGTCTAGAAGGTAATGTTAGAGAGATACTTACGGATTTAGGCTTATATTCTACTAGAGGAATATTAGATAAACCATTACATAAGATTGTTTCAAAGGAAAGTACAGCTAGAGCATATCTTACTGGTGCTTTTATGGCAGAAGGAAGTATCAATTCGCCACAAACAACGAACTATCACTTGGAAATTAAAGCGGCGAGTGAGGAACATGCGAAGTTTCTAGTAGAATTATTAGATGAATTTATGATTCCTGCTAAAGTGATGGATAGAAGAAATCACTATATTGTTTATGTGAAAAGTGCAGAAAAGATAGCAGATTTCTTAAGATGTATTGAAGCGACAGATAGTTTGCTTGCATTTGAAGATGCACGTATTTCTAGAGATTTTACAAGCAATATGACACGTTTAAATAATGTGGATGTAGCGAATGTTGTAAAAAGTATGGAAGCTGCGAAGAATCAATTAGAAGATATAAAAATACTAGAAGAACATGGTTTAATAAGTAACTTAGATGAGAAGTTATTAGATGTAATTGAATTAAGAAAAGAAAATCCAGAAGCTTCTTTAAATGAACTATGTGAAGAGTATAAAATAAAAAAGGGAGTTACCGTTAGCAAGTCGGGATTAAAACATCGTTTTGTGAAGATTCATGAATTACGAGAGAAAGTAGAGAAAAAGTAGATGAGAAATGATTTATCCGTTGTTATAACACTATTACTTTTAGTTTTTGCAGTATTGCTAGTGGTAAGAGTATTCTGGCCTGTTTTACTTGTATTAGCTATAGGTATACTTATTCTTTATTTAAAGAATAAACATGATATCAAAAAGGCTGAGGAAGAAGAAATTCAAGCACAAGAAGATTTAGAATCAGAACTTTTTAGAGAACAAGTAGCTCGTAAGAAAAGAGAAAATGCCGAAGTAATCGAAGCTGAATTTGTAGAGAAAGAGGATAATCAATATGATCATCACTAAAGATCCCGCATTATCTGGAAGTATAAAAAATATATGGAGTAAAACATATACATTAGAAAATCCTAGGTATATTGATTTTTTCTTTAGAGAAATCTATAAACCTGAATATGGATATGCATATGTAGAAGATAGTAAAGCTGTTGCGTCGATTTGTCGTATTCCTCATCCATTAGTATTTAATGGACGTGTGATACAAGCTAGTATGCTTAGTGGCTTATGTGAACTACCAGACTATAGAAGATATGGATATATCAAAAATGTCTTAGATACAGTTCTTGATGCATGTAATCATTCGGAATTAATTACTTTAGCTAGAGCAGAAAGTGAAGAAATCCTAAAGCCTTATGGTTTCTTACCTATCTATCAACAAAATGAATTTATCATTCAAAGAGAAGATGTAAAAAGAATTACAAACTATGGATGTGCATATGAAGTAAGTGCTATCGATATGTTAAAAGTATATTCTTCCTTTATTAGAAGATTTAATGGATTTGTCGCAAGAGATTTAAAAGATTTTGCAAATATCAAAAAAGAAGTATCTTCTCGCGGGGGAAAAATTATTGGTTATTATGATGCCCGTAATCAGATACAAGGCTATGCGATTATCTTAATACAAGGTAGAGAAGCAGTAGTAAGTGAATGTATTTATTTAGATTCGATGACATTAATTAAATTAATGAATGGTGCATTACAAGAAAGATCTACAATTCATTTATATGTATCAGAAGCAGAAAATTTAAGTGTATTATTCCCTAATGCGACGAGAAAAGTACATGATGTCGTAATGGTTAGATTAAATTCACCAGAATTATTCTCTAGATTATTTAATCGAAGAATTAAAAATGTTCTAGAAGCATATTCTTTAAGTGATAAACCATTATATTTAAATGAAAGATATTAATTATACTCGTGAGAATCAAAAGGAATTATGTTAATATTTATGACGTATAAACACTTATTTTAAGGGAGGTGTATTTTATATGAAAAATAAAGTATTCAATAAAATCTGTAGCTTTGTTTTAGCGTTAGTTATGGCTTTAGCAATCTTACCGGTTACAGCATTTGCGGATGATGAAGTAGTTGTGAAAATTAATCTACCAGATTCTTTACAACTAGTATCAGCTACAGGAACTGATGAGCAACATTTAAATGATGGTACTGATTTTACAAATATTGAAATTGAACCTAAGAGCGGATATGCTTTAACATCTGATTTTTTAACATTATTAAATCGTGCTCTAAGTGATTCAAATTTAAAGGCAACACTAGATGGTTATGATAATGGTAGATATACTGATAAAGGAAAGACGACAACAGACAAAGTAACAATTTCTTTAGCAGATGGTAAATCATCAAGTGATGTTACATCAACAACAGTTACAATTACAAATGATAAATTTAGGGTAAAACAATCTTATATTATGTATGGCGGTACATCTATTGTTGGATCAACAGATAATGCAAACAAGATGAAAGCAACATACAGTACTGAAACAGGTAAGCTTGAATTTGAATGCAAAAATACTGGACCAGTAGAATTTTATAATTCGGAGGGTTCTAAGAGCTATTACATTGCTAGCTCAGGCTTTACTAGATTCTATGCTGAAGTATTAAAAGGTGAGTCAGAGACTGCTTTAACACTAGTAGGTGGTTTAAGTCTTGGTGGGAAAAATGCAGATGCTACATATGCTTCAACATCTACAACTGATCCATATATTAATTTAAAGAAATATGTATATGATAATAAAGCTAAATTCGCTGATACAGATACTGTTTGGGTAAAAGTATCTCCTTGTTATGATGGTGAAAAAGTTTATGAATCTGAATGTTATTTCTATATTAAAGTTGGTACAGTTAATTCCATAACAACATCAAAAGTTTCTTTAACACTTCCTGATGGATTAAAACTTGTTGAAGGCTCAGGTGATCTTACTCAAGAATTAACTGGTGGGTATGGATATAAAGCTGTTCGTCTTAAACTACAATCTGGATATGCATTTGGAGAAAATGTAATTGCTAGTGGATCATTATGCCAAGCGTTATTAAATACAAATTTAGGAGCTGTTTATGATCCTAGCACTAACATTTTAACGATAGAAGCTAATAACACAGGACGCGTTAAAAATGCCACTGTAACTGCAGAAGATTTTGGCTTAGTTCAAACATATGTTATGTATAACGATGCGTTCTCAGTAGTAGGTAAAACTGGTGACGAAAATAAAATGAATGCTAAATATGATGGTTCTTCTGGTAAATTAACATTCGATTGTGCTCGTACAGGTGCATTAGAATACTATGATCAAAATGGAAAGAGATCTGATTATAATGGATTCAGTAGATTCTATGTAACAGTTTATGAATCTAATGAAAGTGGAGAAATTGATGCTGGCACAAAGCTTAAAGAGTTTAATTTAGGAGATGGCTCTGGTGCAAAATCAGATCCTGACTACGCTTCTGATTCAACAATTGATCCATATATCAATTTAAAGAAATTAGTAAAAGAAAATAGTGAAAATTTAAAGTCTACAGATGTGATTTGGGTTAAGGTAAGAGCATGCAGTAGCATAATGCTTAATTATGGAAATGTTTTCTTCAAAATTAGAGTAGGTACAGTTAAAGAAATATTAGATGAAGTAGTACCAACACCTACTCCTACTTCTTCTCCTACAGCTGAACCAACAGTAAGCCCAACAGTTGAACCAACGGTAGCTCCTACCGCTTCTCCTACAACGGCTCCAACAGCTAGTCCAACAGCTACTCCAGAAGCTAAGAAGAGTTCATCAAAGAAGAGTAGTGGATGGGATGATGGAAGTCCATTTACAACAGATACATGTGGTAATGTATTTGATAGATGGGGCAATAAGATTTATGAAGCCAAAGGATGCAATGTTGGCGGTTATAATCTAGTTAGAACTTCTGTTGAAGACTAATTGATAAAATATAGACTCTTATATCGATTGATATGAGAGTTTTTATTTATTCTGAATAAGACAGATGCGGATGAAATTAGAGCTACTAAGTTAGAATATATTACAAACACAATGAGCAAAGGTGCTTCTGTATATTATGAAATTATTCCTACTAAGATTATCATTACAGCTCCATTCTTAATGAATTTAGCTCCAACTATGACAAATGCGACTAAATTTACTACACAACTTACTGGTGCTTCTAGTAGATACAATTACACATTAGGACTAAGTGATGCATTCTTAGATAAGTTAGTAGATTATAAAGCAGCATTTATTGCGGATGATACAGGTCTAGAAGAAGTAAATGCATATTATTCAACTGGAATGTTCCCAACACTAGATGAATATTGTAAACAAATGAATGTTCCTACAAGTCTAGAAAATGCATTAGATCCAACTACTGCAGCAGGATTAAAGACACAAACTACATATCTTCCTTGATGAAGGAAAATAAAGCTTGTATGGTGTAAAAACTGTATAAGCTTTTTATTGCGTTATATACGCATAAATTAGATACAAATATGTATTTATTATTTGACTAGTAGTGCTTGAAATTCTATAATTTAAGAGCAACAAAAGGAGGTCTTTTAAGACAATATGACAGATGTAAGAGTTGCTATTAATGGTTTTGGTCGTATCGGCCGTCTAGCTTTCAGACAAATGTTTGATGCTGAAGGATATGAAGTAGTTGCTATCAACGATTTAACATCTCCTAAGATGTTAGCTACTTTATTAAAGTATGATTCTGCTCAAGGTGGTTTCTGCGGTAAGTTTGGTGAAAACAAACACACAGTTTCTTATAAAGAAGCAGAATTAGCAGAAGATGGAAAGACTGTTAAAGTTCCAGGTTCTATCACTGTTGATGGAAAAGAAATTACAATTTATGCAAATCCAAAGGCTGAAGAATTACCTTGGGGTGAATTAAATGTAGACGTAGTTCTAGAATGTACAGGTTTCTATACATCTAAAGCAAAAGCTGAAGCTCATGTTAAGGCTGGTGCTAAAAAGGTTGTTATCTCTGCTCCTGCAGGAAACGATCTTCCAACAATCGTTTACAATGTAAACCACGATGTATTAAAAGCTGAAGATACAGTTATTTCTGCAGCTTCTTGTACAACAAACTGCTTAGCTCCAATGGCTAAAGCATTAAATGACTATGCTCCTATTTCTTCTGGTATCATGACAACTGTTCATGCTTACACAGGTGACCAAATGATTCTTGATGGTCCACAAAGAAAAGGTGATGTTCAAAGAGCTAGAGCTGGTGCTTGCAACATCGTTCCTAACTCAACAGGTGCTGCTAAGGCTATCGGTCTAGTAATTCCTGAATTAAACGGCAAACTAATCGGTGCTGCTCAACGTGTTCCTACTCCTACAGGTTCTACAACAATTTTACATGCTGTAGTTAAGGGCAAGGATGTTACTGTTGAAGGTATCAACGCTGCTATGAAAGCTGCTGCTAACGAATCATTCGGTTATACTGAAGAAAAGCTAGTTTCTAGCGATATCATCGGTATGAGATTCGGTTCATTATTCGACGCTAACCAAACAATGGTTGCTAAGATTGATGATGAAACTTACCAAGTACAAGTTGTTTCTTGGTATGACAACGAAAACTCTTATACATCACAAATGGTTCGTACAATCAAATACTTCGCTAACGTTAAGTAATTGATTTGAATCAATAATTTGTAGATGAAAAGTGTAGTTGCAAATGCTTCTACACTTTTTTCTTTTATCTATTCATAATGATGTAATCTGAGTTTTCTCTTATACCACAAGTATCAAAGTAATACTCTTCTCGAGGAATCCACATCGTTCTAAAGGCTTCTAATTTCATAGGATTCCTTTTTTCTATTCTTTCTAGTTGTAATTCTTTAGAGATATCCATGAATATGCATAAATTAAGATACTGTCTTAAATTAGGATGACAACTATATGATCCTTCTAATACTGTTAATACATTTGGATCAAGAGTGATAGAAGGTAAATATGTATTTTGATGCACATTATATGGCTTATAGATAGCTACTTTACCTTCATGAAGAGGAAGAATAATCTCATTTAATAATCGTTCAAAATCAATATTTCCACCAGGCCTAGCCATAATCTCATCCGTTCTTTGACTAAACGGTAAATAGAAATCATCCATATGAACAATATTACACTTATATCTATTACGAATTTCTTTTGAAAGTGTAGTTTTTCCTGATCCACATCTTCCATCTATTGCGATGATATAAGGTGGAATAAAAGTATTTGAGAGAATCATTTGTATTAAAGCTTCTTGAGTGAGTTCCATGTGTTATCTCCTATGTACTCTAGATTTTGTATGATTAACGAAGAAAATGCAAATGATAGACCTTTTTCTGCATATAGAAATTTGCTTTCTGCATATAAAATGCAAAAAAATATGCAGAAAAGAGTAAAATCCAACATTTATATGCAGAAAAAATATGACTAAAAAAATAATACTTGCAATTAAAGTGAACTTTAGGTTTATATTTTTAGTAACAGATGGAGGAATGTTCTATGTTGGAGAAAGAATTTGTGGAGAAAATGCCTAAGCTTGGTTTTGGCTTAATGAGATTACCAAGAGAAGACGAAGAAAATGATGTAATTGATATTGAACAAACAGCTACGATGGCAAATATGTTCTTAGATGGTGGTTTAAAGTATTTAGACTCTGCATATGTTTATAAAGGAAGTGAAGACGCTGCTAGAAAAGCAATTACTTCTAGACACAAAAGAGAAGAGTACTATATTACTTCTAAACTAAATGCGAGTGTTGCAAATACGATAGAAGATGCTAAAAATCAAATTTATGTTTCATTAGAAAGAGAAGGCGTAGACTACATTGATTTCTATTTACTACATGCAATTAGTGAACGTAATATTCAAAAGTATGAAGAATGGAATCTATTTGAATATGTAAAAGAATTAAAAGAAAAAGGTCTAATTAAACACTATGGTTTCTCATTTCATGGTACTGCTAAATTATTAGATCAGCTTCTAACTGAACATGATGATGTAGAATTTGTTCAGTTACAACTTAATTATGCCGATTGGAATAATCCAAGTGTTGATTCTAAAGGAGTATATGAAGTTGCTCGTAAACACAATAAACCAATTGTTGTTATGGAACCAATTAAGGGAGGAACATTAGCAAATCCTCCAAAACCTGTAGCGGATCTATTGAAGAAAGCCAATCCTAATGCTAGTTTAGCGTCATGGGCAGTACGTTTTGTAGCTTCATTACCAGGTATTATGGTTGTTTTGTCAGGTATGAGTAATATTGAACAAATGCAAGATAATTTGTCTTATATGAGTGACTTCAAACCATTATCTCAAGAAGAACAAAAGGTCATTGAACAAGCAATGGATATTTTACAATCTATCGAACAAATTCCATGTACTGGTTGTCACTATTGTACAGAAGGTTGTCCAATGAAGATTCAAATTCCAGATATCTTTGCGGCAATGAATTTTGAATTAATTTATAACAATACTGCTAGGGCAAAGGATCGTTATGAATCTGCTGTAAAAGAACCTCATGGTAAAGCAAGTAGTTGTATTAAATGTGGTCAATGTGAAATGCAATGTCCACAACACATTCAAATCCGTGAATGGTTAGAGAGAGTAGCACAAACATTAGAATAGAGGAAATCAATGAGAACGTTATATCTAGAATGTAAAATGGGATGCGCTGGGGATATGCTTATGGGCGCGTTGAGTGAACTTGTGGATAAAGATGCATTTATTCAGAAGATGAATTCTTTAGGATTAGAAGAAATTCAATTTCATGCAGTACCATCCACAAAATGTGGAATTCTAGGTACACATATGCAAGTTTTAATTCAGGGGAAAGAAGAAAAATCTATTGATGCGAATGCTTTATTTAAGCTACATGTTGATGGTGTAGATGATTCTAGTATGCATCATATCTTAGATCATATTGAAGAACTAGAAGGTATCTCAAATGTATCTTATGAAGATCATACTTTGTTCTATAACTATAATCATGATCTAGGCACGATAGCTTATGAAAAGATTCAACAAATCATCCTAAATCATTTTCCTCAAGCTAATATTCAAAATGAAGGACACACTCATCATGAGAAGCATTCGGGAATGAATTTAGAAGAGATAGATTCTATCATTGATCATCTATCAGTTTCTAATGAAGTAAAAACAAATGCGAAAAATGTATATCAAATTCTAGCAAAAGCAGAAAGTGAAGTTCATGGAATAGAACTAACAAATATTCATTTCCATGAAGTTGGTACATTAGATGCTTTAGCAGATATAGTTGGAAATTGTATTTTAATTGAAATGATTCATGCGGATAGAATTATTGCGTCACCTATTGCATTAGGGAATGGTATGGTGAAATGTGCACATGGTATTTTACCAGTCCCTGCTCCAGCAACAGCATCTATTCTTAGAGGAATTCCTACATATTCTGGACAAATAAATGCAGAACTATGTACACCAACAGGTGCAGCATTATTAAAATATTTTGTTACTTCATTTGAAGCACAACCTACAATGAAAACCGAAAAGATAGGTTATGGAATGGGAAATAAAGACTTTCCTGTAGCCAATTGTGTACGAGCATTTCTAGGAGAAATGGATGATGATGGTGAAGTATGTGAGTTAACATGCAACATTGATGATATGACAGCTGAAGATATTGGATTTGCATATGATATTTTATTTGCCAATCATGCATTAGATGTATATGTTACTCCAGTTCATATGAAAAAGAATCGTCCAGGTTATGTTTTTACATGCATGTGTAGAATATCAGATAAAGATAAGATGATTGAACTCATGTTTAAACATTTAACAACTCTTGGTATTAGAGAGTCTACATGTATTAGACACGCACTAGATAGACATGTAGAAGAAATTGATACTTCGTTAGGTAAAGTTCGTGTGAAGAAAAGTACAGGTTATCATACAACAAGGGAAAAACTAGAATATGAAGATCTTGCAAAAATCGCAAAAGAAAAGAACATGTCGATAGAAGAAGTAAGAAAGATAATATTAGGAGATAAAGATTGAAGAATACAAAAACATTAACACTTACAGCAATGATGATTGCGATAGGATTAGTATTACCACCAGTAATCCGATTAATTCCTAATGGTGGTGTACTATTTTCTCCAATGCATATTTCACCATTACTAGCAGGATTACTTATTGGTCCTATAGAAGGAATGATAGTTGGATTACTTTGTCCATTATTAAATCATTTGTTATATGGTATGCCACAAGGATCTATGTTACTTGCAATGTGTTTTGAATTACCAACATATGGACTTATTGCAGGACTAATGATGAGATTATTTCAAACACAACAGGAACAAGTAAAAGTATATAGTTCATTAATTATTTCCATGTTAGTAGGGAGAATTATTGGTGGAATTGTACATGCTGTAATATTAGGCGGTAGTTATACCTTAAAGGTGTGGATAACTTCTTACTTTATTTCTACAGTACCAGCAATAGTGATGCATATTGTATTATTACCAATCATTTATTTTTCATTAAAGAAAATAATTAGAAGATAAAAGAGTAGAATGGATGGTTTCTACTCTTTCTTTCGATATGATTACGCTTTATTAACTAAATTATTCACCCAGATTTTTTTATTTACTAAAAATAAGCCAAGAATAACTTTATATAAGTCTACTAAACAAATTGTTAGGTACATATGTTCAATATTCATTGTTGTAAAATGTGCAAGGATATAAGCGATAGGAAAACTAACAAATATCGTTCCTACAGAATCAAATAAGAATGTAATAATTGTTTTTCCACCACATCTTAAGGTAAAGTAACTTGCATTATAGATTGCAGAAATCCACATTGTTAAGCCACCGTATCGTAACATAATTGTCGCAATCTCTTTTACAGAACTACTTGTTTGATAGAAGTTTGGAAAGTTAGGTGCTAAGATCAGTAATAATGTACCAAAAATAATCGCGACCATAACGGTAAACACAATCATCTTACGATCTGTATCTATCGCTTCTTCTGTTTTGCCAGCACCTAGTTGTTGACCAACTAATATGGAAATACTATCTCCCATCGCAATATTTGATACAAAGAATAAGTTTGTAATAGTAGAAGAAATATTATATGCGGCTAAAGCATCAATTCCTCTAGTAGAATAACATTGTGTAATCATTGCTTGTCCTATTGCCCAAAGTAATTCATTTAAAACAAGAGGAAATCCTTTGATACAGATTCGTTTTATTAGTGACATTGGAATAGAAAAGTTATGGAATAAGCCATCATAAAATGGAAATCGATCATGATTTGTTCTAGCAAAAAAGATAATGACAGCTAACTCTGCAAAACGCGATATGACTGTCGCAATAGCGGCTCCAGTAGGCCCTAATGCAGGAGCACCAAATAAACCAAAGATTAAAATACTGTTACCAATGAAGTTAACTACAACTGCTGTAATACTAGCAACCATTGGTAATCTAGTTTCTCCTGCTTCACGCATGGATGAGGATAACGATTGTGATAAAGCAAAAGGAATAAAACCGAGAGTCATGATACGTAAATAATCCAAAGAATATGACATCGTTTGAGCAACATCACTTACATCATTTTGTTCAGAATGTAGGAATAAGCTAACTAATTTATTTCCAAATAACATGAATATAGAAATAAATAATATAGCAATAAGGGATTCGACAATGAGTTTGAATCGTAAACAATGTCTTACTCCATCGTTATCTTCTTTGCCTGCAAATTGAGCACCAAATATACTAGATGCTGCAACAGAACCAAATATCGCTAAGTTAAATACAGTAATGATTTGATTAGAAACAGATACACCACTCATCGCAAGTGTTCCTGTTTGACCAATCATAATGTTATCTAACATATTTACAAAACTTGTGATTAATTGCTGAATTAATAATGGAACAGCAATTACTAATACAGTTTTATAGAATTTGGCATCTCCAAAATATTTCCTCATGTCCACCTCTTTTAGACTAATGGAGATATTGTATTATAAAAACATTGCCATATATAGAGGAAGAGTGATTTTTTTGCCATCTATACCAGAATTACCTGTAATAAATTTATAACCATAAGGAATATGATTATTCTCTAAAAATGTATTTAAAGATGCTGTTTTTGAATTTTTTGCTTTTACTTCTACAGGAATGATAGCAGAATCTTTTTCTATAAAGAATTCTAATTCAAGAGTTCC
Source organism: bacterium (assembly GCA_963645035.1). GTDB lineage: Bacteria > Bacillota_I > Bacilli_A > Erysipelotrichales > Erysipelotrichaceae > Bulleidia. The sequence continues at coordinate 1,774 of CAVIQY010000047.1, read as the reverse complement.
TTTTTGATTCTTATAATACACAAGAGGATAATTTTTCTTGATTAAAAAGTCTGCAATTAAGCTTTCATAAATTGCACCTTTTAAATTTCCATATAATTGATTGGTAAAGACAGAATTTTTTGTTTGATATCCGTATGAGGCAATTAATAATCCTATATCATTCATATATAGACGAAATTTAGTTTCATCAATATATCCTTTTATTGGAAATGCAGGCTCAAATAAGTTATAACATCTAGTAGCAATGCCAGAGTTTTCTATCCAATCAATACTACTCATGAAATAGGAAGCTGTTTTTCCTTCTTTCACTTCTTTATATTGAAATTTGTGATTATCTTTTAGCAATTGTCTAGGAATGGACTCGTAACACGATCTTGCTTTAATCCGCTCATTTGATTCAGTATAACAAGCAATATCATCATGATAACCATCGATGATTACTTTTTGCTCTTGATCTACTGCGAAAAAGTCATGGGTTTTTAGATATTGATTAATTACATTTGGCATTCCTCCTGTAATCATATATGTTCTTAGATATTCAAACATTTTATTATTAATTGAATCTGGAATGTGCTCGCCATTACTAAAATAAGGTTTTAAACTATCAATTGCAGTTTCATTAATTCCTAAAGCCCATAAGAATTCTTCAAAATCCATAGCGTGCAAAGTTTCTGTTTTTTCGTAGCCAACAGGAACAGAGGAAGTTGCTAAAGAAACACCTAGTAAAGAGCCAGACGCAATAACATCAAATCTACCATCTAAGGCCCAATATTTTAGTGAAGCCCTAGCATTAGGACAATCTTGTATTTCATCTAGTAATAAAAGTGTTTTTCCTGGAACAAATTGAATACCTGGGCGTAATAAACTGATTTTACCAATTAGTGAATTTACATCGAAAGATCCATCAAAAATACTTCCTAAATCTTTTTCTTTTCGAAAGTCCAAACTAATAAAATTTTCATAGTTTGTTTTGCCGAATTCTTCAATAATCGTACTTTTTCCTACCTGACGAGCTCCCTTAACAAGAAGACATTGTTTTGCTTTGTTAGAATCTTGAGATTTTTTCCAATCTAATAAATTGTTCATGAATTTTCTTTTAAGCATAATAATCACCACCATCACCATTATAATTCATTTTATGGGAAAAAGTTTTGATTGATTTATATAAATCCCAGGAAAATGTTGCAGTGTTTATAATTAAATCCCAGGAAAAAGTTTTACTTTTATAAAATCTAGATGATTTTTTTTTTTTTTTTTTATTTATGTAAGAAACTCGAGGCTTTTTTATAGCATAATGTTAATACTCTTGAAACGAGCATCGCTCGCAAAATTCCATATAGCTAAGTTTCTCTTTTTATCCAAGGATTTTATATTTTTCTATTTCACTTTGATGTGCAAAAAAACCGATATCACTATTTTCTAAAGATAAATAAACAACCATTTCTAAATCATCTCGTGATGAATCAGATTCTACAGAAATAACAGTACCTTCAAATCTATAATTGCCTTTTAAAATTAATTCTACTTTTTGTCCTCTTTTTAGGTTAGATATGTTTTTCATCGTCTCTACTTCCATACAAATGTGTATCAGGCTAAGCTTGTAAAGAATGAGTTTGTTTTTAAACCCATAATGTTAATGATTATTAATCTCTTGTGATAACTCTTTAACTTTATCGAGAGAAAGCCCAGAATAGTCTGAAATATCTTCAAGAGAAAGTTTGTTTTTTGATAACATTTTCTTTGCGACAGCAAGGGCTTTATTCATTGCACCTTC
>CAVIQY010000046.1:2643-17734 GCA_963645035.1 bacterium | reverse complement strand
ATTAGAATAAATGAAGTGGTTAGATGCAACAAGCAAATAATCACTTTTTTATATGTAAAAAAGGCTTGTAAATGCATCGTTTTAACTTGCTATATAAATATGTGAGTAATAAAATTTACATATAAATGGGCGAGGGAGAAAGAAAATGAGAAAAATAGTAACAAGCGTTCTTACAATTGCTTTGCTTTTCTCTGTTAGTACAAACATCAAAGCTGAAGGGCAAGAAGAAACAGGCACATTAGGAGAAACATCACAAGAAACAGAAGAAGAAATAAAAACTCTGGATCAAGTAATTGAACCAGATGGAAATGGTGGTTTTATTACCCAATCATGTAAAGTTCAACTTGATCAAAACTATACGTTTGATTGGCTTCAAGTTGAAAATCAAGCAAAAGTTACAATTGATTTAAATGGGTATAATTTAACTATTTCGGATGCGGATGATGCATTATGGGTTGTGGATGATGGAACACAGTTAGTAATCGTTGATCATAAGGCTGAAAAAACTGAGCCAAAAGTATCAGGTGCTAATGTTGAATATACTTCTGGAAGTGTTATTGGAAGAATTGCTATAGGAAATAATGGCGCAGTTTGGCTAGAAAGTGGCACAATCCAAGGCAAAATAGATGTATATGGGAATTTGCTTGGGGAAGGCGAAGCCATTTATTCTTCTGCAACAATTAATGGTGGTTATATTATCAATAATAATGGTGACTCTGCACTTGATGCATTAGGTAATGGAGCAGTTCTTTGGGTAAATGATGGTGTAATTAAAGCTACTGGTAATGCGGTTGTTGCAGGAAGTGGTAGGGAAAATTGTGGTGGCACAACAATTACAATCAAAGGTGGTAAATTCATCGGAACAGTTAGTGATGATGCACTAGAGAATGGTGATATTGCTTGTGGTATTTATCATCCTCAAGATGGAATATTAAATATCTCAGGTGGACTAATCTATGTTGAAAGAGGTGTTGGTGTTTTAGCTAGATCTGGTAAAACATATATTTCAGGAGAAGCAGATGTTATTGTTTCAGGCAACCGTGTAGGAAAAGTGGGTAGTTCTGATTTATTAATTCCTACTGTAGCTGTTTATAACGATTTAAAAGCAAAATATCCAGGTGGAGCACCAAGTATAGAGATTTCTGGTGGCTTATATTCAAATGATGTGTCTGAATATTTAGAGAATGGTTATAAAGTTGTATGGAGTGATGAACAAGATAGATACGAAGTAATTGATGGTAATACCACAGATTATGAAGTAGTAAATAATGAAATTGCTATAGATGAAATCGCTGCAAATAGTATTGATCAATGTATTCAAGTTAGTGGAGATAGTGATTTCAATAAGGGTGATGAAATAATCGTTACTTCTGGAATTTATGGTGAAGGGGATACATATTACATTGGTAATGTACCATTTGATTTTTCTGAACAGTGGAATAAATCAGAAGAAAAAGTTGAATTAACGAAATTTTTAAGTACACAAGAAAATGTATCTGAAGCTATTCCGCTAGCGATTTATCTTGAAGCTATAGACGCATCTTGGAATCATGCCGCAATTGAAACATTAACAGAAAAAGCGAATGCCACATTATTCTTAGATGAAGATACTTTATCTAAAGTTGAAGGTAAGAAATATACTTTGTATCGCATCTATAATGATGAAGAAGGTTTTAGTATTACCCCAGTAACAGAGGAAAAGACGTCTTTAGTTGATAATGCTATTCCATTTAGCTCAGATAAATTTGCATGTATATATGCGATTGTTACTTACAAAGAACCATTAACTAAACCTACAATTACATCTGAAACTGTAGATGCTAATACTGGTGATTTAACAATTACATGGACTACAGATCAAAATGCTAAAGATTATACAGTTAAAGTAGGTGAAGAAACATACACATCAACTACAGGTAGTTTAGTTGTTAAAGCAGATAAGTTAACTAGTGGTAAGGAATATACAATTTCCATTACTGCTAATCCAAGTAATGAAAAAGATTATTACGCATCAAGCTATGAAGAAAAGTATACATATAACTATACAAAACCTACGCCAACTCCAACTGTAACTCCAACGTCTAGTCCTACTGCTTCTCCTACAGTAGCACCAACTGCTACTGCAGAAACAAAGAAGAGTTCATCTAAGAGTACTAGTGGATGGGATGATGGCGGACCATTCACAACAGACTCGTGTGGTAATGTATTTGATAGATGGGGTAACAAGATTTATGAAGCCAAAGGCTGTAACGTTGGTGGATATAATCTAGTTAGAACTTCTGTTGAAGACTAATACGAATAAATAAAAAAAGTGGTTAATGCATTAAGCATAGCCACTTTTTTAAAACTTAAATCGGATAAGAGCGTTAGAGATAGAATCTTTGAGTAATACAGAAAGCTTATCAATGATGAGTTTTGGATCATCTTTCATATCATTCTTAATCCAATCTAGCATGATACCAATAAGAATATAAGAATAGATTCTAGCGATAAATTCTTTATCTTCATCGCGTACGGTTATATTCTTTGACTCTTCTTCAATTACACCCATTAATAAATTATCGACAAGAGGCGTTAAATAACGTTCTACTTGTGATTGATTAATATAGTTATAAACATTCATGATAAATGGTTTATTGGCTTTTACTGCTTCAAATATTTGTAAGAAGCCAACTTCCCATGTATCATGTGTTTTCTTTTCTTCTAATGCTCTTTTAGCATCTTCTAGACAAGACCATTCTACTAAGTCATAGATATCTTTGAAATGATAATAGAATGTCATACGATTGATACCACAATCTTCTGCGATATCATTTATGGTGATTTTGGTGATTGGTTTCTGTAAAAGTAAGTTTTTAAGAGATTGTTCTAATGCACGTTTTGTTACTGTACTCATTCCATACCTCCATCACTAGTAGTATACATTATTCAAGATATTTATTTTTTAATTCTGCTAAGTCTTCTTTTTTAACATGCATACAAGTTTCTAGATAATTTTCTACACTTCCATAATCTAGTACACAAGCACTAATCGCATTACGCATATAGTCTACATTTACACCACTTAATGATCTTACAGTCGTTAAGATATGAGGATCACGAGTATAACGAGACATTTGGGTTACTCTTTTATGAATCCATTCTTCATAGGCAATATTTGATAATTCAAAATCTAATAATACAGTATCTATATCTACCCCTAATGCAAGTAATGTCAGTACAGCAGCACTGCCTGCTCTATCTTTACCTGCTGCACAATGCCATAAGATACTATGATAACCATCATTATTTAATAGAATTTGAAAGAATGTAGTCATCCCATGAATGAACTTTTCACTCTTAAATAATTTCGTATACATATCACTTTGGCCATGTCCTGAACGAATAATATTTAAATAGAATTCTAATGGATTTTGGTTATTAGAAGATTTCTTGTGCGTACCACCAACCATCGATGAAGAATCATCTACTAGTGGTAATGTATAGTACTCTACACCTTCTATTTTTACATCAGGAGAATTGATACGCTCTGCATTGATTCTAAAATCTACTACCGTACCTAAATGATATACATCTTTAAGAATATGAATATCATCATAAGACGCATCTGTTAATCTACCAGAACGAATTAATAAGCTAGATTTAACTGTATGACCATCTAACGTTTTATATCCACCTAAGTCTCTAGCATTCTGTACATCATATAGACCTATAGAATGTTCTTCAAATAGTTTTCTTTTCATCGCTAACTCTGTGTTTTCTTCTAGCATATATGGCTCCTCCTAACTAGAATACTTCTAGTTATAATACTACTTTAGTAATGTTAAAAGGGTGGAAAAAAGAAGTTAAGAATAAAATAAAGAGAATGTGGCTAGTTCTTGTGGAAATGCGTCTATAAATATGGTTAAATAACTAGCGTGAGTGTGTAAAAAGGATGCTAAAGATGCGACAAATATTAAGAAATTGCAAGTTAATCGTAATTTGCTTTGTATTGTTACTAAATATAGGTTTATTCGGTTGTAAAAGTACAACAAAAGAAGAAGAGTCTAATCTTCCTACAGTAGTTGTAGGAATAGATGAATTTAAACCTTATAGCTATTTAGATAATCAAGGAAATTATGCTGGTATTGACGTAGAACTAGCTAGTACTGCATTTAGTCGATTAGGATACCAGGTTGAATTTAAACTTATTGATTGGGAAAAGAAAAAAGAATATCTAAAGAATGGAACGATTGATTGTATATGGAGTTGTTTTACTTATACAGGTAGAGAAAATGACTATGAGTGGGCAGGACCTTATATGTATAGTAGACAAGTTGTTGCGGTGAAATCAAAAAGTGACATCTATGATTTACAAGATTTAGAAAATAAAAGAATTGGCGTTCAAGTTACCACAAAGGCAATGAACTTATTTTTACATATAGAAGAATCTAGTTTACCTAAAGTAAAACAAGTCAATACGTATGCTTCTACTGCAGATATGTTCGCTTCTATTCGTAAAGGATATGTGGATGCGATTGCGGGGCATGAAGCTTTAATTAATGAATTAATACAAGATAGTGATGGTGCTTATCGCTTATTAGAAGAAAGCCCATATACATCAGAAATCGGTGTAGCTTTTGAAAAAGGAACACATGTTGAATTAGTGCAAGCGTTAAATCAAACATTAAATGAGATGAAAGATGATGGCTCTTTTAGTGAGATTGTTGATAAATATGGATTAGATGATGAAAAAGTAATATGGGAAGGAGAACAAGACGAATGAAGAAGAAAAAATCTTATCTTTCCAAAGTATTACTTCTTGCATTATTAGGAATTGGTGTAGTTTTATGGTCTACATTTACTGCGATAGACCATGATAATTTAGAAAAAACACTAGATGAAACCATTACCTTTGTAAAGAGGCGTATTACACGCTTTGAAAACTATAGTGCTAACGATAGAGTAAAGAGTTTAACGCGTTTATTAGATAAAACAGTTGAACTAAATGAGAATATTACAAGAGATTCTTCTTATGCTAGTAACATGCTAGAAAGCTATGCAAGTGAACAAAGATTAGATGGTATTTATATCTTAGATGAAGATTTAAATGCTGTATCAACGTATACAAATGACAAGTCTTTTACATTATGGGAAGAACTAGTTAGTAATAGCTATGTAAAAGATATATTAGATTACCCTGAAAAGACATATACAAATCGTTATATAAGAGATGGAATTACTTATGACTTTGCGGTTATTGCTAGAAGTGATGCGAAAGGACTAATTGTCACCTATGTTCAAAAGGAAGAACTAAGTGAAGCTAATGGGGATTTAATCATTGAAGATTTATTTAAGGATTTCCCTTTTGAAATGAATGGTATTGTTGCGGTATGTGATGATACAAAAGTAATTAGTACAAACGCATCTTCTTTACAAGGATTATCTATTGATGATTGTAAAAGATTAGTTAGTAATGATACAAAATTTGTAGATGGAGAAATTGTTAAAATCAAAGCCAATAAGAATATTTGGTTTGGCACAAGAGAAGCGATGGAAGATTATACAATTTATATCTTCTTCCCTGCTTTGCAAGTGTTCATGACGCGTAGTATTATCATTTCTCTATATATCTTTATTGCTGTATTTGCTTATTTACTCTATATCCAAGGAAGAAATCGCTTAGAAAAAAATGCGATTCTACAAGAACAAAAGCGTCTACAAACTATTAATGCATTAGGTGGTGCATATTCTACAATTACACTTGTTGACTTAAAACAAGACGAAATTGAAGTGATTAAAAGTGCTACATATCAAGGTGAGCTAAATAAGAGGACAACATTCTCTAGAACTGAGTTATTAGATTATGTAACAAATTATATTAGTCAAAATGATGTAAACGAGTACTTAGACTTTGTAAATTTAGATACGATAAATACCCGTTTAAAAGGAAAAGAAGCGTTATCTTTTACTTACCAAACAAAAGATAAGAAGTGGATGACTTCTACAATTGTTCCTCAAGAAATAGACGAGAAAGATAATGCATCTGCGATTATTTTCGCGACAAGTGATGTAACAGAACAAAAAGAAAAAGAATTTGCTCAAGAAGAAGCCTTAAGAAATGCCTTAGCTGTAGCAGAACATGCAAATAAAGCAAAGACCGTATTCTTAAATAACATGAGTCATGATATTCGTACGCCAATGAATGCGATTATTGGTTTTACAGCTTTAGCAGTAACGCATATTGATCAAAAAGAAAGAGTATTAGATTATCTCAAAAAGATTAATACATCTAGTAAGCATTTATTAAATCTAATTAATGACATCTTAGATATGAGTCGTATTGAAAGTGGTAGTGTAAAGATTGAAGAAGCAGATGTACATTTACCAGATATCTTGCACGATATTAGAACAATTATTCAAGGACAAATCTATTCCAAGAACTTAGATTTATATATTGATACTCAAGATATTGTTCATGAAGATATCATTACGGATAAATTAAGACTAAACCAAGTGCTACTAAATATTATTAGTAATGCGATTAAGTTTACACCTGTTGGTGGCATGATCAATATTCGTGTTACAGAAACACCTAGTAAATTAGAAAAACATGCGACATATTCATTTAGTATAAAAGATACAGGTATTGGTATCTCTAAAGAGTTCCAGAAACATTTATTTGATTCTTTTGCTAGAGAAAGAACAGTTACGGAAAATGGTATTGAAGGAACAGGACTAGGACTAGCTATTGCGAAGAATATTGTGGATTTAATGGGTGGCACAATTGAAGTGCATAGTGAACAAGGTAAAGGTTCTGAGTTTATTGTGACAATTGATTGTAAGTTATCGGATAACGTTATTAGTAATAAACCTATACCAGAATTAAATGGTGCAAAAGCATTAGTTGTAGATGATGATGCGAATAGTTGTATCAGCGTATGCAAGATGCTTAGAGGCATTGATATGATTACAGATTGGACTACATCTGGAAAAGAAGCGATTCTAAAAGCACAAGATGCCTATGAACAAAATGATGGATTCAAAGTATTTATTATCGACTGGATTATGCCAGATATGAATGGTATAGAAACAACACGTAGAATTCGTAAAGTCATTGGTAAAGATGTACCAATTATTATCTTAACTGCCTATGATTTCTCTGATATTGAAGAAGAAGCTAGAGAAGCTGGGGTAACTGCATTTGTATCGAAACCACTATTTATGTCAGATTTAAGAAGTGCATTATGTAAACAAGTTGTAGAAGAAAAGAAAAAAGATGAATCTTTATATCGTTATAAAGGTAAGAAAGTCTTACTTGTAGAAGATAATGCATTAAATCGAGAAATCGCAACAGAAATACTACAAGAAGTAGGGATTGTGGTAGATAGTGTAGAAGATGGAACAGATGCTGTAGTACGTATGGATTCAGGGAAAAACAATGATTATGATGTTATTTTAATGGATATCCAAATGCCTAAGATGGACGGGTATCTAGCAACGAGAGAAATACGTACATTAAAGAATAATCAGGCAATGATTCCAATTATTGCGATGACCGCAAATGCTTTTGAAGAAGATAAAGAAAAAGCATTTAAAGCAGGAATGAACGCACATGTAGCTAAACCAATTAGTATTGAAGCAGTACTAGATGCATTTGATAAAGTATTTGTAAATAATGCACATGATTAAAGTTTAGCTATGTTATACTGTTAATTAGATGTGAGGGTAGAAAACATGAGTGAAAATAATGGACAAGCACAAACACAAGAACAAGGTATTACATTAACACTTACTCCTGAAGAAACACGTGTTGAACAAGAACAACAATTAAGTGAATTAACGGAGAAAAAAGAAAGTGCCGAAGTAAAAGAAAAGACAATTGACCAAATGCTTGATGACGCAAAATTAAATGATGCAGAAAAGAAACAAGTAAATGATTTTGCACAAACAATTGATATTACACAAGCAAATGCAATTTTAAATTATGGTTCTGCAGCTCAAAAGAAGATTACAGATTTCAGTGATACAGCTTTAAAGAATGTTAGAACAAAAGATTTAGGTGAAATTGGTGATTTATTAGGGCAATTAGTTGGTGAACTAAAAGATGCAGATCCTACACAAAAAGAAGAAAAGAAAGGATTCTTAGGCTTCTTCAAAAAAGGCGCAGATAAAGTTACTAACTTTAAGATTAAATATGATAACGCTGAAAAGAATGTGGATAAGATTGCGTCTATCTTAGAAGATCATCAAATTCAATTATTAAAAGATGTTTCTTTATTAGATCAACTATACGAAAGAAATCAACAAAACAGCAAAGAATTATCCATGTATATCATTGCTGGTAAGAAGAAGTTACAAGATGTAAAAGACAATGAACTTCCTAAGTTAATTGCTAAAGCAAAAGAAACAGGCTTGCCAGAAGATGCACAAGCCGCAAATGACTTATCTCAAGCAATTGATCGTTTCGAAAAGAAACTATATGACCTTGAATTAACAAGACAAGTTGCAGTACAAATGGGACCACAAATTCGTTTATTACAAAATAACGATACTTTGATGACAGAAAAGATTCAAAGCACTATTGCGAATACTATTCCTCTATGGAAGAACCAAATTGTTCTTGCTTTAGGTATTTCACATTCTAAAGAAGCAATTCAAGCTGAACGTGAAGTAAATGATATGACAAATCAACTTCTTAAGAAGAATGCTGAAACACTTCACCAAGCTACAGTTGAAACAGCTAAAGAGAGTGAAAGAGGTATTGTGGATATCGAAACACTCACACATACAAATGAAGAGTTAATTAAGACTCTTGATGAAGTGATTTCTATCCAAAAAGAAGGCAGAGAAAAGAGAAGAGCTGCAGAAGCAGAACTTACTCGTATTGAAGATGAATTAAATAAGAAACTTCTAGAAATAGATGTAGAAAAAGACGTTACAAAGAAATAAAAAATAAGCATTGAGTCATGATGATTCAATGCTTTTAATATGTTAAGAAAGATATTTTAGATTCCCATTTTTTAAGTCTTCTATTTTATCTTCGAAAATATCATCAAATACTTGTGCACATGGGATTTTACACATTCGTTTTTCTTTTGATGTATCTTGAATTTTAAATGTTTTTTGTTCTTTTCCTAGACAATGATTAAGATAAGAATCTATATATGGCATAGCTTCTTCTTTAGTAAAGTTTACTTCTTTTTTTAAACGAACAAATGAAGAAAGTACACTAATACATCTTGCCCCACCTATATTAATGATTCCGTTTCTAGCATTTTTATCGTCGGAACAAAATACATATATCTGTTCGCCAAGCATTACGTGTAATGCTTGTAAAAGAACATATGATTTTAATTCTCCTAAATTTTGACCTTCGCCAATCTTTTTACATTCAGCTTGTAATAACATTAGAAAATCAGTTTTATTTATATGAAAATTATTGAGGTTTGAGATGAATGAAAAGTTATTTTCGAAGTATTCGTACTCATATGAATCACAAGCAGTTTTTAGCATTTCGATATAAGCACGATATGCTGAATCACCATAAATCGTAATTAGTTCATCTAAAATCATCTCATCATCATACATTAGTATCGATTGAGAATGTACCATTGATTCTAGCCATTCTGCTACCTCTGTAATATCGTGACGTTTAAGTTCTATACATATTTGCTTGTGACAATAAAATTTGTAGTTTGGCATAGAAAGGATTTTATCTATTAATTTGTTCTGATTGTCTTTTTGTATTAAATGAGTTTTAGATATAAAGTCAGTATCTAATAAGGCATATCTTGTATCAACCATGCAATCACCTATTATTTGATCTGAAATTTTTTTCGATTTCTTTTAAGTATGCTATATCTGACGTTTCTCTACTATTCTTAAGCAATTCATGTCCTAAATTGAAATCCATATTATCTAACAAGCTACCGTAGCGTACTAGTTGCTCAGTATTTTGTTGCCATTGTTCAGCTTTGCCTGTTAATTTGATTCTGTTGATAATATTCTTAGTATCTTCTTGGTAAAGAATTTTAGCTTTTTTTTCTGTTATCATTTCACTTTCCACAAGACGTAATACAACGGCCTTATATGGTAATGCAAACAAATCCATAAGAGTAAGGATGTCATCAATTCCAATATTATCTTTAGGCAAGTCATACATTTTAAATTGTTCATATATACTGGAATCAGGCATTAAGAGTAATCCGGCAAAAGCATTTGCTTCGAGATCTTCTTGTGATGCGACAACTTCATCAAAAACTCTTGAGTCTAATAATGAACCTGAAGTGATTGTGTTAGTGTTAATGTCTTCAGCATAGCAATGAATATGATATAACTCATGTGCTGTTGCAAATATTTGCTTACACAAAGGAAGACTTGAGTTTACAAAAAGAAAAATAGTTCCTTTCTTTACAAATGTGAATGCCCAAAGTTCATCATCTTTAACTGGATATCGAAGTATTTCTAGTGGCAATTCTCTTAAACGTGCATAATTTGAAACAATAGTAAATATAGAGTCTCGGATAATCGTATTGCCACAGTAATTTGCTGCAAAAGATTTGGAGAGATTATTGATTTTAATAAATTGTTTTTCTTGCTTAAAGAATAAGTTTTCAAAAAATAAATCCTTCATTTCTCCTCCCAAGATTCAAGCATTTCCATGCCATTTTCTCTTACTTTTTTATGGAAAAGTATCATATCGGATAGTTTGTTAGCGATAAGTAGTGCTTCTTTAGCTTGTTCTGATTCAACTTTACCCATAAATGCATGAATAATGTCTGTGTCTACAGTATCATCTCGCAGTTTGGTTAGATCGTCAGTTTTTACACCTAAAAACTCTGCAATTAGTTTTAATTCTGCGGCACTAATCATTCTTGAACCATTTAGCATTTTACTGATTGTTTGCTTATTTGTATTTAAAGCATTTGCTAAATCGATTTGCTTTTTATTCTGTGTTTTTAAAATTTCTACAATATTCGCCGCAATCATAGAATTAATATCTAGCATATTATCACCTCCAATTTCTAAAATGTTTATTTCTATTTAAATTGTAATAAACTACCGAAAATAGTCAATAAAAACGAGACTAAAAAATATATAAATAAAAAACAGTTAACAAAATAGTTACAGTATCTCGAAAAATGATTGATGAAGGTATAAGTAATTTTATGCGTTGAGTTATGTGATTCAATGCTTTTTGATTAAGTAAAATGATATTGATAATTTGTATACTTTAAAGTATACTACTCGTAAGTATACAAATATGTGAAGGAGGATTAGTGATGATTGGCAGAAAAGAAGAACTGAATCATTTAAACGAACTATACGATAGTGATGCTTTTGAGTTTTTAGTTATGTATGGGCGTAGACGTGTAGGGAAAACAACAATCCTTCAAGAGTTTGCACAAAATACAAATTCGATATTCTTTCCTGCTCGTGAAAAGAATGATGCGTTAAATTTAGAAGATTTTTCTAAAACAATTCAATATTATTTCGATAAAAACTACATCGCATCTTTTCAAAGCTGGGAAGCTGCGTTTGAGTACATTGGTTCAAAAGTTACCCAAAGAACAGCTGTGATTATTGATGAATTTCCATATATTATCGAAGAAAACTCTTCTGTAAAATCTATTTTGCAACATGTGATTGATCATAATTGGAAGAATAAAAACATCTTTTTAATTCTTTGTGGATCTTCTGTAAGTATTATGGAAACAGATGTCATGGGAAGGAAAAGTCCATTACATGATAGACAAACATCTGCTTTAGAAATTAAACCTTTTGATTACTTGGAGAGTAGTTTATTCTTTCCAAACTATAGTAATGAAGATAAGTTATTAGCTTATGGTATTTTAGGTGGTATTCCAAGATACCTAGAAGCTTTTAATCCTGATTATTCTGTAGAAAGAAATATAGCAGATAAAATTATTCGTAATGGTGCGTATTTACATGAAGAACCAGATAATTTGTTAAAAGCAGAATTAAGAGAAACAAATGTTTATAGTAGTATTTTGTCTGCTATTGCTAGTGGAAAAAACAAAATCATTGATATCGCAAACTTTATACATGAAGATCGTACAAAAGTGGCTAAATATCTAATTACATTACAAACATTAAGATTAATTGAAAAGAGAGTCCCTTGTGGAGAACCTGAAACAAGTAAAAAATCAATCTATGTAATAAAAGATAATTTCTTTAAGTTCTGGTTCCGTTATGAATTTACGAATAACGCTTATTATGCAATGCTTGGGGCAACAGAAGCATCTAAAGAAATCATGAAAGATATGAGTAATCTAATGGGTGATGCTTTTGAAGATATCTGTAAAGAATATATTGTTCGTTTAGCTAAACAAAGAAAATTACCATTTATTCCATATCATTTAGGGAAATGGTGGGGTACTAATCCAGTAATTAAAGCACAAGATGATGTAGATTTACTCGCTATTGATCGAACAGGTAAAAAAGCTATTTTTATCGAATGTAAGTTTACATCACAACCAATGCCATTTGATGAATATGAAGATTTAGTTACTGCTACAAAAGCTTTTCCTAATATTGAAGAAAAGCACTTATGGTTTATTAGTAAATCAGGATATACAAATTCAGTTCTAGAACAAGCAAAAAAAGATCATGCAACTTTATTGACAATTGATGATTTGTTTTTAGTCTAGTATCGTTTCATTAATTTTATCGGTAATAATCTGATTCATAAATACCAAAGACTTACCTTTTTCTATAGACTCATGAATGATATCTTCATACTCTTTTAAATTGAGATGCAAGAAGGATATACGTGTTTCAAATATATGTTTCATAATATCATCAAAATCCCATTTATCTTGATATGAGTCAAACTTTGTAATGAGGGTGAATTCTAAAGAACACATGGCTAGAGTAGATAAGAATACTTCATCTTCTGTACTTGGCAGTTCTTTAAACATAGATAAGAATAATTCTTGGTGTTTTTGCGTATAAAATTCTCTCAATGCTTGAACAGCAGTAAAGGATTTATATAACGTATTAGTTGGCTTATCTGTCGCAATATAATTCATAAAACTATATTCTGCGGTGAAATAAGTAATCCATGGGTTTTCATCGATTTCTACTTCAGATAAAAACGCTTCTAATACAGCATTATGATAATCTTTTACAATATCTTCCTTTTTTGGGTAGTAATAATTGATATTTCCTACAGCTAAATCTAATTCTTTCGCTAAAGAACGAATGGTTGTTTCTTCATATCCTTTATGCATAAAGCTTTGAATTGCAGTGCGTAATATTTTTTTTCTAATGTCTTTTTTCATACTTATATTGTAGTAAAATAAATGTTTTTGTAAAACCTTGACATGTCCTAAAATCTAACTTATTATTTTTTTAACAAGTGATGGAGGAGATCATTTATGGCAAAAAGTGGATGGGCGAAATACGCTACACACATGTCTATGGTTGGAGGATTATTTCTTGGACCAATAGGAGAAAACAATGCGTTTACAACTATGTTCAAACTTCTAGTCAGTGAAGAAGAAGCAGAACTTGGATGTAAGATTTCTAACAAACCTACTTCAATTGAAAAGATTGCAAAAGACGCAAAGATGTCTATTGAAGAAGTAAAGCCTATGGTAGAACATATGGCACAAAAAGGATTGTTATTTGAGAGAATTACCAAGAATGGTGAGCATTTCTATAACGTACCACCATTTATTCCTGGATTCTATGAATATGTTATGACTGATCCTGAAACAATCAAGAATCCTGCAGTTGCCAAAGAATTTAGACGAGCAATTGATGAACTTGCAGTGCTATTAAGAAATGTAGATGTACAAGGTGGGGGCTTAATGAAAGTTACACCTGTCATGAAAGAAATCCATGCGCAACAAAAGGTATATTCTTTTGAAGATGTCATGACATTTATTAATAATGCTAGTCGTTATAGTGTTGCGGATTGTGCTTGTAGAACTGCCGCAAAACTTGTAGGTAAAGGTTGCGAGCACCCAATACAAGGAACATGTATGCAACTAGATGAAACAGCTGACTACTATGTAAGAACTGGTAGAGGTAAATACTTAACTAAGGAAGAAATCATTGAACGCTTAGAATATGTTGAAAAAGCAGGCCTAGTACATTGTGCTTTCCAAGTTGAAGGAAAAGATTATACAAACTTTATTTGTAACTGTTGTGGTTGTTCTTGCTCAGGTTTAAGAACAATTAATCGTGTTGATGCTAACCCAATGAGTCACTCTAACTTTAGAGCACAAATTGATGAAGATAAGTGTGTCGCATGTGGGGATTGTGTTGAAGTATGTACAATGAATGCCGTAATGCTAGGAAATAATTTTGCTGGTAGTGATAAGGAACAGTTACCTACATATCGTCATGCGCAAAATACTTTCTTTAAGAAAGAAGATAATCACGAAAACTTTATTAATGAAAGAATGTTATCTGGTTTATGTGGTACAGCTCCTTGTAAAGTATCTTGTCCAGCACATGTATCTGTTCAAGGATATATTAAAAAAGCTAGTGAAGGTAGATACTTAGAAGCTTTAGAATTAATCAAGGAAACAAACCCTTTCCCAGCAATCTGTGGTAGAGTTTGCCCACATCCTTGTGAAGCACATTGTACAAGAAATACATTAGATGAAGCTCTATCTATTGATGCGATAAAGATGTTTATTGCGGATAAAGAAAGAGAAGAAAGTACAAGATTTATTCCTCAAAAGAGAAAGACATACGATCCATATGTAGGTACAAAAGTAGCGATTATCGGTGCTGGTCCTGCAGGTCTTACTTCTGCGTATTACTTAGCAATTGCTGGATTTAATGTCACAGTATTTGATAAGAATGAAAAACCTGGTGGTATGTTAATGTATGGTATTCCTGAATTTAGACTAGAAAAAGAAGTGATTGATTCAGAAATCGCTGTCATTAAAGCATTAGGTGTAGAGATTGTATGTAATACAGAAATCGGTAAAGATAAAACAATTCAAGATTTAAGAAATGAAGGATATAAAGCATTCTATCTAGCAATTGGTGCACAAGGTTCTAGCTCACTAGGTTTAGAAAATGAAAACTTATCAAATATCTATAGTGGTGTAAGTTATTTGAAGAGTGC
>CAVIQY010000046.1:0-2408 GCA_963645035.1 bacterium | reverse complement strand
AAAGCAACTGGTATTTGCTTTAAGAAATGTACTAGTGTAAGAAATGCTGAAGGTAAGTTTGATCCTCAATATGATGAGAACGATACCGTTACAGCTGAAGCTTCAATGATTATTCTGGCAATTGGTCAAAGAATTGAATGGAATACATTACTAGATCAAACTAATATCACAATTGATAAAGGTAGAAGAGTAATCGTTAAAGATTTAAGTTATCAAACAGGTGAAGAAGATGTATTCGCTGGTGGTGATGTTGTGACTGGTCCTAGATTTGCGATTGAAGCTATCGCTAGTGGGAAACAAGGTGCTGTATCCATTGAAAGATATATTCGTGGCTTACATCTAACAGATGGTAGAAATGGCGAATATAAGGCAATGAAAGTCGATGATATTCGTTTACCAATTAATAGTATCAATGTCACACCAAGACAATATGCAAAAGAAGTAGATCATAAACATGCAATAGAAACATTTAATGACTTACGTGTTGGCTTGACCGAAGAACAAATCATTAAAGAAGCTAGTCGTTGTTTACATTGTGGTAGATCCGTTGTAGATCAAGATAAGTGTATTGGTTGCGGTGTATGTACTCATCGTTGCAAGTTTGATGCGATTCATTTAGTTAGAGTTGATGATACACAATTTGCTGAAGACATGTCACATTGGTATGGTAGAGCAGTTAAGAACTTTGCTAAACGTGGGGTAAATATCGCAGTAAATAGTATCAAGAGTACTATAGGTAAGGAATAAAACATGCATGAATTATCCATTGTACAAAACATTGTACAAACATCATGTGATTTTCTAAAAGAAAATAAGATAGAACATGCTAAATTTGTAACACTTATTGTTGGGCAAAATACAGGTGTCATTCCTCAATATCTAAGAATGTATTATGACGAAGTTTGTGAAGGCACAGATTTAGAAGGTACAGAATTAAGAATTGAAGAAAAACCTACAGAATATTTCTGTAGAGATTGTGGAAATGTATTTAAAACGAGTCTTGCCTCTCATGCGCATCTTAAACAAGTAAGTTGTCCTTCTTGTGATAGTAAAGATTTAGAAGTGATATCTGGTAATGAATTAATGATTAAAGAAATTGGTTACGAGTAATCAAGAAGGTAGAGTGTGGGGCTCTACCTTTTTAAAGAAAATAGTATTTCGTGTTATGATGAATGAAGAATAAATTAAGAGGTTATTATGGACGAGATTAAAATCTTAGAAGTAAAAGAAAATGTATTTAAAGAAAATGAAGTGAATGCTAGTACTGTAAGAGAAGAATTTAAAGAGAAGAAAAAGCTCATGATTAATGTGATGTCTTCTCCAGGATCTGGTAAAACAACAACATTAGTACGGACAATACAAATGATTCAACCTGAATATAAAGTAGGTGTAATGGAATGTGATATTGACGCTAGTGTAGATGCAGAAACAATCTCTAAAGCAGGCGCAAAGAGTATTCAATTACATACAGGTGGAATGTGCCATATGGATGCCCAAATGACAAAACAAGGTCTAGATGAAATGGGTATTGAAGACATAGATGTTTGTTTTATTGAGAATGTTGGTAATCTTGTATGCCCAGCCGAATTTGATACAGGTGCTGATATAAACTTAACGATTTTATCTATCCCTGAAGGAGATGATAAGCCAGCTAAATATCCACTTATGTATGAAGTGAGTGATATTGTATTAGTCAATAAAATTGATGCTTTAGAAGTATTTGATTTCAATAAAGAACTAATGGAAGAAAGAATTCATAAACTAAATCCTAATGCAAAAATATTCTATATTTCGGCTAAAACAGGTGCTGGATTTGAAGAATGGATTAAATACTTAAAAGAGTTAATCCAAGAAAGAAAAGGCAAATAATATGGTTAAAGTAATACAAATTAATGAGAACGTATTTGCAAGTAATGATAGAGAAGCAGGTTTAATTCGTGCAAAATGTACAGAAGAAAAAACATTCTTTGTGAATGTCATGTCTTCTCCTGGTTCTGGTAAAACTACCATGCTTGTAAATCTAATTAATCGCTTAAAAAATGATTATAAGATTAGCGAAATGGATGTAGATATTGAATCTACATTAGATGCCCAAAAAGTAGCGGATTTAACAGGTATTCCATCAATACAAATTCATAATGGTGGTTTATGTCATATTGATGCGGATATGACAAGTCGAGCATTAGAACATGTCAATTTAAAAGATATAGATTTATTGATTTTAGAAAATATTGGTAATCTAGTATGCCCTGCAGAATTTGATACAGGTGCACATAAAAATGTGATGATCTTATCTGTTCCTGAAGGAGATGATAAACCATTAAAGTATCCACTTATGTTTAAAGTAAGTGATTTAGTATTAATCAGTAAGATTGATACAGTAGACTACTTTAATTTTGATTTTGATG
>CAVIQY010000045.1:0-18137 GCA_963645035.1 bacterium | reverse complement strand
TCCTGGATAAGAAAAATGCTTATCATATAGGAGCTTCCTTAAAAGATGCGGGGAAAAAGTGTTTTGGAATTACTCTGATTGAGGATGATGGTATTGTGAGAGACATTCTTCAAAGATTGGAGCTTGAAACGAAGGAGTAAAAATCATCGATTCCTATGGCTAAGGAATAGGTTGACCGATAACAGAAAATGCGAAAAAGCCCGTAGTATCAAGGAAAAGTGTATCATAGAGATGTTTAGTACGGACTAAAGTCACATACCTTTTATCGCTTGCGTAGCGAAAGTGAATGATTTCCTCTTTACTATAACAAATTATAATGATTAGATAAGTTATCATAAGAAAAAATATGGTGTATAGTAACATATTGTGAAAAGGGGAAATAAAAATGCCAGGGATTATATTTAAACAAATATTGATGATGTTTGCTCTGATTTGTGTGGGTTATGCACTAGTGAAGAGTGGAAAGATAACAAGTAGTGGAAGTAAAGCAATTAGCCAAATTTTAATTTATGTTTCTTTACCATCCGTTATTATTAATGGATTTATGGTAGAAAGAACAAGTGAAACAATTAAAGGTTTAGGTATTGCAACAATAATAAGTATTGTCGTAGTTCTATTATCTCTATTTATTGCTCATCTATTATTTAAGAAAGATGAAATTGCAGATTTTGCGTCAGGATTTCCTAATCCAGGATTCTTTGGGGTACCAATTATTACTGCTTCATTAGGAAATAGTGCTGTATTCTATATTGCTCCATTTATTGCCTTCTTAAATATCATGCAATGGAGTTATGGTGTTTCTTTATTAACAGGGAAAAAAGATGGTTTAAAAGTACAAGCAATTATTAAAGCACCATTTTTTATCGCAACATGTATTGGATTACTCATATTCTTTAGTGGTATAACACTTCCTAGTTTCTTACAAAATGCTTTAACATCTTGTGCAAATGTGAATACACCATTAAGCATGTTTATGATTGGTATCTATTTATCAGAAGTAAATCTAGTTGAAATGTTCAAGAATGTTTCTAATTATAAGATTGCGATTGCTAGAGGAATTATTATTCCTGCATTTGCAATGATCATCATTTACTTTGTTCCTAGTATTTATGCTGATTTAAAAGCAGCGATTATGATTGCAATTGCTTGTCCTGTAGGAACAAACGTTGCGGTATATTCACATTTACATGGTAAGAATCATCGTTATGCTGTACAAACGGTTATATTATCAACACTTAGTGCAATCATTACGATTCCTATCATGGTTTGGATATTTAATTTAATCGCATAAAACATAGCTGTTATCTCTAAATTGTAGATAACAGCTTTTTTTGTCTTAACATGTCGAAAACAAATGTTGTACAATTGTATGCGGTTAGTGTACATGGAAGATATTTGTTTAAAATCAAAAGAAAGTAAATCAATCATGCAACAATGTATGCTTGATTTTAGTGAGTTATTACTTTTATTTGGTGCAGAAGTATATCGTGTTGAAGATTCTTTAAGACGTATTGGTGCGGCTTATGGAATAGAAAAGACGGATATATTTGTTATCACCGAAAATATTATTATTACGAATTTATATCAAGATGGAACATTACTTAGCGGTAGTAGAAGAATTAGTTCTACAGCAAGTTATGATTTCGATAAAATTGATAAATTAAATAACTTAAGTAGAGAAATATGTGAGCATCCAATTGAACCTAGTGAGTTATTAAAAAAGCTTCAAGAGATAAAAGAATTAAAACAATCACCATTTTTTAGGTATTGTGGGAATTTCTTTGTTGCTTTTGGCTTTGCTTTATATTATGGTGGAACAATATTTGATGCGATTATTTCAGGCATATTTGGCTTACTTATTGCATTATTACAAAGAAAGATGCAAGACTATTGTCCGAATGGTGTAAGCTTTAGTTTCTTAGCTTCATTTATTTGTGGTATTTTTATTTGCTTGATTACAAAAAATACGAATTTATCACGAGCGATGATTATGATTGGTGACATTATGCCACTGATTCCAGGGACGGCAATTACGCTTGCTTTAAGAGATATCTTAGTAGGAGATACGGTATCAGGAATATTAAAACTGATTGAAAGTGTCTTAATTGCTGGTGGTATCGCTGGTGGATTTATGATTGCAATTATGCTTGTAGGGGTATAAACATGGTGAATTCTATTATACAAATTATTTCAGGAACAATTGGATCACTTGGTTTTGCCTTAGTATTCCATGCTAAAAATAAAGTATTAGTTGTTGGTGGTATTGGTGGATTACTATGTGGAATTATCTATGTAATTTGTCAAAATTGCTTCTTATATAGTGGCTTTATTTCGGTATTAATTACTTCATTCTGTATTGCGGCTTATTCGGAAATTGCCGCAAGAATTGTCAAAGAACCAGCAATTGTACTATTTGTACCATCGATTATTTCTTTGATGCCAGGAAGTTCTTTATATTACACCTTAAGTGCAGCAGTTAATGGCGAATGGGTAAGCATGCAATATTATGCAAAAGAGTTAGCAGTAGTTGCCTTTGGGATAGCATTAGGTGCGAGTATTATATGGACTTATATGGAAATACAAAGACGAATTAAGTTAAGTATTCATACGAATAGATGATAAAAACGTGTTATATTATATTGTGTTTTAAAGGGAGAAACGACTATTTATGAACGATTATATTATTGCGACGGCATCCACTTGTGATATTGATGCAAGTTGGTTAAATGAACATAATGTACCATTTATTTCTTATTCATTTGTAATTGAAGACATTCCTTATACAGATGATTGTAAAGAAGAAACAAAGCAATTTGTTTATAAAAAGATGAGAGAAGGACATTTTGTCAATACATCTGCTATTCCTGTATTTGCTTATGAAGAATTCTTTAGAGGATTATTTGAAACAGGAAAAGATATTATTTTTACAGATATGTCTCGTGCTATTTCTAGTTCTATCGAAAATTGTGAAAAAGCTATTGCGGAAGTAAGTAAAGATTATCCTAACCAAAGAATCTACTTTATTGATAGTTTTAATATTACTGGTGGTTTAGCATTATTTGTTAAACAATTAGTTCGACTACATGAAGAAGGTAAATCTTTTGATGAAGTAGTTGCTTGGGGTGAAGAACACAAGAAACAATATATTCATCGTTTCATGGTAGAAGATTTACAATGGTTAAGAAGAGGTGGAAGACTATCTAACGCTTCTGCTTTTGTAGGAACATTACTAGCAATTAAACCAATGTTATATGTTGCGGAAGATGGAAAACTTGTCGCATTTAATAAAGTACATGGACGTAAAAAATGCTTAAGATCATTAATTGATTCGATGAAAGATGATATTTGTGATGAAACAGCTTTAGAAGAATTTACTGTTGTATCTGCAGATGATGTAGATGATTGCTTAAAAGAAATTGAGAATATCAAAGAAACTTATCCACAACTAAAAGATACAACATTTACAATTACACATCTTGGTCCAACAATTTGTGCACATGTTGGTCCTGATTTTATGGCTTTAATCTATAGAGGTAGTAAGAGAGTAATGTAATACTCTTTTATAGGAGGAAAAAACTATGGCTACGATTAACGTGACAGGCAAGAAAGAAGACAATACCTTAGTTCTAAATTTAGAAGGTCGTTTAGATTCTTCTAATGCCGAAGGTGCAGAAAAAGAAATCTTCGATCTTATTGCAAAGAATCCAGCAGATTTTATTGTGATTGAAGCAAAGAATCTAGAATATATTTCTAGTGCTGGACTTCGTGTATTACTTAAAGTGATTCATGCATCAAAAGAAAAAGTTGTTATGCAGAATGTTAACAGTACAGTAGGCGATATTCTACATATGACAGGCTTTAATTCACTTATGAAAGTGACTAAAGCAATGCGAGAACTATCAGTAGAAGGTTGTGAAATCATTGGTAGAGGTGGCAATGGTTGTGTATACAGATTAGATGAAGACACAATCATAAAAGTATATTATGAACATGCTTTACTAGAGGATATTGAAAAGGAACGTAATCTAGCTCAAGCTGCTTTCTTAGCAGGTATTCCTACAGCAATTTCCTATGATATCGTTAGAGTAGGAAATCAATATGGACTTGTTTTTGAAATGATTAAAGCAGAAACTTTCTCTTCTTTAATGAATAAAGAACCAGAAAAATATGCGGTTGAATATGCAAAACTACTAAAGAAAATTCATAGTATCAAAGCAGATAAAACAAAATTTATTTCTACAAAAGAGATCTATAAAGGATTTGTAGATAAATTAGGAAATCGTCTTACAGACGAAGAAGCTAGTAGAATGAAAAAGTTTATCGATGATATTCCAGATAGAGATACAATTCTTCATGGTGATTATCATCCTAGCAATGTGATGTTGCAAAATGGCGAACCAATTTTAATTGACATGGCAGATATTGGCTATGGTCATCCAATTTTCGATTTAGCTGGCACTTACGTTTTACTTGTAAGTTGTGCAAAAAATGAACCTGAAACGCTTAAATATTATTTAGGTATGGAATCTGAAGCAGCTTTAAAGGTATGGGATGTCTTTGTAAAAGAATATTTTGGAACAGAGGATCCAGAAAAATTAGCGATGATTGATAAAGTGCTAAGTGCATATTCTATGATCAGAACAACAATTGGTACAATGCAATCCAATAATTTACCAGAAGAAGTAATCCAAACAAGCCTTGCGATAGGTAGACAATATTTCTTCCCTATAATGGATCAAATTACTGGCATGGTAAATTTATTAGGTCTTTAATTCTAATTTAAATCAATACTTAATATCTCTTATTTAACTTGTGAATTTCTACAAGTTGAGTAAGAGATATTTTTATTTTACTTTAGTGTATTAGAGATGAGATCAATTAAATCATCCATATATAAAGGTTTAGAAATATGACCATTCATGCCAACTTCTAGACATTTTTCTACGTCTTGTGCATAAGCATTCGCACTCATTGCAATAATTGGAACATCTTTATTGAGTTTACGTATTTCAACGGTCGCATCATAACCGTTCATTATTGGCATTGTTAAATCCATTAAAACTAGGTCAAAATGAGTACTTTCTTCTTTAAACATGTTTACCGCTTCTAGACCGTTTTTAGCTGTATATAGATTTGCATTGTAGTTTTCTAACATGAATGTTACGACTTGCAAATTTAATTCATTATCTTCTACAACAAGAATAGAATAGTTGGATAAATCAAAATCTTGTTTTTCATTCTTTATATCTATAGTTTCATTTGAAACTTTAAATGGCAAAGTAAAATGATAGCTCGTTCCAACATCTAGCTTACTTTCAACGGTAATATTTCCACCCATCTTTTGAACAAGTTTATAGACAATTGCCATACCTAGTCCAGATCCTTCTTGACGTGTATTATTTTCGGCTTGTGTAAATGGCTTAAATAATTGATTCATCATAAAGTCTTCACTCATGCCAATACCTGTATCTTTGATGACAAAATCAAAGTAAGCAACATTATCTTCGCATTCTATTTCTTTAATATACGTATAGATACTACCATTAGGTTTATTGTATTTAATGGAATTACTGAATAAATTAATTAAGATTCTTTGTAAGTGAACAGGTGATCCAATGAGCTTATTATGAATGATATTTCTTTCTTGATGAACTATTAAATTACGTTTTTCAGCTTGTGGAGTACATACATTTCTTACTTGTTTTAATAATTCATTAAAATCAAATTCTTTATTTTCTAATATGATTGAATCTTCTTCTAGTTGACGCATATCTAAGATGTCATTAACTAAAGATAACAATACTTCACTACTATCCCAAATCTTATCAAAAGCATCTTGTTTTAATGCTTCATCATGAGGAGAAGTTTTGACCATTTGTAATAAGCCTAAGATACCATTAATAGGGGTACGAATATCGTGACTCATATTAGATAAGAAATCTGTTTTTACTTTATTGGCTTTAAGCTCACCAAAATAAGCTTTTTTAAACTTATCAGTAAGCGTATAATAACGCTCTAAATCATCAATGCTATGTTGTTGTAAGTCTTCGTAAGTTAATTGATATAATTCGTTTTTCTTTTCTGCAGCCGCAAGCATCATTTCTTTATCATTCATTTTCTTACCTAAATCATAATGTGCAGATTGTACTTTAAATGATAAACGGATCTCATCTTCATGTTTTGCAATATAGTCATCCATTAAATTAAGCATTTCTTTACATGAATCAAAATCATCTATACTTAAAGATGTTTCAAATATTGAAAAGCATGAGTCAATATATTCAGCTGCACCAATACTTTTTAATTGCTCAAGTAATTGATTTTTATATTGATGATAATCGTCTAGATTCCCTCTTTTTAGGCTGAGTTCCATAAAATAGTTTGTATAATCTTGAGGCAATATTTGATTACCATCGTACTCATTTACACCAATTTGTAAACAATCATATGATTGTTCATATTCGCCAAGTTTAAAATAAATAATCGCAAAATTATGATAAATATAGGCTCCAAGATATTTTTCACTAAAAGGTAAATATTCTTCCGCCTTTTTACAGAACGCAAGTGCTACTTCATATTTTTCTTCACCAATATAATTGATCGCAATATTGTTATATTCAAAGGAATACAAACTTTTTTCTTGATGTGCTATTGCAATATTTAAGGCTTGTGTATGATATGACGTAGATAAGGCATAATAGCCATCATAATAAAAGATGATTCCCATCAAATTGAAACTAGATACGATTTCTTTAATAAATGGATAGTTTTGATATTCATAAATGATAGGATAAATATATTCTTTCGCTGTATTAAAATTACCTTCACAATAATATATCTTAGCTAGTTGGTAAGAGACATAAACAAAAGCCTTTGAATCTGTATCAATTTGATTCAAAGTAGATAAATAGTATTCTTTTTGTTTGTTTAGAGGTAATTGATCAATATTCTTTTTGTCGTTTCGTAATTTTTCGTAATCCATAAGTTATACCTTAAAAAGTAATATGTATTCAGTATAACAAAACTAAGAAGAAATATTGAAAATTTACTTTAGGATTTTTTGAATAGATCACGAATAATTAAAAATAGAATATAGATGACTAAGCCACCAAAGATATAACCTGACGCATCAATGACCATATCTGTAAATTGAGGGCTACGACCATCAAAGAAGTTTTGTAGCATTTCATCTGTAAAAGGAATAAGTAACATAAAGAAGATGAAATTTAAGGATTTATGCTTAAATAAAGGACATACATTCATCGCGATACCTACTAGAAATCCTAATAAAGCAAACTCAGAAAAATGTGCTAGTTTACGAACATAATGATTAAATAATTGAATATCATTTGTGACTAAAGAAAAGTGTCTTAATATTCTTAATAAGAAATCAGATACTCTTAAACTTTCTACTTCAGATACTGTCGCAACTGTCATAGAGTTATGAAAGATAAATCCAATGTATGCTAGTACAATAAGCCAAATCCAAATATTTTTAAAACGTTTCATGTTTTGTAGAATAACACAAAATAGGAATGAAGTACATAAGCGTGAAATTGTCTTCATGATTTCTTCACAAAAGAACTTGCATTTGATGGTATAATCTAATCCGTGAGAAAAGATAAGAAAAAACAAATTTTAAATACATTCTTAGTTATCCTAGGAACGTTTATATTAGCTATATCTGTTGAAGCATTTATTATTCCGTATCAAATTTTATCAGGAGGAGTGGCAGGTATAGCGGTTGCATTACAGCCATTAGTTCATGTATCTGCGACTTTAATCGCAAATAGTGTATTGATTATTTTATTAATTATTGGTGGTTTAATATTAGGAAAAGATTTCTTAAGGAATACCGTATTATCTTGTGTTTGTTATCCTATATTTACATCACTACTTTATAATCGAGTTCCCTTAACAATTGATCCAATTCTAGCTAGTTTCTATGGAGGACTAGTTGGTGGCGTAGGAATAGGAATTGTATTAAGAACTGGTGCAAGTACTGGTGGTATGGATATCCCACCATTAATTATCCATAAGTTAACAGGAATAAAGCTTTCAACTCTTGTATTAATCACAGACTTTTTGACCGTATTACTAGGACTAGTTGTATATGATTTAAGTGCTGTTTTATTAGGACTTGTGTCTGTATTTACTACTTCTATGGCTATCAGTAAAGTCTTAACGATTAATGGTACAGTATCAAAATCGGTACAAATTATTAGTACAAAGTATGAAGAAATCTTAAAAGAAATCGATGTGCAATTGTCTCGTGGTGCGACTATATTACAAGGATATGGCAGTTATACAGGAGAAGAAAAGAAAGTGATTCTTTGCGTCGTTTCTGAAAGACAATATGTTTCTTTGATAGAAATTATTAATGATATAGATCCTTCCGCATTTATTATTACAACAGATGCGACAGATATGCATGGCGAAGGGTTTACATATGGATTCCGTATTTAGGATTAGGAGGTCAATATGATTGAATGTACACATGTATATAAAAGATATAAAAATGGCGTAAATGCTTTATATGATATCAATTTAAAAATTGAACAAGGTGAGTTTGTTTATATTATTGGTCCTACTGGTAGTGGTAAAAGTACATTAATTAAGCTATTAGATGGAGAAGAAATTCCTACAAAAGGAGTAGTTAATGTTGTTGGAATTAATGTTGGTAGATTAAAACATTCTAAAGTTCCTATTTATCGAAGAAATATTGGTGTTGTATTCCAAGATTATCGTTTATTACCTTCTAAGACAGTATCCGAAAATATTGCCTATGCATTAGAAGTAATTAACTTAAAGAAAGATCAAATTAGAAGAAGAGTAAGACAAGTATTAAATCTAGTTGGATTAGATGATAAAGGAAATTCTTTTCCTAGTGAATTATCTGGTGGTCAACAACAACGTGTTGCAATAGCTAGAGCGATTGCAAACCGTCCTAAAGTACTAATCGCAGATGAACCTACAGGTAACTTAGACCCTGCTATGTCTGATGAAATTATGACTTTACTAGAAAAAGTTAATTCTGCATATGGAACGACGATTGTCATGGTTACACATGATACAAATATGGTAAATAAACATCGTAAACGTACGATTGTTTTAGAGCATGGCCACATTATGGCAGATCTTGCGGAAGGAGGATATGTTCAACATGATCAACAGAATATTTAGACCAATCCGTGAGGGCTTTAAAGGTGTAGGAAGACATGGTGGCATGAGTTTCCAAAGTGCGAGTGCTGTTACGCTTGCCTTAATTATTATTAGCTTATTCTTAATTTTCTCAATGACCGTACAAAATTTTACTAAGGGAATTGAAGAAAGTGTTTCGATATCGGTAATGATTGACTACAATTCAGAAAGTGCTGAAAGTGAAGACGCGATTTCTTTAGCAATTAAAAATATTGAAGGTGTTTCTACTGTTACTTATTCTAGTAAAGATGAAGAATTTCAATATTATCTAGATAGTTTTGATGATGAAAAAACAAGAAAAGCATTTGAACCTTTTAAAGATAGTAACCCTATGCATGATGCCTTCTATGTCGAAACAACAAGTGGCTCAGATATTGAAGCCATTGCGAACGAAATCAGTACGATTGAAGGCGTATACAAAGTAAATTATGGTGGCGATTCTGCAGTAAGTTTAATTGCGGCATTAAGAACGATTCGTAATGGTGGTTGGGTTATTGCCTTAGCTTTATCCTTACTAGCAATATTCCAAATTCAAAATACAATCAAACTAACAATTATGGCTCGTGCTGATGAAATAGCCATTATGCGTAATGTTGGTGCGAAGAATGGGTTTATCCGTTCACCATTCTTAGTTGAAGGCTTAATTATTGGTGCCTTAGGTGCAATTATTCCGATTGCGATTACCTATTTTGGTTATACAAAAATCTATGAATTAACTGGTGGACATTTAATTTCAAATATGTTCTCTTTAATCGCTCCAGTACCATTTATTTATCGTATATGTGGCTTATTACTTTTAATCGGTATGATTGTTGGTTTAATGGGTAGTTTCTTATCTGTTACGAAGTATTTGAGGTGGAAACGATGAAAAGAGTATTCACAGTTTTACTTGTATGTGTTTTAGCTTCTAATCTTGTGACAGTTACAAACGCAGAAGGAGAAACACCTGATTATTCGGATACAACGTATTGGAATAAGGTTTGTTTAGGAGACGATGCATATGATAACACTGCGGCTTGTACTGCATATATGCAATATATCTCTACACAAAGCGAATCTTTCGCAAATCAAATGAAAGAAATTGATGCTCAAAAAGAAGAAATCGCATCAAATATTGAATACTATGGTCAACAAATTTCAACATATCAAGCTGAAGCGGATGCTTTAAATAGTGAGATTGCGACATTAAATGGACAAATCTCTGTTAAGGAACAAGAGATTGCGACTATGGAAGAACAGATTGCGGAAAATGAAGCACAAATTGATGCGGCAGAAGAAAAAGTAAAAGACCGTATGGTTGCGGCTCAAGAAACAATGCGTTTAAATCAATTCTTAGACATTTTAATGGGTGCGAAGAGTTTTGATGACTTTGTTCGTATCGCAAATGGTCTAAATGATATTACGAATTATGATGAATCCACAATGAATGAATTGGCGGATTTAATTGATCAATTAGATAACGATAAAGCGAAATTAGAGGAAGAAAAGGTCGCATTAGATGCGTCTAAACAAGAAGTTGTCGATAAACAAAATTCGATTTTAGCTGCGAAATATCAAATTCAAGTCATTCAAGAAGAATTCCAAAGACAATATTCTGACTTACAAGCTCAATATGCAAACATGGCTGCGAATATTGATTCGATTAAGAAAACGATTGAGGATATTTCTGAGAATTTAAATGATGTTCCTGCAGCTAGTGGTTGGACTTATCCTGTTCCTGCTGGACATAAGAATCAATCTGCAGGTACATGGGCTTATGCAAGTGGTTCAAGACACTTAGGTGTTGACTATGTAGGCACAAAAGGAACACCAGTTGTGGCGGCTGGTAATGGGGTTATCATCAATAGCGTTAATGGCTGTGGTGATGGATGGCTTGGTAATGGATGCGTTGGTACTGGTGGCGTATGGGGTGGTGGAAACCAAATCTACGCAATTTATAAGATGAGTGATGGTTTATATGTTGTGCAATATAGTCACTTATTACTTGATTCTCCAATCGCAGTAGGTACGATTGTTACAGGTGGTCAACAAATTGCACAACTTGGTACTTCTGGTAATAGTACAGGTCCTCATTGTCACGTTGAAGTTTATTATGTCGCTTCTTCTGGTACTTCTATTTCACAATATTTAAGTAGTTGGAATGGTGATTTATCTTTTGGTACAAAATGGGGTGCTGCCGCAATGAGCCATATTTGCGAAAATGGTGATGGTATACCTTGTAGAGTTAGACCAGAAGCTGTATTTGGTAGTAACTAAAAAATAAGCTAGTAGGAGGCAAAATATGAGTGAAAATAAAGAACAAATAAATGAGACAAATAAAGTTGCCTCAAATAAACTAGTCAATAAATTAAAAAAATCAAATAGACGTTTAAAGATTGTATTATTTGTATTACTTTGTGCATGTGTTTGTTTATCTACTGTATTAATTAAAACAACATACTTTAGATCTAGTTCTATTTCTTCTACAGAAGAAAAGATAGAAGAAGCACTAAATGTAATGGGAAATAATTGGTACTTTGGTAAAGATATCGAAAATCTTGATGAAAGACTATTAAA
Source organism: bacterium (assembly GCA_963645035.1). Taxonomy (GTDB): domain Bacteria; phylum Bacillota_I; class Bacilli_A; order Erysipelotrichales; family Erysipelotrichaceae; genus Bulleidia. Next base: position 6,380 of record CAVIQY010000045.1, on the reverse strand, counting down.
TCAAGCTTTAACTGGTATTACAACAAATGAAGAAGATCCTCATACTTACTATATGACAAAAGAAGAAGTGGAATCTTTTGTACAGAGTATTAACCGTAATTTTGTTGGTATTGGGGTGCAATTTATTGCGACTGATGGTATCAATATGATTCAAAGAGTATTCAAAGGTTCACCAGCTGAAAAAGCAGGTGTACAAGCAGGAGATATTATTCATGCGGTAGATGGAACAGTTGTGGATAATATGTCTTCTACTAATATTGCTAGTCTAGTTAAAGGCGAACAAGGCACAACGGTACATATTGATTTTATTCGTGATGGCGAAACGGTATCTTTAGATATTACTCGTGATCAAATTTCTACTACTGTTTATGGTGAAGTAAAAGATGGCATTGGTTATCTAGAAATATTACAGTTTGGTGAATCAACAGCAGATGAAGTGCAATTATATCTAGAAGATTTTATTAGCCAAAATATTCAAGATTTAATCATTGATTTAAGAAATGATGGTGGTGGCTATTTAACGGCACTACAAAGTGTTGGTGGATTATTCCTAGATAGTGATAGTGTCGCTTTAGTAGAAGAATATGCATCAGGAAAGAGTGAAACATTAAAAGTAAATGGAACAAAAATCTGGAATGATGAAGGTAAAGTTATTATTTTAGTTAATTCGAATACGGCTAGTGCTGCTGAAGCATTTACGCTTTGTATGAAGGAACAACGTGATAATGTAACAGTTGTTGGTGTAACAACATATGGTAAAGGAACCGTACAAGTTACGGATCAATTTAAAGATGGCTCAGCAATCAAATATACAACAAGTAAATGGTTATCTAGCAAAGGTGTTTGGGTAAATGGTGTTGGTATTGAACCAGATACAACGATAGAATTACCAGATATCTTAAATGTGACAATTAAGGAAATGGAAGACGATGTAGTTTATTCTTATGACGAAGTAAATGAAATTGTCTCTATTGCACAAAAAGCATTAGATTATCTTGGTTATGATACAGATAGAACAGATGGATACTTCTCTAAGACGACAGAAGAAAGTGTTCTAGCTTTCCAAAAAGATCATTCTTTAGAAGAAACGGGTAGTTTAGATAAAACAACATATGAATCAATTGTTTCTACTGTTACATTAGATTGGAGTACATCTGATGTACACGATACACAATTAAAATACGCTGAGGAATATATCCATGGCTGATCGTTTTGAACTTGTATCAAAATTTAAGCCTACTGGAGATCAACCTAAAGCGATTGATGCTTTAGTAAAAGGTCTAGAAGAAGGTAAAAAGGAACAAGTACTAGAAGGTGCTACAGGTACTGGTAAAACTTTTACTATGGCTAATGTAATCGCAAGAGTAAATAAACCTACTCTTGTTTTTAGCCATAATAAGACTCTAGCAGGTCAACTGTATTCAGAATTTAAAGAATTGTTTCCACATAATCGTGTAGAGTATTTCGTATCAAATTTTGATTATTATCAACCTGAAGCTTATATGCCAAAGAATGATATGTATATCGAAAAAACAGCTGCGATTAATGAAGAATTAGATATGTTTAGAGAAAGTGCTTTAAACTCATTAATCGAAAGAAGAGATACGATTGTTGTCGCAAGTGTTGCCTGTATTTATGCAGCTAGTGATCCTGTAGAATACAAAAATATGTTTGTGACAATTAGAGTAGGCGAAACGTATGACAGAGATCAATTATTAAGAAAATTTATTGAATTACAATATACAAGAAATGATATTGAACAAGCTAGAGGAACGATAAGAGTAAGAGGAGATGTGATTGAATTAACACCTTCTTGGACAAATGAATTTAATATAAGAATTGAGTTATTTGGAGATGAAATTGACCGTATTACAGAAGTAGATCCTGTAACAGGACATACTTTAAATGGTTATCAATTTTATAATATTTTCCCTGCTAGTGGTTATGCGAGAAGTCATGAGACAATGGAAAAAGCGTGTGATGCGATAGAAAAAGAACTAGAAGAAAGACTAGCTTATTTCGATGCACAAGGTAAACCACTAGAAAAAGAAAGACTAGAACAAAGAACGAGATTTGATATTGAAGCAATGCGAGAAAATGGTTATTGTGCTGGTATTGAAAACTATTCTTTACATATTGATGGAAGAATACCTGGGCAAAGACCATGGAATTTATTTGATTACTTTCCAAAAGATTTCTTACTGATTGTGGATGAATCACACGTGTCTTTACCTCAAGTAAGAGGTATGTATAATGGCGATCATCAACGTAAACAAGTATTAGTAGATTATGGCTTTAGATTACCTTCAGCTCTAGATAATCGACCTATGAAATTTGAAGAATTTGAAGGGATGATTAACCAAGCAATTTATTGTAGTGCTACGCCTGGTGACTATGAACTAGATAAAACGGGTGGAGAAGTAGTAGAACAAATTATTCGTCCTACAGGATTACTTGATCCTAAGATTACGGTTAAACCAACTGAAGGTCAGATTGATGATATTTGTGAACAAGTAGATCTTCGGATTAAACGAAATGAAAGAGTATTAATTACTACTCTTACTGTTCGTATGGCTGAAGATTTAACGGCATATCTAAAAGAGCGTGATTATAAAGTAATGTACTTGCATCATGAAACAAAAACACTAGAAAGAATCGAAGTGATTCGTGATTTAAGACTAGGAAAAATTGATGTAATCGTTGGAATTAACTTACTAAGAGAAGGGCTAGATATTCCTGAAGTATCTTTAGTTTGTATTTTAGATGCGGATAAAGAAGGTTTCTTAAGAAGTGAAAGATCTTTAATTCAGACCATTGGTAGAGCCGCAAGAAATGCGAATGGTGAAGTATATATGTATGGAGATACCATAACTGACTCTATGCGTAAAGCAATTGATGAAACAAATCGTAGAAGATCAATTCAAGAAGCTTACAATACAGAACATGGTATTGTGCCTAAGACAATTTCTAAACCAGTAGAAGAAGCAATTCATGGTAAAGAAACAAAAGAAATGGCCGCAAAATACCTAAAGAAGAAAACGAAGATGTCTAAACAAGATAAAGCCACAATGATTGCGGGTATTGAAGCAGAAATGAAAGAAGCTGCGAAGAATTTAGATTTCGAAAGAGCTGCCGAACTTAGAGACATGCTATTTGAGCTTAAGGCAGAAGATTAGTGACATAAAAGTATACAATGAGTATAATTTGTTAGTCACTTGTCCTCGTAGCTCAGCTGGATAGAGCAATCGCCTCCTAAGCGATAGGTCAAGAGTTCAAATCTCTCCGAGGACGCCATATTTTACAATTAAGCAGTGTTTACTGCTTTTTTGTTTTAATACGATATATACAAAAATAATCATGTCTAGAATATAGTATTTAACCATGTGAGTTTGTGTTTTTCTTTTATAGCACCATATTGAGTGGTTGTCGCAAATTTTGCAATAACCACTTCATATCCATTCATTATTGGCATTTGTACATCCATTAAAATTGCAACACTACAAGCTAGAACTATTTGTGGTGTTTTATTGTCTTATATCTCTAGGGACAAATTGTCCCTAGGAAGAAAAGAAATTATGCAGTTACACATAGTTAAGGTATAGTATAGGTAAAGAAGTTCTAAGAAAATGGAGATAATTTTATGGCACTAACAATTGCAAGAGCGAAAGAGATAGTTGACAAATATTATGCTAAATCATGCCCAACAAAAGAGGATGATTTTAGCTTTGCAGAAAGCCTAGAATATTTGATTCATGAAACAGGTGAATCAAATTATATGATGCAACTAGGTGGTTGGTATTATGCAAGGAAACAATTTGATTTAGCAGAAAAATATTATTTATTAGCTGCGGAATTAAAAGATGTAGGTGCATATGAATGTTTAGGATATATCTATTACTACGGTAGGGTTGGTAAGCCTGATTATCAAAAAGCTTTCGAAAACTTTAAGTTAGCTAGTGAAGCAGGAGATATTATCGCAAGCTATAAAATGGCAGATATGTATCGTAATGGATATTATGTAGAAAAAGATGAAGAAAAATACGCTTCAATCATTAAAAGCTTGTATCCAAAGATTAGAACTGCGAAAAATGTTTTTGATCCTCTACCTGAAATTTATAGTCGTTTAGCTAAGATTTATCAAAAAGAAGGGAAAACAGAAGAAGCGATACAATTACTATTAACAGCGAAAGATTTTCAAGGACAACGGTTAAAATATAATGGCTTCTTTGGTGACTTAACGATCATGAAATATATTGTATTAGATTTATATGATTTGATTGAATTTGATTCAGAAAATATGGATTTGTTTGATCTTTACTATGTTTTAAAATATCCTGCAAAAGTACTCATTTCTATCTATCCTAAAAAATATACAGTAGAAGCAATCGAAGAAAATAATCATATTTATATTCGATTTAATGATCAAAACTATGAGAATGTAGATGAATTATTTTTGAGGGCGAAAGTGAAGAATGAGAGATTATCTGCTCAATACACGAATGTGGACTATATGGAGTTAGTATCATGGAAATAGAGACAACAGCTACATCAACAAAATTTGAAGAATATAAAGCACTAATTCTTAGACGCGATAAGTTACTAAAAGATGCTTTCGAATACCAAGAAGAATATTTCCGTACTTTTGGTGATTTGATTAAAGAATCTTTTGAGCTAAAAGTAAAATGCATACAACTAAAGAAGAGAATTAACTATTGTCAAATGTGTATAAATCAAGGAAAAGAGATTAACCAAACAGAACTAGATACACATATCGCACTCGTGATGAAGGAATATCAAGAAGAATTAGATGAACTAGTAAGGCATGTAAATGATGCAAAAAATATAAAAAATATTACTGCACAAGAGCTACTCGAAATTAAAAAGATTTATCGTAAGATTGCTAAGAAAATTCATCCCGATATGAATCCAGAATTATATGCAAAACCTGAAGTAAAAGAACTATGGCAAAGGACAAGTGTTGCGTACAACTGTAATCAATTAATCGAATTACAACATCTAGAAGTACTAGTTGCTGCGTTAACTGTAGAGGATAGAGACATAGAAATAGAAAATATTGACGATAGAATGAAGAACTTAGAAAAAGAAATTAATGAGATATTAGAAACTAAGCCGTATCAATACAAATTTATTTTAAATGATATTGAAGAAAGAAAAGTGATTATCGAAGAATACAAACAAGAAATAGAAGATTATCAAAAATATTTCAAGCAACTAGAAGAACTATATGCTTCGTATGAGATTAAGAAAGTAATGAGCTAGGAGAAAGAATATGAGTGATGATTTAGTGATTAGTAAAGGAAATATCGTTTCTGTAATTGAAGAATCAGGAATCACGAGTTTAATTCAACCACTAGTAAAAGAAATCTTTCTTTTTGATACATATATCGCTGGTACAAGTTACATCGAAGATCAAAGTATATTCGAAAATTTAAAAGTAAAAGATCATTTAATACTTAGAAGAGAAGTGCAAAATAAATTCGATGATAAAGCAATATTAGTGTTAAATGATCGGAAACAAAAACTAGGGTATATACCAAGAATGGACAATGAAATCTTTTCGCGGTTATTAGATGCAGGAAAACTTTTGACAGGTACTGTAAAAGAAATTGACATAGATCATGATTTCTACAAAATTAAAATTGATATCAATTTAGTAGATTTTTAAATTGTAACTGTTTCCATTAAACAAACATCTGTCTTTGTGATTTACACATCATAAATGATGGATGTTTTTTATTTTTGAACGAAAAAAGAAAAATATTTTTTTGTTGTATGATTGTGTCATAAAAACAAGTGTTTGTCGGATGAAAACATCATTTCAGTGAAAGAATTTACATGAAAATGTGAAAGAAAAGTGAAATTTTTGTTGACAGCTCTTTTCAAGATGCATAAAATAGCTTTATTCGAAAAGGGAGGATTGATTTTATGAAAAAGATTTTTACATTACTTCTTTCTCTTACACTACTCGTTGGATGTGGTGGAAGTGGATCAGGAAGTACAGATGGTTCTGCTGATGCAAGTGGTTCCGGAACAGGTGCAAGTGATGACAAAACAGTAACTGTAGTTTCATCGTTGGATGTTATCTCGATGGATACAGCTGTTGCGACAGATGGAACTTCATTCATTGCTCAGACAATGTGTCTAGCTGGACTAATGGAGTTGGACGCAAATCAAAATCCGATCCCTGATTTGGCTGAAAGCTATACTGTCAGTGAAGATGGTTTAGTCTATACTTTCAAAATTAGAGATGATGCAAACTGGGCAAATGGTGATCCAGTAACTGCAGCTGACTTCGTTTACGGATGGCAAAGAATTGTAGATCCAGATATCGCTAGTGAATATAACTGGATTATGGAAAC
>CAVIQY010000044.1:0-18741 GCA_963645035.1 bacterium | reverse complement strand
GAATCGAACCCGCGTATTCAGCTTGGGAAGCTGACATTCTACCATTGAATTACACCTGCACTTTGTTTATTTTAATCCTATTTTCTTAATTTAACAATAAAGCGTAAAATAGATTCATGAAAAAATAAAGCGTAAAATAGATTCATGAAAAAAATAGTCCAAAGTGATATTCAAAATCTAATCAACTGGTTTAGGTTAAATGAGCGTAAGTTACCATGGCGTAATCCTATTACACCATATACTGTATGGATTAGTGAAATAATGTTACAGCAAACTCGTATTCATGCCGTTATCCCAAAATTTCTAACTTTTGTGCAAGAATTACCAGATATTGAGTCTTTAGCAAACTGTAATGACGATAAATTAATGAAGCTATGGGAAGGACTTGGATATTATTCTAGAGCGAGAAATCTAAAAAAATGTGCGAATGTTCTAATTCAAGATTACAACGGCGAATTTCCTCATACCAAAAAAGAATTAATCAAACTACCTGGTATTGGAGATTATACAGCAGGAGCGATTGCGACTACATGCTTTGAAGAAAAAGTGAGTGCTATTGATGGAAATGTATTACGCGTACTTGCTAGATATTTTGGTTATACAAAAGATATCCGTTCGAAAGAGACTTTAACTTATTTTGATCAAATGATTCTTTCTTCTTTAACTGATGTTGATTCAAAAGATGTTCGTTATTTTACACAAGGATTAATGGAAATTGGAGAAACCATTTGCGTACCTAAAGGAGAACCTTCATGTTCTACTTGCCCTTTTCATATGCATTGTGTTGCTTTAAAAGAAAATACAATTACTACTATTCCCTATCGTAGTAAATTAAAGGAAAGAAAAATTATTGATAAAACAGTTTTTATTATTCGAAATAAAGATCATTATTTAATTCATAAGCGAGATTCTACAGGATTACTTGCCAATTTATATGAATTTCCTAATGTTGATCAAGTTTTATCCAAAGAAGAAACTCTTCAATATTTAGAAAAATATCCTATCAATATAATAAACATAAAAGAATCTATTACAGCAAAACACGTCTTTACACATATTGAATGGCATATGCATGGATATGAAATAGAGATTGATGAATTACACCAATCTCTATTTGGAAATAACTATTACTTTTTAAGTAAAGAAGAACTAGCTAAAATTTCTATTCCTTCTGCTTTTCAAGCTTATTTAAAGCATTATCACTTACGATAATTATTTAACTTTATCTTCTTGAATCAATTGTCTAATTGCTTCAATTGCGCAACGGATAGCTTTATCTGTATCATGCACTTGAGGATTTTCTAGTCCTTGTTTTGCTCGTTCTTGGTTTGCTACAGTTAGTAATACTGTTCCACAACGAACATGTAAGTAACTAGCCACAATAAATAATGCAGAGCTTTCCATTTCACTAGCTTTACAACCTAATTTTAACCAAGCATCCCATTTTCTTAGTAATTCTTGTCCATTAGGTAAAGTTTCAGGACGATGTTGACCATAGAATGCGTCTTTACATTCCACAACACCTGTATGATATGGTGCTTCAATTGTCTTTGCCCCTTCAACTAATGCATTTACAATTTCTAGATCAGGAACAGCAGGATATTCAATAGGTGCATATTCATGACTTGTTCCTTCCATACGAACAGAACCTGTCGCAATCACTAAGTCACCACTTTTTACGTTGATGTCCATACCGCCACATGTTCCTACACGAATAAATGTGTCTGCACCACAAGCTGTTAATTCTTCCATTGCAATAGAAGCACTAGGTCCACCAATACCAGTAGAAGTTACAGAAACTTTAACTCCATCTAAGTAACCAGTATAAGTAACAAATTCTCTACTATCTCCTACTAGTTGTGCGTCATCGAAATATGCAGCAATCTTACTGCATCTTTTTGGATCTCCTGGAAGAATGACGTATCTTCCAACATCTCCTTTGCCTACACCGATATGGTATTGTTTACCAGATCCTTCAGCATAATCAATCATAATTCTTTTGCCTCCTTAATTATCAGAAGCTGGATTTAAATCAATATTGATTCCAAAACCAGCAATCTTCCATGTACCTGACTCATTAATTAAAGTCATTTGATAGCCACCATGCCATGTTCTATCTACATCACCATTACTAGCATAATAATCAAATGTAACATGACCTATAGCAGTATCATCCGATTGTTGTATTACATCAAATGCTTGTACATTTGAGAAATTTGAAACACTATGTGTTGTAAACCAATTGTTTTGTAAGCCACTAATTCTATTATACCAATCAGAGTTTCTAACCGATATCGCAGCCACTTCTCCTAAAGAAGCTTCTTTAGCAGGGAACTTTGCACAAGTTACTGCATAAGAAGTAAATGTATCATTTAGAGAATCATTACTCTTTCCTACAAATATTGTATTACTTAATGCATCTTGGATTCCTACATAACTAGAATCTTCAGCAACTGTAATAGATTCAGGATAACTTAATAAATTGTTTAGTTCATATTTATCTACTTTTACTGCACTAGCATGACTACTAACACCTTCAAAATTAGATGCAATTACACCACTTTCACTCATATAAGAAGAATCTAATGTAATTCCATTAACTACTGGTGTTAATCCTGTAGGTACTTCTAATACATAATTATTATCACCACTAAATAACGTAGATGCAAGATATGATCCATCATTAGCTTGTTGTAATTCAACAGTAGCTAAGAATTTGCCATTACTAGCTAATGTATATTCATTGTTACCATTACTAGCAAATTCAATATCACTTGCGTTTACACCACTATAAATTCTTTCCATTTCTGCAATATATGCTTCTTTAGAATTTAAGTGTTTTGTCACTACTAATGAATCTTCATATAAGCCATCAAAGTCTTTATTTTGTATTTTTTGTAAATATGCACTAATAGCACTTTCTGGTAATTCTTTTTCTGCTTGAGCAAATTCAGCGTCTGCTTTTTGTAAATAAATGAAGCTACCACCTACACCTAATGCAAGTACAATTAATAAAATAATAATAGATAAAGAAGTTCTAACTTTAGCCATTTTAGTTACCTCCTTTTACTAAGAACACTGTAGGTAAATTTCTTGAACCGTAAAGTGATACAGGTGTATTAACATATTCGCCATTGTAAATCATTGCGGAAGAGTTACCACCATCTAAGTTTGCGGCCATAACAGCATCGTTCTCTTGGAAAATCTTTATAATATCTTCATATAACGCACCAAAGCTTGTTGGTCCTCTACCATCTACTACTAGTAACATAAATGTACCATCTGATTGTTGTCCAATAGCAGTTCTAGGATTTAACATACCTAAATTATCTGTACCTTCTTGATAAACAACATTGTAGTTATTAATAAAGATAGGGCCAAAAGTCACTGCTTCTTGAATACCCCAAGAAAGAGCTTCATTCGCTGTAGCACCAGCACAAATTAAATGGTTCTCATTATCTATACCAATTAAAGATACATATGTATCACTTGGTCCATATACTAGTTCACCATTATGGATAACAACACCTTGAGGAATAGATCCATTTCCTGTTCCTCCTGCATCTTCAAAGCCACCACCATTAATACCAGCAACAGCGTTATACATAGATACGTAAGTTTCTAGTTCAGGTGCTCCTTGAGAAGTTCCTAAATATGGGTTTACCGCAACAGAAATATCTTCAGGATTATGTACTAACATTAAATATCCTTGATATGTTGAACCATATACATGTTTAATTTCGATTCCATTAGAATCAATCTTATCTGAATCACTATCAGAATCATCTGTAATATTTAATGTATTATTACGAATAGATTCCCATTCTTCATCACTATAGAACATTTTCGCAATATCATAATCTTTAGAATCCTCATCTAGACTACGAATTAAGCTATAACTATAAGCCTTATGACTGCCCGCATATTTTTCTTTCATATACAAATAGCTTGTAGTAAATACAGTTCCTAGTCCAATTAAAACGACTAGTAAAATGAGTATGATGACTGGCATCCCTTTTTTCTTCTTTTTGTGTTTCATTATCTCTCTCGCTTTCCTTATTTCTACACTCTTATTATAAGGTTAAAATATTTTTTTACAAATTTTTAAAAAAAGTGTTGCAATATGTTTTGCCGGATGGTAATATAAATGAGCACTAAGTTGTGGCGCGTTGGTGAAGTGGCTTAACACACCGCCCTTTCACGGCGGCATTCACGGGTTCGAATCCCGTACGCGTCACCATTTTTTGTTTATAGGGGTATCGTACAATGGTAGTACATCGGTCTCCAAAACCGCTGATGGGAGTTCGATTCTCTCTACCCCTGCCATTCATATATGAATTTTAAAACTAGCTGATGCTAGTTTTTATTTTATCTATAAATTACAAACATACAAAAAAGGTCACCCTTTATGATTTACATCATTAGGATGACCTTTTCTATATTTATTCACTAGTTTTGAATATTAATATTCAGGCATTTGAGGTGTTGGAGCAGCTACCTTTTCTGGAATATCTGCAACAGCAGCTTCTGTTGTAATGAATAATCCTGAAATACTTGCAGCATTTAATAATGCAGAACGAGTAACTTTAGTAGGATCGATAATTCCTTTTTCAAACATATCTACCCATTCACCATGTTTTGCATCAAAGCCAACATTCTTCTTTTGTGCTAATTGTTCAGCATAGATTTCATTTCCATCATATCCTGCATTTTCAGCAATTTGCATAATTGGTTCTTTTAATGCATCTAATACTACATGCATACCTTTTTGGATATCTGTAATATCACTCTTTAGTGTATCCTTTGTATCTTTGTATGCATCTACAAGGGCTAAACCACCACCTGTAACAACACCTTCAGCTACAGCTGCCTTAGTTGCATTTAATGCATCTTCAATACGTAATTTCTTTTCTTTTAATTCAGATTCTGTTGTAGCACCAACTTTGATTACAGCAATACCGTTTGTTAACTTACCAAGACGTTCTTGTAGTTTCTTCTTATCATAATCACTAGTTGTATTTTCAATGGCAGAACGAATTTCAGAAACACGTTCATCAACGATTTCTTTATTTCCTTTACCACCAATAATTGTTGTCTTGTCTTTGCCAACGATAACTTTCTTAGCACCACCTAAGTCAGTAACTTTCATTTCACTTAAGTTAGCACTTAAATCTTTTGCATAGAATGTTGCACCAGTAACTGCAGCAATATCACCAAGCATATTCTTAGAGTTATCACCAAATCCAGGAGCTTTTGTCGCAACAACATTAAATGTACCTCTTAACTTGTTGATGATTAATGTACTCATTACTTCGTTATCATAATCATCTGCAATAATTAATAATGCTCTATTTGCTTTAACTACTTCTTCAAGAACTGGTAAGATATCTTGAATTGTATTGATCTTTTGGTCTGTTACCATTACAAGTGGATTTTCTAATGTAACTTCCATCTTATCACGATCACTTACCATGTATGGTGAAATATAGCCTTTGTCATATTGCATACCTTCAGCCATTTCTAATACTGTTTCAAAGCTCTTAGATTCATCAACGTTGATTACACCATCTTTACCAACTCTGTCCATTGCGTCTGCGATAATTTGTCCAATTTCTTCAGAACCGCTAGATACAGTCGCAATGTTACGAATATCATCACTTGTACTAACTTGTTTAGAATTCTTTAATAATGCATCTGCTACTGCATGAGCTGCTTTATCAATACCTTCACGCATTAGAACTGGATTACTACCCTTATCTACTGCCTTTAAGCCATTTGTAATCATTGCTTGAGCTAATACTGTAGCTGTAGTTGTACCGTCACCTGCTAATTCGTTTGTGTTATTTGCTACTTCATAAACTAACTTAGCACCCATGTTTTCAAACTTATCTTCAAGTTCGATTTCTTTTGCAATAGTTACACCATCATTTGTGATAAGTGGTGAACCATAACTCTTTTCTAATACTACATTTCTTCCTTTAGGACCTAATGTAACTTTAACAGCATTTGCTAATTGATTTACACCGTCTAACATTTTTTGACGGGCATCTTTAGAATATTGAATTTGTTTTGCCATATTAAATTACTTCCTTTCTTATTTTTCAACTACTGCTAGAATATCTGCAGCACTGATCAATAAATAGTCTTTCTTATCAATGGATACTTCTGTTCCTGAATACTTCTTATAAATTACTTTTTCATCTTTTTCTAATCCAACAGGAACTAGTTTACCATCTTCTGTTTTACCTGGGCCTACTGCCACAACAATTCCCATACTAGGAGCGTCTTTTGCTTCTCCAGTTGTTAAAATAATACCGCTTTTTGTTTTTACTTCTTCTTTGCACTTTTCAAGTACTACATAATCATGTAAAGGTTTTAACATTTTTTATACCTCCTATTTAGCACTCATATGTGAGCTTTGCTAACACTGTATAGTATAGTCACACTTTGTCACTCTGTCAACCTGAGTGCTAAAACTTTTTGATATGTTTTTTCTCATTTCCGTATTCACTCCTGATATAATAATTTTTGGGTGAAATTATATGAATTCAATTAGTTATTCTATCTTTAAAAATGAATCTTTATTAGCAATATTATTACTTGTTTTACTTGTATTTATTGTTTGTCTTATCTTAAAGAAAATTATTCCTTCTTTTACGGTATCTAGGCCTAAACTTATTACAAGTGAATCAGATTTACCTTCTTCTAGTATTACTAGATATACAAATTTAGATTTAATCTGGATTATCTTTTTAACTTCTGCTTATTCAGTAGTGTCTTTATATGCATTAGGTAATACAACCATGCCTACTACAACATGGCAACCAACTAGTGAATCACAACAAATTATCTTTGAATTAACAGAAGATACAGATTTTGATGAAGTAATCGCCTTTTATTGCGAAGGTGATAACAACAGTAATCTTTATACTTATCAATTAGGGATTAGTGACATAACAATTTCTGGCAGTAATGATTTAACTACATGGGATAACATCGTCACTTATACAGATGGTAGTATCTATGCTTATAAAATTACATCTGGTGATTGGAATTATCACTATATCAAATTAGATTGTGCAAATAGTAATGACTCTTTAACAGAACTAGCATTCAAGAAAAAAGATTCTGATAATTTATTACCAATTACAATTTATGAAGATAATGCAAGTGACACAAAATACCCTGCCACTTTATTAATAGATGAACAAGATAAAGTTATTCTTCATCCAACATATTTAGATCAAAGTTATTTTGATGAAATATACCATCCTAGAAATGCCAATGAAATTGCGGAAGGACAATATATGTACGCAAGTGTCCACCCACTTCTAGGAACAAGTTTGATTGGATTAAGTATTAAATTATTAGGAAATAACCCTCTTGCTTGGAGACTTCCTGGTGCTCTATTTGGTATCTTTATGGTTCCTTTATTCTATATGATGATTAAAGAATTATTCCATAAAAGAAAAAGTGCAATACTTGGTACAATCTTGTTAGATGTAGAATTCATGCATTTAACGACATCAAGAATTGCGACATTAGAACCATTTAGCGTATTCTTTATTCTTTTAATGTTCTATTACATGATCCGATATATGAATACGCATTTCTATGATACAAAATTCTCTTATCGTTTATCGTTACTAGCAAGAAGCGGTATAGCTATGGGACTTGGCGTTGCGACAAAGTGGACAGCTTGTTATAGTGCTGTAGGTTTAGCAATCTTATTCTTTGTACACCTATATCATGAATATCATATTTATAAAAATAATAAAGATAGAGAATGCATGAGTAAATTTAGTGAAGAAACTATGTTAACTATTTTATGGTGTTTCATTGTATTCATCTTTATTCCTATTATTATTTACTTTGTTTCATATATTCCTACTAAAGTATGGAGAGATGGATATAGCATTTCTAATGTCATCTCACAAATAGAATATATGTATCATTACCACATCAATCTAAAAGCTACACACCCTTATCAAAGCTCTTGGTGGCAATGGATTTTAGATATAAGACCTATCTGGTATTACTATGGAACAGATGTAAATGGATTAAGTCATTCAATATCTTGTTTTACAAATCCTATTATCACTTGGGGTGGACTAATTGCGATAATTTATACCATTTATTCCATGTTTAAATATAAATCTAAGATTGCCTTTGTTATATTTGTCGGTTATATTACTGCATTATTCCCTTGGATTTCATTTGTACAAAGATGTATATTTGCTTATCACTTTTATCCTACAAGTTTCTTTATGTTACTAGCAATTGTATATATGTGTACAAAGCTCATATCCCATAATCAAAAATATGAACGTTATGTTAAATTATTTGTGATTGTTTCTGTACTCGTATTTATTTTGTTCTTACCTGTTACAGCAGGACACGGTACATCGTTATCTTATATTCATATGTTAGAGTGGTTTGGATCATGGTATTTCGGATAAAAAGACATCAAGTATTATTTCAATTATGTATTGCATTACTTATTGCATTAGCGTTTAACCTACCTTATTTAACAAAAGATTTCTTAGGAATAGAACATGATACATTCTTTCATTTATCTAGAATTACAGGGCTAGCTTCTTCATTTCAAGAAGGTAACTTATTTCCTTGTATCTATCCTTATAAAAATAATGGATTTGGATATGCTAGTCCTTTGTTTTATTGCGATATATTCATTCTTATTCCTGCAATCTTCTACTTATTAGGTTGTTCATTAGCAAGTAGTTATAAAATATTAATCTTCTTATTTACTTTCTTTAGTGCATATACAATGGAAGATTTCTTATTTCGCGTAACAAAAAAGAATAAAGTGATAATTCTAGGAACACTTGCCTATACCTTTAGTAATTACCATATTACCGATGTATATGTTCGTGGTGCCCTTGGTGAAGTATCCGCAATGATCTTTTTACCTGTATTATTAAGTGCTATCTATGAAATTCTATATCAAAAAAATACTTCTAAATGGTATATTCTAACGATTAGCTTAAGCGGTTTAATTTTCTCTCATAACTTAACCTTTACGTTAGGAATGGTAGTACTTATTTGTTTTTTCTTTGTGAATATCAAAAAGATAAACAAAGATATATTCTTATCGCTATTTAAAGGTTGTTTTGTGGCATTTCTATTGACCGCATGGTTTACTTTACCAATGCTAGAACAAACTTCATATCAAGAAATGTACTTACATTATTATGGTTCTTCTAGTTCTTTAGAATCGTATACTATGCCAATTTGGAAGTTCTTCGCAAATACAACAATATTTGGCTATGGCGAAAATACACAACCTGTTAACAAAGCTATGTTAGTCAATGTTGGTTGGTTTTTAACCTTAATCCCTATATCTTATTTCTTTAAAAAGAAAGAGAATACATTTATCAAACATACATGTATTCTTGGATATGTATTTATGTTATTACCAATTAATCTTATTCCTTGGAAATATTTATCTCTTGTACGAATCATTCAATTTCCTTGGCGATTAGAATTATTAGCAATGACCTTATTAACCTTACCTGCTTCTATGATTATTACATTTGTACCTAAAGATGAGAGAAAGCTAATTACTTGTATATGTTCATTCTTCTTACTTGTAGAAGGTGCATATCATTTATATCCTGTATATAGTAGAACTTTTGGAATCACTAGTGCTAATACATATGAAGATATTACTGAAGGAAAGCTTTGTGATCCGTATTATTCTGCTACATATATGCGTGTAGAACTTGCAGGTGGAGATTATTTGCCTATTGATTCTGTTGATTTTAGGAGCTACACATCAACCATTAAAACTACTTCTGAGGAAGAAACAAATATTCCTTATGTTAAAAAAGGAACTACTTTAACTTTTGAGATTACTGAAAATTATCAAAATGCAGAACTTGTATTACCAATAACAATCTATAAAGGTTATCACCTATATTTAGATGGTAAAGAAATACAAATCACGCGAAATCATGGATTAATTTCATTTATTTCTGAGGGTAGTGGTACATATACATTAAAATATGAGCCAACATTAATTAGAAAAGGATCATTACTTGTTTCTGGTATAATTCTTCTCACATTAGTTATATTTGTCATTAGAAAAAGAAGATTAAATATTCAAAGAAACTAAAAAGGACATTACGTCCTTTTTTTCTACTATTCAGGTTTTGAGAATGGTGTAGCACCAGATTCAACATCTGTTGCACTCTTTAAATAAAGAGAAGCTTCTTCTAAATGTAGCTTTTCGAATACAACAACAGATTCTCCATCTTCTGTTACATATTCTACTTTCATTGCATAGCCATCAGCTTTGTCAGCATCTACTACAACAACGAATGATTCAGAATCGCCATCTTTTAATTCTCCTTCAAGATAGTTACTTCCTTTGTCATCACTTGTTGCATCATAGAAGTATAACTCAGTAACAGATTTACCTGTGTTATTTGTAACATCATATGTTCCTTCTGTTACAACTTCTGCTGCAGCTGTCTCTTCGCTAGCTGCACTTGGTTCTACTGTAGCAGTAGAACTTGAGCTTGATGAACTACAAGCTACTAATGTAAGAGCTAAAGCACTTACGCCAAAGATTTTAGATAATTTCATTTTCCTTTTCCTCCTTGAAATTCTCCTTCGCTCTTTACATTAGCATTCTACCCATAAGTTTGCCAACACTAAATGTTATTAAATGCTAAGGCAACAAAAAAGATGATATTTCTATCACCTTTTAATACAAATCATAATAAGTAATTAACTCTACATTGTTCTCTTCTATCATCTTTTTTATTGTTGGAGAAGTCATCATTTCATGATCTCTTACTCTTTCAATAGATAGAGAAGACATTTTAACAAGTTCTGCATCTAAGAATGCAGGATGTTGCCCAATAGCAGCGTATTCATGTTGCATAAGCTTGTCCCAATGATTAATTACTTCTTGTGTAGGATTTTTATTCAATTGATCCCATGCATCAAATGTTTTATTTTGACTAGCTTTATCTGTTTTTTCTTGCATTAAGATAAAGAATAAATTTGCAAAGTTATATTTCTTTTGTAATTCCATCGCTAGTGGAACACCTGTTTCCTTACTAATTTGAGCCATCACTTCGTTATATGTTTCATGTCCTAAAGAGTGTGGTGCTAGATATCCTGGTTTATGTCCAGATAATTCTACAAACTTATCATATTGTGCTCTTAACTCTTTATATACTTCTTCGTAAGGAAACATTTCTCTTCTTCCTTCTTCAGTTTTAAAACGTTCATCATGAATTCTTTTTCCTGAAGAAATAAAATTTCCCTCTTCATCCACAAGATGCGGAATATCTTTTTTACTTAATAAAGATGGACCAGACACAAGATTAAAATCTATACCAAAGCAAACCTTATCTCTTCTTTCATCCATATAACTTACTGCAAGTGGAGCATAAGGACTATTTGCAAATAGACCTGTATTTCTTAATATACCATTGTCTATCGCATCAACAATTCCATAAATTACACCCTTAGTAAAGCCAAAATCATCACCTTGTACTAATAATTTCATCGTGAACCCCTAATACAAATCATAGTAAGTAATCAGTTCAACATGATTTTCTTCTACTAATTTTTTTAAAACAGGAGAAGTAACCATTTCTAAATCTCTTACTCTTTCTAAAGATAAAGTCGTTAAACTTAATAAATCCGCATCAACATAACCAGGATGACCACCAATACATACATATTCATGTTTTAGTAATTCATCAAAATTATCTAAGACATCTTTTAATGGATTCTTATTTAGTTGATCATTTGGATCAAAAATTTTCTTTTGACTTGCTTTATCCACTACACCTTTTGCTTTTTTAATATCATGAATACTAAAGAAACCTAATTTCTTTTGTAAATCCATAGAAAAAGGAATACCTGTTTCTTCGCTTAGGGCACGAATTGCGTCCATATAGTTTTCATGCATTAAAGAATGAGCATGTAAATAACCAGGCTTTTTTCCTGTCATTTCAATAAACTTATCATATTGAGCATGAATTTCTTTATATGTTTCATCAAATGGACTCATTTCTCTTCTGCCTTCTTCACTCGCAAATCTAGGATCTTTGAGTCGTGCACCAGAACGAATAAATTCTCCATTTTCATCAACTAAATGTGGAATATCTTTAGGATTACTTACGCTTGGTCCTGAGACAATATTAAAATCAATACCAAAACAAGCTTCCGGCATTTCAGGCATTAAACTTACAGCAAGTTTAGCACTTGGCATATTTGTAAAAATACCTGTATTTCTTAAAATACCATTTTGAATTCCTTCTCGAATCCCATATGTTACAGCTTTTGTAAAGCCATAATCATCACCTTGTACTAATAATTTCATAAAACCTCCTATGCTCTATTTTTAATATGTTCATTTAATAATGAATATATCTTTTCTAATCGTTCCATATCTATTTCATAATCTTTATTTGTAGCGGTATTATGGATAACAAATTCACGTCTATTAATATCACCACAACTAATTTGAATCATATTTTCAAAATACTGTAATGCATTTGTAGGATGATGATATTCTTTTGCAATATATCCTTCTATGCATAAATCTTTTGCATTAACACCTTCATTAAAGGCAACACATGTTTCTTTACCATAAGCTAAACCATCTAATAAGATTATTTCTTTTTTTGTATCGCCTAGTTTTTCTTTTAGTGCTTTTAATCCTTCATAAGTATTTGTATTTTGATCAAGTAATACATATGCAACATTAGAGCTTTTATTTTTTTCTACTAGTTCCATTACTACCGCAACAGCAGCACTATTTCTTGAAAAATTCACTTTATTACTTGTTCCTTTTAGAGCAAAAAAAGTAATTAGAATTAATACAACTGTTGAGATGAATTTTAGACATTTAATGGAAGACGTAGATGTTTTAAAACCTAACAAAATAAAATATGAAAGAAGAACACAAACAATCATGATTATCACATCTATGATAAGTTTCTTTTTCCCACTATTCACATTACTTTTCGCCGCAAAAGGATAATAGTCTCTAGGAAATAAAGATTTAGCTGGTGTATCATAACTTGCACATATTACTGTATTAGCATGTTCAATATCACCAATTACTAAATTAGCTAATTGATAATAACTACCGTGTTTGGATATAAATTCAGTTTGATATCCTAAGTCTTTACATCTTTTTACTACTTCGGTTAAAAAGCATTCTTTTTGTTTTGAAGTATACCTTTGTGATAAAGTCACCCCATATAGCATCATGTTTTCTTTCATAATTCACCTTGAATAAAATAAGCGATGAAGCATATATACCTCATCGCTTAATACGTTATAGATTAGAAAATTCCAATTAATGCACCAACTAGTGCTACAACTAAGATACCAACAACAAGTTGTGTAGGACGTTTTCCCTTTTTAATTAAAGCAACAAGTACAAATAATAGAATGCATCCTAATAAGTTAGGGAAGATAGAGTTCAATACATCACCAATATTTGTTTCAGCACCATTAATGTTAATTACTAGATTTAATGGAACAGACATCATTGTAGAAGTCATCGCACCAATCATCATTAAGCCCATAACAGAAGCAGCTTTTGTTAATGCAGTCATTAAGCCTGAATTGAATACGGAATCAATGAAACTTGTACCATATGTATAACCTGTATAGATAAAGAAGTAACGTACAATATCTTGTGGAACACCATATAGTAAGATAAATAGAACTGGTCCTAAGAAACTACCTTGGCTAGCAAATCCAATAGCGATACCTGAAGCAATGATACGTAAGCAGTTGAAGAATAAGCTATCAAACATACCAGCTGTAGGTCCCATTAATGCAGCTTTAATACTTTCTATTGTCTTACCATCTACAGAACCATTTTCTTTGTGTTCTTTTTCCATTGCATAACATAAGCCAGCGATAAATGCGAATGGAACAGCATGAGTATTAAAGAAGTTTTGGTGACGAAGACGAGCCTCTTTCGCACCTTCTGGATCATCCTTGTATATAGATTCAATAGCTGGATTCATTGTTGCAGTGAAACCATTAGCTTCCATCTTAACCATGTTGAAGTTTAAGAATACAAGGTGAGAACGGATAAACATTTTATGAAGAATTTTCTTTTCTTCAGCTGTAAATTGTTGTTTTGCCATTAGAAGAAGTCCTCCTCATTATTTGCTAATCCACCTGCATTAGAAGCATTAGCTAATTCTTTCTTTAATTCGATTGTTTGCTTATCATTCATAAAGATTGTGAATGCTAGAGCTAAACCTAAGATTGCGATTGGTAAAGTACCAAGTCCTGCATAACTTGCTAGAACATAGCCTACAAAGAAGTAAATACCTGTTTCTTTTGACCAAATCATAGATGTTGTAATTGCAAAACCTATGCCTAGTAACATTGAACTAGAAGCAGCTAATCCTGTAGATACCCAAGTAGGAAGCTTATCTAGTAAGTTAGATAATCCTTCAACACCATATGCAACAGCTAAGAAGATAACAACGCACTTTACTAAATATGTTAAGAAAACATGGAATAGTAAGTTAACTGTTAGGAATTTCTTATCTGAACTATTTACTGCTAATTTCTCCCAGAATGGAGCAAGAGCAGCGAAGATTGGTGTTGTAATTGTGTTTAGAGATGAAGCAATTGTACCAAGTGGCATAGCAATTGCTAAACCTTCTTCAGCGCTAGCACCTGTTAGAATTGTAAATGCAACAGCGATTGAACTAGACATTGTTGCATCAGCAGGTACAACACCACCAATTGCGGAAATACCCATAAAAATAGATTCAAGAGAAGCACCCATTAAGATACCAGTTTTAAAATCACCTAAGATTAAACCAGTAATTGGGGCAACGATGATTGGTCTTGTGAATGCTTGCCAAGCTAGTAAATAATCGATGTTATTTAGTAACCAGAAGACTAAGACCACTTTTGCAGCAGCAGCTACCATGTAAAATACCCTCCTTTAATTATTGCTAAGTCTTATGACTTTTTAGCCTATTACTTTTTCTAATGGAACTGGTTGTTCATCAGGTGTCGTCTGATAAACCGTTTCAATTCCACAAGCTAAGATTTTCTTTAATGTTTCTACTTCATCAGGATATGCATATAAATTTGCTGCATATGCCTTACGATCTTCACCATTTACCTTACTTGCAACACGACCATAGTTACCAATGTTAATCTTAGGAATACCAGGTACGTTTTTTACAAGTTTTAATACATCTTCTGGAGAAGAAGCGATTAATAGAATTTTTAATGCTCCTGCACGAGGATCATTTAATAACTTAATTGAATCATCAACAGATTTGATTGCTACTTTACATGTAGGTGGAGCAGCCATCATTAAACTCTTTTGAATAATAGGATTTGCTGCAGCACCATCATTAGCTACAACAATACGATCAACTGTTAGATGACGTGACCATTTAATAGCAACTTGTCCATGAATCATACGTTCATCTAAACGTAATAATTTAATCATTTGTTTTCCTCCTTTTTGAAAACGCTTTCTTGCAATCACAATATATCACACAATGTGCTAAAAAATGCATCTATTATTTTTGAATATTAGATGCATTAATATATTTTGCACTTTTATTTAGTGCAATTATCAAACAAATCGATTGGTAACGACTTCAGTGCTTCTTTCGTCGTTTGACATAAAGATTGAATTGTTTTCTCTTTAAAATTCTTTTTTACTAGCTCTGGATTATTCATTAAAGCAAACGATAAATCATTGATAAATCTTGAAGAAGTAGAATCTCTTGGAATCGTCATGACAATAAGATTTTCTACCTTCTTATCATTTATTTTTTTACTATTTTTCAAATGATAGATTTCAAATACTTTTTCTTTTGCTAGTTCTTCTTTAATGTAGAAAATTGACACTTCATTTTCTGTACAATATGGAATTGAAGTCAGTATATTCTTTTTGATTTTTTCGATATTTTTTTCGCTTGATCCAAGTTTATAAGCAATTAAATTTGCAAATTCCTTTTCATCATTAAAATTAAAATGATCATATGTCGTAATCTTTTCCCATCCTATATTTTTTACAATCTTTTCTAAATCTATTGCATTTAATATCAAAGAATTATAAATCATATCTAGTTGTTTCTTTGTTGGTATCGTATTTACAGGAATGTGTTCCCAATCATACCGATAAATAAAACCTGAAAAGTCCGAGATAACTACGTCAAAATCATCAGCTTTGCGATTTCTTAACTCATATAACTCTACCGTTTCAACAACTGTCAATTCAGGATATCTTCTTTTAATAATCGAACCTAATACATTTGCTGAAGCGATACCAGAAATAGAGCATACTGCAAGTTTAATTGGTCGATATGTATAAGGAATTGAAATCACTGTTAGTAGAATTTGATTTGCAACAAGATAAATGTTATGAGGCATAATTTTATAATTGAATTTATCTTGGATTAAATCTACTAGCCCTTTTGCTAAGAAAACAGAATATGGTGAAGACATTAATGTAATTGCCTCTACACTTAACGAAGGATCTAAATAAGTTTGACTCGCTTCAAAATAATTACTGATTAGTATTGGAAATAAAATTGTTTTCGTCACGGTCAAATCCGTATTCTTCCAAGCTATACGATTTTTTGCTAAATAAGATTGTATTTTTAAAGCTTCTGCATCTAAAAATGAACAAGTCTTCATATACCCTTCTGCAGCATTTACGTCTAGATTTAATAATAAAAACAAACCTAAAGCACTAATTTCTTCATCATCAAATTCATAATTAAATTTCTTATTACATTCTCCAGAAATTTTATATGCAATCTTATATGCTTCTACAGAATGAATATCTTTAATTTTCTTTTTATCAAAATTTAAAAAGAAATTAGAATGAAAACGATTTTGACTAACGACAATAAAATTTTCTAGTTTTCTCGTCGTTGCATCTAAGATATGAAAATCTTCATCAATTAATACATTTAAAATGATATTTCTTAGCTCTTTATGATTCTTTTTATGTTCAAACCATTTTGTATAAAAGAAATGATCTGTAGAAATATTTTCTGATAAATATAACATAAAAGTTCTAATGTTATATTCTTCACCTACAATCTCAAAGCATCCTGTTTGTTTACTTTTTTCTACATGCAAAAAGAATTCATTTAATTTAGTCTCTAACTTTTGTAATTTATGTGAAACAGAATTCTTACTCAAATATAATTCCTCAGCCATTTGTTCTATAGAAGAAAATGAATTACCAGATAAAATCATTCGTCCTATATCTAGTATTTCTGAATCTTTATAAAGCGTCTTTTTTGTACCATTACGATATTCTTGTTCTAATTGATTCATTTTATGAATGAACAAGTTTTGATTATCCGCAACAAGTAAATAACCTTTACTTTTTACCGATTCAATATGTGCGCCAAAAGAGACAGCTAACTCATTTACATTAGCCATCTCATTTTTAATTGTTCGCACTGATACGCCAGTTTCTTTTGCTAAATCACAAGAACGAACATAAGATTTATTATTCGAAAGAATATACAGCAAATATTCTGTTCGTTTAGAATTCATCATAAATTAGAAAAAGTCTTCTTCAGTATTATTTTCACTAGCATCTAATTCAACTAATTTCAATGCTTCTCTACTATTAGAGATAGTTGTTTCTAAAGATTCTTTAGTGAAATCACCACAAGCACTCATCGCTACTAGTTCTAATACTAATGCTAGGTTTACACCTGATACTAAGAATGTATTAGGTCTAGTTAAGCGTGTATACATCATGTTACTAACACTGCCACCAAACATATCTGCTAACATAATAACTTGATCATCATCACTAACACTTGCAAAAAATTTATCAAATTCTTCCGTAATATTTGTATCATCTACATATGCATCATATACATATACGTTCTCACTATGTCCTAATAAAATATCTAATGACATCTTCATTCCACTAGCCATTTTTCCATGTGAAGCAAGTAAAAATTTAACCATCTTTTTTATCCTCTTTTCTTTATTTTTTATTTTACAGATTTCTAATAAAAAGAAAATACTAGAATATATGAGAAATAAAGACATATGTAACTATTCATCAAAATAGAAAAATGTAAAACTTATAAATTTGTGTAAAAATAAGACTAGCACATCGAATTACAAAAGAAAAATATGAAAAATATTTTAAGGAGGTACCTAAAATTGAGAAATGGTGATGTTCGTGAATTTGTAGATCACATATATTATGGAGATGAGTTATGGTTGATCTACGAAAGAAAAAAATACTTCCTCGAAGGATGGACTAATGATGGTCGCCTTGACCTTTACTTATATGAGATGATTCCAAATGGTAAAACATATATTTGGAATGGAAATAAAACAAAGTATCCTGTAGAAGCCTTTCTAAGTGCTAAAATTTGGAATGGAAAATCTTTTTGGGATATTGAGCAAGATATAGAATGGGTTGATTGTTAATACAATTTCAGCTTTGGAAATTAAGAATAACTATACTTTAAAACACCATTATCAAATCTAAAGATAACCAAATGTTTACAAAATGTGGAATACTGGTTATCTTTTTTCGATTAACAATAGGTATTGTTGATATCAGTAACATATTGTGGAAAACCAGCATAAAAACCAGTAAAAATAAGTACATTTTCGTGACAACTTCAAAACTTTAGTTACGTATTTTTATGATATTTTAGTACTACTAAAGGAGCTTAGCTATGGGTAAAATAGATGTTGAAA
>CAVIQY010000043.1:0-18854 GCA_963645035.1 bacterium | reverse complement strand
ACAGTAAATGCAGAAATCGAAGGGATGAAATCAATCGTCACAAAATAACAATGTTGATGTTTTAACCACCACCTTTTAAAATATAGATATTAAACATTTAGAGGTGAATAAAATGAGTTTTCCAAAAGATTTTTTGTGGGGTGGAGCAACTGCCGCTAACCAATGTGAAGGCGCTTTCGACGTAGATGGAAGAGGTCTAGCAAATGTAGATACAATTCCATATGGTAAAGACAGATTCCCTGTTATGGGTGGTCAAATGAAAATGTTAGAGTGTGATAGCGAACATTTCTATCCTTCTCATGAAGCAATTGATTTTTATCATCATTACAAAGAAGATATTAAATTATTTGCTGAAATGGGTATGAAATGTTATCGATTCTCTATTGCTTGGACTAGAATCTTACCTAATGGAGATGATGATGTACCAAATGAAAAAGGTTTAGAATTCTATGAGAATGTCGTAGATGAATGCTTAAAATATGGTATTGAACCATTAATTACAATTTGTCACTTTGACGCACCTATTGCATTAATTAAAGAATATGGTGGATGGAAAGATAAAAGAATGATTGATGCTTTCCTAAAACTATGCAAAGCATTATTTGAAAGACTTGGTGATAAAGTTAAATACTGGTTAACATTTAATGAAATTAACATGTTATTACATTTACCATTTATGGGTGCTGGTATTGTGATTGAAGAAGGAGAAAATAAAGATCAAGTTCTTTATACTGCCGCTCATCACGAATTAGTTGCTAGCGCAAAAGCAGTAAAGATGGCTCATGAAATGATGCCTAATGCAATGGTAGGTTGTATGTTAGCTGCTGGTAACTTCTATCCATATTCTTCTAATCCTAATGATATTTACAAAGGAATGGAATGTGATCGTGATAACTATTTCTTCATTGATGTACAAGCTAGAGGAGAATATCCTGTTTGGGCATTAAAGAGAATGGAAAGAGCGAACGTTAAGATTGATATTACAGAAGAAGATAAGAAAGTACTAAAAGAAGGTACAGTAGATTTCATCTCATTCTCTTATTATTCTTCAAGATGTGTATCTGCAGATCCTGAAATTTGTAAGGCACATGCAAAAGGGAATGCTGTATTTGCTTCAGTAGTAAATCCGTATCTAAAGGCATCTGAATGGGGATGGCAAATTGATCCACTTGGATTAAGAATTACATGTAACACATTATATGACCGCTACCAAAAACCATTA
The DNA here is from genome assembly GCA_963645035.1 of bacterium. Lineage (GTDB taxonomy): Bacteria > Bacillota_I > Bacilli_A > Erysipelotrichales > Erysipelotrichaceae > Bulleidia. The sequence goes on along the minus strand of CAVIQY010000043.1, from coordinate 17,632 downwards.
TTCATTGTAGAAAATGGCTTAGGTGCTAATGATACTGTAGAAGCAGATGGCATTCATGATACATACCGTATTGATTATATGAGAGAACATATTAAAGCTATGGATGCAGTAATCAATGAAGATGGCTTACCACTACTTGGTTGCACATTCTGGGGCATTATCGATTTAATTAGTGCTTCTACTGGTGAAATCAAAAAGAGATATGGAACAATCTATGTGAATAAACAAGTAGATGGTTCTGGTGATTTAAGCAGAATGAAGAAAGACTCATTTGATTGGTACAAACAAGTTATCGAAAGTAACGGAACAAAACTATAAGACAAGATAAGACAGTGTTGATGCAAATCGCACTGTTTTATTTAACTTTGGTTTAAATATGTATGCAAACATACAGAATAAGATTAATCCAAAAAGGATTAATCGATGGAAGTGAACATGGGTAAGCTATATTTACTCTACCAATGTTCAAAGAATTTATATTATCTGTTTACGATTTATAAACTAGTTTTCTTGTTTTACAACAGCTGTTTTTCTCTAAACGAAATTTTAGAATTCATTTCGTTTCAATTTCGCTTCTGTTTCGTTTTAATTTCGCGCTTGAGTACTATTTCTATGTATTTCATTTCGAGATATTGTGAAAATATACAAAATCCCGAAATACGCATTACGAGAAATTGTAACTTCATCATTTTACGCTATATCAAAAAAAGACTGTAAATCATCTTGCGGTAGTAGTTACCAAGGTGGTTATTTACAGTCTTTTTGTAATGTTTATAACTTGATTTCTAATACGTGATCTTTCACTTCAATACTTCTAGCTAAGTGATGAATGATTTCATTCGATAATTGATCATCTAATAGTTTTAATATATCTTCATTAACTTCATTAGATTCAAATAAAACTCTTAAGTTTTGTAGTTTTTCAGCATAGCTTAATGAAAGTTTTATTTTTGCATATTTAAACGATTTGAAGAATAAGTTATAGATTATTTCTTCGACGACTAACATGGTTTCGTTTCTCTTTTTCTCATGGATAAGTTGATCCTTTAAGAAAGCATTTACTTTACCAAGTAAGTCATAGTAATCAAATGTAGCACTATCAATATCATAATTGAATGATTTAATTTGATAGATAAATTGTTTTGTCTTTGGTTTAGTAGGATTATGGAAGATTTGTTCTGGTGTACCATCTTCATAGATTCCTTTTTCATCCATGTAGAATACTCTATTAGAAACATTCTCTGCAAAGTCCATAACATGCGTCACAATTAACATTGTCATGCCATCTTCTGCTAGTCGTTTCATTACAGCTAATACTTCACTTGCAATGCTTGGGTCTAAGGCACTAGTAGGTTCATCAAATAAGATAATCTCTGGATGCATCGCTAAGGTTCTAGCAATCGCAGCTCTTTGTTTTTGACCGCCAGATAAAGAATCAGGATAGTTGTATGCTTTACTTGCTAAACCAACTTGATCTAGTAGTTGCATTGCTTCGTTATAAGCAGCTTGTTTATCTTGATGTAATAATTCAACAGGAGCTAACATCACATTTTCAATAATTGTCATGTGATTAAATAAGTTAAAGGATTGGAATACCATTCCCATCTTTTGCCTTAGCTCTAATAATTCTTTCTTATTTGCTGTAGTAATATCTTTACCATCAATATAGATATGACCACTTGTTGGAGTGTTTAACATGTTTAAACATCTTAAAAATGTACTCTTACCACAACCAGAAGGACCAATAATCGAAATGACATCTCCCTTATTAATTTCTACATTTACATTTTTAAGTATTTCATGATGGTAAGTCATGCATAGATTTTCTACTTTAATCATGTGTTTGTACTCCTTTCAAAATATTCTTACGTAATTTAGGATTGATTTTCTTTTGAATCATTCTTAATACAATGACAAAGATATAAGTAATCACAAAATAGATTAATGCCGTAGCGATAAGTGGGAAGAATGCTTGATAGGTTCTACTTCTTACAATATCGGATACTTTTGTTAAATCTGCTATTGCGATATAACCAACAATAGATGTTGTCTTAACAAGTGCTACAAATTCACCAACATATAAATCAAATATATTTAGTGCAGCTTGTGGGAAGATAATCTTTTTAAATATCTTCGATTCATCAAAACCAAGAGCTAAAGCAGCTTCTCTTTGACCTATATCAATAGAATCTATACCTGTTTTAAATATACCAGATAAAGATGCACCAGTTTGTAAACCAAATGTAATAATTGCAACGATAATACCTGATATATCTACACTTCTAAAGACAATGTAATAAAGAATCATTAACCAAACTAGTACGGGAATACCTGTCGCAATACTTGAATAAAGTGATGCAAGTTTATTTAAACGTTTATTTTTAGAAATGAGTAACAAACATAATAAAGCACCAACAATCGTAGCTAAAACAAAGGAGAATAGGGAAATTAATATCGTTACACCAACGCCTTGTACAAATAACATCCATCTATTTTCAGTAATAAATGTACCGGTAAAATTCTTTTTGAAGTTATCTAAGAAAGATGCGTTTGTGGCATTTTCTTTTTTAGAGATGGCAACTAAGTTACCTATAAAATAAGGATCTGTAAAATCTACCTCTTTTTTTCTTTCTTCTGTAGCGACTAGTCCTAAAGCTAAATCTGATTTACCACTAACAATAGAAGGAATTAAACTCGCAAATGCCATTTCTTGAAATTCTACTCGCATACCTAACATATACGCTACGCGTTCAATGACTTCACAATCAAATCCTGCTAATTCCCCATTTGATATAAATGAATAAGGTTCGGTACCACTATCTACAGCTACTTTTAATACTGGAGCGTTTTCATCTGTAATAACAGGAACATCTTCCATTGTGTAATTCGCATCGACAATCCATTTTGTATTAATCGATTCTATCGTTCCATCTTCTACTAATTTTGCTAGACAATCATTAAGGGTAGATATGAAATCTTCATTTCCTTTAGCTAATGCCATACTTACGGTATTGCTATAAATAGGGGTATCACAATATTCATATTTATAGTTATTTTCTTGAATTGATTTCTTCGCTTGAGCTTCGGGTAATACACCATAATCAATCTTATTTGAATCAAGAGAAGCGAGGATATCCGCATTTGCTGAATAAGCATAAATCGTCGCATTAGGATAATCTTCTCTTGTATAGATTTCATCAATACCACCAGTTAATACACCAATAGAAGCGACAGATAACTTTTCATCTAGTTCTTCTTTCGATAAGTGATAAGTGATAGTCGTTTCATTTTGTATCGTACTTGTATTACTAGAACAACCTACAATAAGTGTTGTAAATACAAGTGTTAAAAGGATAAGGATATTCTTTTTCATAAATTCTCCAGTCAATAAGATTATTTTACACTATATTGTAACAAGATAAAAAGTGGGATTAGAATGCGTTATAATTTATGTGGTGATGAAAATGAAAAAACTAGTATGTACTTTAGTAACAACTATTTCGATGATGAATTTGATAGGATGTGGTAGTCATATGGAAAACAAAGAAACAAGTACTCCTACAACAGAAAGTACAGTAGAAATTAGTACGATAAAAATTGAAGGTAATGAAATGGACTATGTGAAATTTGGTCATGGTGAGAAAATATTTGTGATTATACCAGGATTATCGATTCATGCAGTTACACCACTTGGTGAAGCAATAGCTGAAGCTTATGCATCATTTAGTGATGCATATACGGTATATCTATTTGACCGCTCTAAAAATATAACAGAAGGTTATAGCGTAGAAGATATGGCAAATGATACTGCTTATGCAATGCAAGCTTTAGGGATAGAAAACGCGGATATCTTTGGCGCTTCTCAAGGTGGTATGATTGCCGAATGTATTGCGATAAATTATCCAGAACTCGTACATAAATTGATACTAGGTTCTACTCTAGCGAGAAATAATGAAGCGTTTGTTGCAGTCGTAGAAGAGTGGATTAACTTAGCCGAAAATAAAGAAGAAGATAAACTATTAGAAAGCTTTGTGGATCATGTTTATTCTAAGACAACATTAGATGCGTATCGCGATACATTAATTTCATCTAATAAAGGAATAACAGATGAAGAATATAAGCGTTTTATGATTCTAGCAAAAGCATGTGAAACATTTGATGTCTATGACAAATTAGATAAGATTAAGTGTCCAACACTCGTCATTGGTTCTAAGGGTGATAAAGTTGCTGGTGTAGTAGGTTCAGAAGAATTAGCAGAACAATTAAACGCAGAATTATATCTCTATGATGAAAACTATGGACATGGTGTATATGATGAAGCGAGTGACTATAAAGACAAGTGTCTATCTTTCCTACTAGAAAACTAATGCGAATTATTGAAAATAACGCTAAAATAAAGAGAAAACAGAAAGGGGAACTTAATGAAGAAACAAATCAGTAAGAATGACGCCTTTATCATGGTGTTACTTGTAAATATGTTTTTGTTTGTTTTGTTTACAGCTCCATTTAAGATTTGGGTAGCCGCATCAGAAATTACAGAAATGCGTCCTGCTGCAGCACTTACGCCTGTGCTTGGTATGATATTTGGTTGGCCTGCCGCTATAGGTTGTGCTCTTGGTAATTTAATCTGTGATTTGGCCGCAAAATATGAATTTACTTATGCTTTAACAAATAGTGTTCTACAAATTATTTATGCAATGGCAGCCTATTATGTTTGGAAAAAGATTAATACAGAACGTAATGGTAAAGAATTTAGATTAGATAGTGTAGATCGTGTATTAAAGTTCTGTTGGTTACTAATTACGAATGCATTATTAACTGTAATCATTACGAGTGTGTTGAATCATGCCTATAAAGTAGTGGATTTTATTTCTATTGATAACTTGTTCTCCTTTATTAATTGTTTTGACTCAGGATTATTATTTGGTGCTCCATTATTAATTCTTGGTCATGTATTACAAATGTATATTGAGAATCTAAGAAAAGGTGAAGATACAAAAATTATTCGTTTTACAATGAGTGAAAGAATGATTTTAAATACATTAGTTACAGGATTATGTATTTGTGTATTTGTTGGTATATCCATCTATTTAATGAATCGTTATGGTTCTTCAAGTAGTTTAGGTGTATTAGGTAGTGCTTATCTATTTGAAACAATGGCATTAAATGTATATTTTGCTTTATCCATTGGTTTTATGAAATTTACTGAACAGAAGATTTCGCAACCAATCGAAAAACTTGCAAAGATTGTTGGGAATTATTATGTAGGTCATACAACAGATGATGAACGACAAAAGATGTTAGAAGAATGTGAAGTATATGCGAAAGATTCTACAGAAGTAGGGGAGTTAGCCCGCTCTTATATTTCAATGATTAAAGACTTAGAAAGTTATGTAGAAAACTTACAAAATGTCATGTCCGAGAAAGAAAGAATCAATGCGGAACTAACACTAGCGTCAGATATACAAGCACATATGTTACCTTGTATATTCCCACCATTCCCTGAACATAAAGAATTTGATTTATATGCTTTAATGCATCCAGCAAAAGAAGTTGGTGGTGACTTCTATGACTTCTTTATGGTTGATGATGATAAGCTAGCCTTTATTGTGGCAGATGTATCTGGTAAAGGTGTACCAGCCGCATTATTTATGGTTATCGCGAAAACATTAATTAAGAACTATACACAAATGAAGATGACACCTGCTGAAGTGTTTACAACAGCGAATCATATCTTATGTGATGGTAATGATGCAGGATTATTTGTTACAGCTTGGATGGGCTTATTAGACATACAAACTGGCTTATTAACTTATGTAAATGCAGGCCATAATCCACCACTAATTAAACGTAAAGATGGTGAGTTTACTTACCTTCGTGAAAGAACTGGATTTGTTCTTGCGGGAATGGATGGCGTAAAATATCGTCAAAATACATTAAATATTGCGCCAGGAGATAGAATATTCCTATATACTGATGGTGTAACGGAATCGACGAATGCTAGCGAAGAGCTATATGGCGAAGAACGTTTACAGAACTATCTAAATGAACATGAGGGTTATGATACTGAAGAAATGCTTGATAGTTTAAGAAAAGACTTACAAGATTTTACAGGTACAGCACCTCAATTTGATGATATTACAATGCTTCTATTAGATTACAAAGGGGTAGTAAATACTGAAATGAAAGAAAAAGTATTTGAAGCAAAAGATGAAAACATGTTAGATATGTTAGGCTTTGTAGAAGCAGAACTAGAAGCGTTTGGTTGTTCTATGCGTATGCAAACAGCGATTAGTGTTGCTTTAGAAGAAGTCTTTGTGAATATTTGTCATTATGCTTATCCAGATGGAGTAGGTAATGCTACAGTTAAAGTAGGCATTAATCCTGATACAGGTGAAATGACATGTATTATATCGGATTCAGGTATTGCCTTTAATCCATTAGCACAAGAAGATCCTGATATTACATTACCAGCAGAACAAAGAGATGTTGGTGGACTAGGAATATTAATTGTAAAGAAGACTATGGATTTTGTAGAATATACAAGAGTAAATGATGAGAATATTTTAACGATGAAGAAAAAACTTGAAAGGAGTTAGGGGATAATGGAAATTCAAGTAGAACAAAATGATGCAGTAATGACATTACATCTTAATGGAAGATTAGATACATTAACAGCACCTAAATTAGAAATGGAAATAGAAGATTTACCACTTGATGTAAAAGAGTTAGTGATTGATTTAAAAGGTGTAGCTTATGTATCAAGTGCTGGCTTACGTGTATTATTAAGTGCACAAAAGAAAATGAATCAAATTGGTTCAATGAAAGTAACAAACGTTTGTGAAGAAGTAATGGAAGTCTTCAATATGACAGGCTTTAGTGATATTTTGGTGATTGAGTAATGGAACTTGTTAGTGAGGCCATGGAATTTGCTATTGAAGCTCATGATGGTATGCGTCGTAAGAAACAAGATATACCGTTTATCTTACATCCTATGGAAGTCGCATCTATCGTAAGCTCATTAACAAATAACCAAGAAGTAATTGCTGCTGCAGTACTACATGATGTTGTTGAAGATACACCTGTTACTAAGGAACAAATCGCTGAAAGATTTGGTGATAGAGTAGCAGAGTTAGTGAGTGCTGAAACAGAAAATAAACGTAGAGATTTACCACCAGAACAAACGTGGCATATTCGTAAAGAAGAAGCGATTAACTATCTAAAAAACACAAAAGATTTAGAAGCAAAGATGTTATTTCTTGGCGATAAATTATCCAATATGCGTTCTTTCTATATGCAATGGATGAAAGAAGGAGAAGCAATGTGGGCAGGATTCCATGAAAAAGATCCTAAACAACATGCTTGGTATTATCAAGAAGTAGCTGAAGCGACTAGAGAATTTGAAGATACATTTGCATGGAAAGAATACTATCGTTTAGTTTGCATGTTATTTGAGAAGGGAGAAAACTAATGGCACAAGAATTAAATTATCATACGAGTAAAGATACTTTAACAATCGAGCTAGAAGGTCGTGTAGATGCGACTAACGCAAATGATGTAGAAGCGAGTATCCAAGCTATTCGTAAAGCAAATCCTGGACTACATACTGTTCTAGATTTAGACAAATTAGTTTATATCTCTAGTGCTGGTTTACGTATTCTTCTACGTTTACGTAAAGAAGATGCAGAACTAACGATTATCAATGTTTCTTCTGAAGTATATGAAATCTTTGATATGACAGGCTTTACCGAAATGATTAATATTCAAAAAGCATATCGTCATTTATCTGTAGAAGGATGTGAAGTCATTGGTAAAGGTGCTAATGGTGCGGTTTATCGTTATGATCCTGAAACAATCGTAAAAGTATATTTTAATGAAGATGCTTTACCTGATATTCAAAGAGAAAAAGAACTTGCTCGTAAAGCTTTAATCTTAGGAATTAATACAGCGATTCCTTATGATGTAGTCAAAGTTGGCGATAAGTATGGAACAGTGATGGAGCTATTATCTGCTTTATCTATTTCTAAAATTATTCGTAAAGATCCAGAACACTTAGAAGAACCTCTAAAGTATTTTGTGGATATGTTAAAACAAATTCATAGTACAGAACTAAAACCAGGTGAAGTACCTAATATGAAAGATGTAGCTTTAAAATGGGCTAGATTTGATAAAGATTATTTACCTGCAGAAATTGGGGATAAACTATTAAAACTAGTAGAAGCTGTTCCTGAACAAAATACATTAATGCATGGTGATTATCATACAAATAATGTCATGGTAAGAGATGGTGAAGCATTACTAATTGATATGGACACATTATGTATGGGACATCCTATATTTGAACTAGGTTCTATGTATAATGCATTCAAAGGATTCTCTGCATTAGACCATGATGTTGTAAAGAATTTCTTAGGTTTCCCTTATGAAGTTTCTACAAAGTTCTGGAGAATGACACTAGCAAAATATCTAGGAACAGAGGATGAAACAAAAATCAATGAAGTAGAAGCGAAAGCTGAAGTAGTTGGTTATATGCGTTTACTTCGTCGTTCAATTAGAAGAAAAGAAGAAAATAGTGAAGCACTTATTGAATGTTATAAAAATGAACTCATTCGTTTAGTGCCTACAATCGATAGTTTAACTTTTTAAGAGTATAGGGTTATAATCTCTTAGACGTTAGGGAGGATTATATATGTCATTTATTATCGCGTTAATCGCAATTTTATGCTCAGCTATTATTGGCGAAGCAATAGTTAAAACTGTGATTTTAGTTTTAAGCTTTATCGCTTATGTTATGTATGCAGTAGGGGTATACAAGATTTTTGAGAAAGCAAACCTTAAAGGTTGGTATGCATTTGTTCCAGTTCTTAATGATTTTGAATTATTTAAGTTAAGTTGGAGTTCAACAATGTACTTACCTTATGTTGTATTAAGCATTATTGTTCAATACTACAAAGAACAATCAAAAACATCTATTTTCTCAATTGTTTTCGCAATTGCATTATTCGTTGTAGAAATTATGTTCATTGATCGTTTAGCGAAAGCATTTGGAAAAGATAACTTAGGATTCAAGATTGGTTTATTCTGTTTCCAACCAATCTTCATGTTAATCTTAGGTCTAGGTGATGCTAAATATTTAGGTCCACAAGCTTAATAAGTACTATTAGAGTGTGTAAAAACACTCTTTTATTTATTTTAGTCATAAACACTTTGTTTTACATAGTGTTCATGACTAAAATAAATAAAAGAACTTTATGTATATCAAGAGTAAGCGAGGGAATTATGAGTTATACCCAACATCTAAATAAGAGATTAAAGAAGTGTATTAACCTAGGTATTGTATCTATATTAACTTTATCTAGTTTATCTACAAATGTAATAGCTGAAACAAAAGAAGAAAGCGTTTCTTCTTATACAACGGATGTATTAGAAAGTAATGCGTCAGAAGTTAGTGCAATAGAACAATATGCTTTATCACAAACAGATGATGCTAATACTGATTCAAGTGACAGTACTGTTGTAGAAGTACCTGTTGAAGAACCTGAAGAAGGTGCGACAACAGATGATATTGTAAAAAGTCTAACTGAGAACGAAGAAACAACGGAATTCAAAAAGGAACAAGAATCTGGTAGAAATCCTTACAATATTGAACAAGGGGACTCTGAAGTATTCTTTGCGGAATCAGAACTTTTATTAATACAAAATTTTGATGGTAAACAAGCTTCTTCTGTATATGATACGTTCCTTACAAATATAGAAGAAAAAACAGAAAGTGATGTTAAATATAAAGTAAATAGTGGTAATCGAGCAGCACCTATCGCAAATAGTAATTATGCAAATGAAGGTAATGTAAAATATAATGGACAAAGTGTTACTACAGGTGGTGTTACTTATAAATCTAACTTTAAAACAGCTAGTACTGTAAATAATGCGAGTACAAGTACAAACTATTCACTAGTTCGTGCGGTTGCGTTTAATCCTTTTGGTAGAAAAAGAGATAATTGTGTTGCTTATGTTGCACTAAAGATATGTAAGAATACTAGTCATTCTGACGCTTCACTACACGCGGATGTAGTTACATGGATGTATGATTTTGTGACACAAAAAAAGTCAGAAGAAGTATTACTAGGAACATATGAATGGTCTAGTATAGATGATGAAGCGTACTATTGTGAGATGCTTAATTTCATGGCAATAACAGCTGGAGATTATGATAGTGATGGTAAAGATACTGCAGTGATTTATTTTGCGGGTAGAGGAAGACGTAGAGATAATGATACAGGTCTAGTAGAAATCTCATGGAAATTAAATGAAGATAACAGTATTTCTTATGAATCAAAACAAGACCTAGGAAAGAATGTATATGGTGATAGCACATTAATTCATCCTTTATACACAACTGGTGGAAAAACTTCTACAAATAATTGGCAAAAGAGTGAAGAAGTCTATAACAAACTAACTTGTTCATTAGATACAGGTGATTTTAATGGTGATGGTATAGAAGATTTAGCAGTTCTAACTAGTGTTGGTGCTCCTGAACAAGATGATAAGAGTAACATGCTAAGATATGTACCTTATTTAGCTGTTGCGTATGGAGAAAAAGATGCTGAACTAGGTAGTGTTTTAAAGAATAAACAAGATGGTACATATGTTGAATTAAAAGAAAAGACAGAAGATAGCTATACATATTGGAATGTACCTAGAAATCCTGGATTAGCAGTAGGCGACGCGAATGGTGATGATGTCGACGAAATCGCTGTAGCAGGTAGTAAATATACCATTAAAGCTGAAAAGAATCGGACAAATCCTGACGCGAAAGCAGATAGCAGTAGTGTCTATGATAGTCATGATTTTGATTCTATGGTAGTTGCGATTTATAGTGCACAAAATAACGCTTTAGCTACAGAAAGCATGAGTTCTAGTATTAAAACAAATACATGGAAATCTACTGGTTTAAGTAATGATAATGAGTTGCCTAGATCTGGTGTAGAATTCTTTAAAATAAATGGTCCAGGGAATCAAGAACAATTATTTATTGATGGTACAATCTATTCCTTCATTAGTGGTAGTTGCATTATTAGTAATATAAATGGTGACTATACACCATATTATTTCCAGCATAATGATAAAGGTGCAGGCCCATGGGTATCTGTTACAAATGCATATATTGTCTCTGTAGTTGCAGGTAACTTTGATGGTAATATTGCAGGACGTGAACAATTAATGTTTATTGTTGGCTTAAAGTCATCTGGAAAACATAACGATAGTACAACAATGATGTCTATTGGTGGGACGTATAAAGATCTTGTAAAGACAGATGTTTTAGGTAAAGAGTATACTGATTATCAACTAGCGAGTGGCTATTATGATACAGCTTATGATTCATGGGAATATTATCTCAATAGAGATGATGATAGTGATGTAGAAGATGGATTCAGTAGTGAAATTGTTGCGGTAGATATCGATGATGATGGATTTGAATATGAATATACAGGCATGGAAATGGCTTATTCCGATGCAGAAATTCAAGCTGTTCTACAAGCAACACCTATGTTTGCAGAACTAGGTCAAAGTTATGGTAGTACAACGTATTCTGTATCTACAAGCTATTCTAATTCTAGTGGTAGTAGTGAATCACAAGGATTTGATGTATCAGGTGTATTTAATGCTAGTACAATGGGGGATGCAGTTCCTGGTGTTAGTATATCGATTCATTTAGGTTATCAATATAGTACGAATAAATCTTGGAGTATATCAAAGAGTAAATCTTATTCTACTTCATTCTCTGCTTCAAATGAAAACTTAGTTATTTTAAGAAGATTACCGTTCTATCAATATAACTATGTGGTTAAAAATAAAGCGAAACAAGATAGTGGTGAGTATCAGAAAGTCAGTGTATTAGTCGGACAAGCACCGAAGTATCTACAATTAAATGTTAAAGAATATAACAATATTGTTGAGTCTTATAATAAAAAACTTGAAGAAAAGTGGGTAGGCAAAACTTCTCTAACGACAGAGCCTACATATTTAACCCAAATAAATGAAACTTCGTTAACAAATAATGAAGGTAATCCTTGGGGTTATAGCAAAGCAATAGGTGGAACTACTTTAAAAGAAGATCAATATGTTGCGACAACAGTAACAGGTGGTGTAAGTAATGAATTTAGTTCTACTCCTACTTGGATTGCATTAGGGAATAGTGGTGGTTCAGTAAGTGTTTCAATGAGTGAAACATTAGTGAAAAATCAAAGCTGGTCTAATAGCGATGGTTGGACTGGTGGTTTCTCTATTTCATATGGTGTATCAGCGATTAATGGTGGTATCTCATTTAATGCGTTTAGAACAACAGGAAATAGTGGATCTTCCTCTTCTTCAGAAGGAACAGGTATATCAACTTATATCTATAACATGAGTTTAGCTTCTATTACAAAAGGAAATGCCGCATCAGAGGATACCGCGAAAAAATATGGATTTGATTGGGCTTTAGCTGCAGGAAATATTCAGGTTGGTTATAGAAAAACAAAGAATAATGATGAAACTACTGAAACACCAATCTATGCAAACTTTTTACACTATGTTGTAAAAGATGTAACGGCTCCAGTAGAACCAGTAAAACTAGTCTCTTTAGATCAAGGTAAAGATACAGAAGGAAATGCGACTGTTACCTTAACATGGAAAGTTAATTCAACTAGAAATAGTTGTAAAGATGATAGTGGTAATGCAAAAGCTTGTACTGTAAAAGATTTAAGTTTTAGAGTATATGAACGTAATGAAAGTTCTGGTTCTGATTGGGCAGCGTTATCAACTAGTGCTATTTCAGATAGTTCGATTGTTGAAAATTCAGATGGAACACTAAGCTATACATTTAAACCTACAAATACGACACAAGGTAATGTATATGGTTATGCAATACGTTCTAGATTGAAATATGATGGTGAGTTAGGTGTAGAAAGTATAAATTCTAATTCTATCTCTTATGTAGCGACAAATGCTGTTTCGGGATTATCCGCATATGAATTAGCTGTGAAACAAGGATTTGAAGGATCACTTGATGAATGGTTAGATTCATTAGTTGGTAGTACAGGTACTTCTGCTTATGAATTAGCTAGAAGTAAAGGCTATACAGGTACAGAAGAAGAGTGGTTAGAAAGTTTAAGAGGTACAAATGGTACAAATGGACTATCTGCATATGAATTAGCTAGAAACCAAGGTTATACAGGAACATTAAATGATTGGTTTGCTAGCTTAATGGGAGCAGAAGGTAAGTCAGCATATGATATAGCAGTAGATAATGGTTATGTTGGAGATGAAGAATCTTGGATGCAATCTCTACAAGGTAAATCTACATATGATATTTATGTTGATTTAAAACAATTACCTGAAGATAAAATCTTAAGCTTAGAACAAGTTACAGATATAGATAACGATGATTCTGTAACAAGTAGATATCAAACTTATGTAGAAGCATTAAAAGAAACAGATGCGAATATTAAACCATTAAGTGAAGATGAATTTATCAATTCTTATATCGCTAATGGTGGAGCATATGATAGCTTTGTCGGCTTATCTTCAGATGGTAATGGTTGGTTAGAAAGATATATTACAAAGGTATTACCACAAACAAATCCATTAACAGATGATCAAATTAAAGCAATATTTGAAGAATTATCTACAATGTCAGAACTGAATTTCAAAGAGAATACAAAAGATTGTAAGACAGTAGAAGACTATGCCAAGAAGTATGTTGAATTAGTCAATATTGCTGGATCAAGTGTTGTCAATAAAGATAGACCAGAAGGTGCAGAAAGCTTATGGACAGATGTTGATTTAGATCAAGTCATCGAAGGTAAATCCGTATTAGAAAGAGCCTTAACAATCTGGAAAGAATCTTTAACCCTACCAAAGACATATGATGTTTATACTTCTACTGCGAAGAATTTAAATTCTGATAACTACTCTGAAATATTAAATGAAGCAGATTGGTTAGATAGCTTAAAGAATGGTACTGATGGTAAAGATGGTAAGAGTGCATATGAACTAGCAAAAGATAAAGGCTATACAGGAACAGAAGAAGAATGGCTAGCTAGTTTAAATGGTAAAAATGGAACAGATGGTGCTAGTGGTGAATCTGCTTATCAAATTGCAGTAAATAATGGCTATCAAGGTAGTGTTACAGATTGGTTAGCTTCACTAAAAGGAGATAAAGGAAATTCTGGTAGTGATGGTAAGAGTGCATATCAGATTGCAGTAGAAAATGGCTTTAATGGTACCGTAAATGATTGGTTAAAATCACTAATTGGTGCTTCTACTACAACGACAAATAACACCGAAACACAAAGTCAAGTAATTAGTGGTACAAACGGTTTAAGTGCTTATCAAATCGCTGTGGCAAATGGATATTCTGGTTCTGTAGCAGAATGGTTAAATTCATTAGTTGGTGCTAAAGGGGATACTGGTGAAGCAGGTAGAGGTATTGCCTATGTATCTGTTAATAAAGAAGGACATCTCATTGTGACTTATACAGATAATACCTATGAAGATGCTGGTGCAGTAGTTGTTGAAGGTAATCATACTACAGGTAGAGATCCATTAGTTTATGTTGCATTAATTCTAGCAATACTTGCGTTTATCTTAAGTGCATTACGATACTATGCAGTATACAAAAAGAAACATAAATCTAATAATTAGTTAAGTTAAAAAGCGTCAATTTAGAAAAGTTGGCGCTTTTTATGACATAAATTCTTAAAAATACATGGAAAGTATAGAAGAAATCTAATGTTTTTAGGTATAATAAAACGTGAATTGAGGGATAGATGATATGAAAAAAGAATTTTCTAAATTATCAAAGATATTTATAACACTACTCATGTTAGTAACATGTGTTCAACATATAACTGTTTTTGCGGAAGAAGAAACAGGTGATTCAGGTGAAGATGGAATTAGTCTTACAGCAACAAAGTATGATGGTATATATACCATAACAGTTGGTGAAGAAAAAACTATAAATGGAATACCTGGTGAATCAGGATATACATGGTGGTGGCGGATTGAATCAGATGACAAAACACCAGAAATACCACATCCTGAATATAAAGATAATCCATATGGAGAGATAACATCATATGATAGAGGTAACGCTGTAGTTAATGGAAAGAAAGCGGGTACATTTACAGTTTGTCATAGATATTATAAACAGGGATATTATTATCAACATTACCTAATTAAAGTGGTAGATCCTAATAGTGCTAATTTTCAAACATCTATCACAAATGCTTCAGTAGCTTACTATGCTTGGCATAATGAAGGTGAAACAAGTAATGTTTCACTAACTAATGTTGAAAGTGGAAATCTAACGATACAAAATTATACAAGTACAGTAAATTCTGGTTATGTATTATTCTTTGTTAAACCAAATGATAATTATTTAATTACAGGTTTAGGTAGTAACGGAAATGATGGAAATATTTATCCACTAACTGCTACAAACTTAGATACTGTATACAATTATCCTGGATTAGCAAATGTAGTTAATAAAGCTAAAGAAGCCGGCTATGTAGCATGCTTTGGATACAATAATGGTGTTAACGAAGTATTAAATGCATCATTTACAGTAAATGGGCAACAGCCTACAGTATCCGTTTCTGCTGAAGCAAATGAACTTGCAAATAAAGTTGGTGATCAAGTAACAATTACAGTTACAGTTACACCACAAGTTTTAAATAAAACAAGTGTTAATAGTATTAGCATAACTTCAGCAACAGTTAATGGTGAAACAATAGATACAGCAAATATTAGTGATTTAACTAAAACAGAAGATGGTAAATATACTGGCACAATCACATATACTGTTTCAGAGTCTGCTTTTAATGCAGGTAACGTTAGCCTAAGTGTATATACATCAACAGAATATGTAGTAAATGCCGCAACAGTTGGTGAAAC
Organism: bacterium; assembly: GCA_963645035.1. Lineage (GTDB taxonomy): Bacteria > Bacillota_I > Bacilli_A > Erysipelotrichales > Erysipelotrichaceae > Bulleidia. The sequence continues at coordinate 1,696 of CAVIQY010000043.1, read as the reverse complement.
AGCACTAACACTAAATTCAACAGTAACAGGTAGTGCTTCTACTACTTTAGATATTTTGAATAAGGGTAAGGTTAGTTATGAATTTGTTTCAGGTACAACTGGTCGTGAATTACCAGAGGCAGTAACAGATTTAAAACCTAGTGATGAAAATGAATATTTTGTTGGTAGAACAGTAAACGTAAGTAATAGTGTTCGAGTGGATCAAACGGTAGAAGTTAATGAAGGTGTTTGGACATTTACAGGATGGGATAAGTCTTCTGCCACAATGACTCAAGGTGGTGTGACATTTACTGGTACATGGTCTTTTAGAGAAAAGAAAGGTACAGCAGGTTATTATCTATCATTAAAAGACGCTAGTTGGGGTGAAACAACTCCTACAGGAATTACAGCTGTTCAAGATGGCGATAAAACAAAATACTATTATGATAAGAAACTAGATACAGGCGAAACATTTACAGTTGTAAGGGAAGTTCCTACAGCAGAAGGTTATCTATTTATTGGTTGGTTAGATAAGGATAGAGGTAGTCAAGTAGCTGCTATCCGTAAGGCTGAAGACGAAGTAACATATATTTATGATGATAGTAAAAAGAGTCATACTTATACATTAGATGCCTTGTGGGCTAATATTTCTGTTACAGGCTATGCAGGTACATATGATGGACAAGAACATACAATTAGTGATGGTGTTCTTACAATTAATGAAGGTACAGAGTTAGACGACAAGTATAAAAAACTAGCAAAAGATTTAATTACAGTACCAGAAGGATCAAAGATACTATATTCTACAGATAAAGAGACTTGGTCTGAAACAAAGCCAACATTTACTGATGTTGGTGAACACAAAGTATATGCAAAACAAGATGTTAAAGTTGGTGAGAATCCAGTTACTTTAGTTGGTCAAGCAACAGTTGTGATTGCTCCTAAAGAAGTAACAGTATCCGCAGTAAATGCAAGTAAAGTATATGGAGCTGATGATCCTGATTGGACTAAAGTAACCGCAACAGTATCTGGTCTATTAGGCGAAGATACAGTAAGTTATTCAGTAACTAGAACTGAAGGTGAAGATGTTGGAAAATATGACATCACACCTAGTGGCAAAGAATTACAAGGTAACTATGAAGTTACTTACAATAACGCTACATTTGAAATTACAGAACGTGATGAAATTGTAATCACTCCTGAGTTAACAGGTGATAGTGCTAAGAAAGTATATGATGGTAGTGCTTTAACAAGTGGAGCTACAGTTAACATTACAGAAGGTACAACAGTTAGTTATTCAACAGATGGTGGTAAAACTTGGAAAACAGAAAAGCCAAGCATTACAAATGTTGAAAAATTAGAGGTTACTGCTAAAGCTGAAAAGAAGAACTATAAAACTAAGACTGTTACTTATACATTAGAAGTCACTCCTGCTTCATTAAAGGTTGTTACAAATAGTGCTACGAAAACATATGATGGTAAAGCATTAACTGCTAAAGGTACTGTTACAGGACTAGTAAATAACGAAACAGTAACATTTACTGTTACAGGTTCACAAACTAATGTTGGTAAATCTGATAACACATATACATTAGATTGGAATGGTAGTGCTAAGAAATCAAACTATACTGTATCTAGTACATTAGGTAAGTTAGAAGTTGTTAGCAAAGAAGGATCAAAGAGTTCATCTAAGAGTACTAGTGGATGGGATGATGGA
>CAVIQY010000042.1:13178-19987 GCA_963645035.1 bacterium | reverse complement strand
AGCAGCGTCAACTGCTTCTCTAGATTTCTCTAATTGTGAAGAGAAAATAGGAATTGAAATAGCTACTAATACAGCAATGATAGCTACAACAATTAATAGTTCGGCTAATGTGAAGCCTTTTTTGTTAAGTTTTTTCATTTTAATACTTAATCTCCTTTGTCCTTAATTCAATATTAGTTCAAAAAAAGAGATAATTCAACAAAAATACAAGTGAAAAATGCGTAAATATCACAAATATTTGCTATAATTTAAAAATAAAATAGGGGATAAATTGCGCTTTTGGCTATGAATAGATTGAAAACTTCAAAAAACAGTAAAGGTTTTACGCTTGCAGAGATGCTAATGACAGTGATGATTCTTGTCATATTGTTTGCTTTAGCAGTGCCAGCTGTTTTTACTATACAAAGAAATTTAAGACAGAAAGAACTGGATCAAAAGGCACAAACTATTTATACAGCAGTACAAAATAGATTGTCAGAGTTATATGCTACAGGAAATAGTAATTTATATAATCCTGAGTTACATACAGATATTCTTGCATTAGGAGATTTCCCGGGTGATTATGATGACACGATTGATGGAAATAAACTAACAAAGGATAGTGTATATTACATCACTTCAGATAGTGAGATTGGTAAAGAACTATTTGAAGGTGTATTTGATGAAACACTTTATAACAGACATTGGGTAGTAGAAATACTTCCATATGTTATTGATGAAACAGATAACAGTAAACAAATTACTGCTGCTACAGTTTATGCCGTTTATTACAGTGAAGATGTAATTAGTGTAAATGAAGACTATGCAACTAATGGTAAGATTAATGATTCTTACTTAAATGCATATCGTTTTAAGAATAAACGTATTGCGACAGTTGCTAAAGGAGGAACAGATGCTAGAGTTGGTTATTATGGTGGCTCTAGTCTAGGATCTTCTAGTGGTACAACAAATTTATCGATTACAGATATACAGATTTATTCTAATGAAGAGGTAGAAACTGCTGTAGTAAAGGCTAGAAAACCTGGCAGTGTTACTGAAAAAGCAGAATTTACATTTAAACTATCTGATGCTTATGGTCATACATATACGATTACTTATGATGATGAATCTAAGAGATTTGTAGCAGATGGTAAAGATATAACAAATACAAAGACAATTAAAGTATCACGTATTGGTGTTAACTTTACATTTACGTTTACTCTAGATGATTTATCTAGTGATAATACGAGATTTAATAAGTTATTTGGTGAAAATAGTGGACATGGAGAAAATAATCTTGTTAGTGGTAGTGATATCAAGCTTGAAGCGACTATCTCTAGTAAAGACCAAACAGCTTCTAGTGATACAAAATATGCATTAGGTAATAGCTTATTTGCTTATAACGATATAGGCTCGAAAGATGCGATAAAGAAAGACTATGCTGAAATTACATGTGCTAGACATTTACAGAATCTAGATATTACTTCTAATGTAACTAGTGATATTAAAACAGCTACTTTACTAAATGATATTTCATTTAAAGAAGATAGTGATTTCTATGAAGAATATTCTAAGGGATACTTTAATGGGAAAATCACGACGAATAAGATGAATACAAGCGGTAGTATTAGTTCTGTTACTACACCTAACTATAAAGGAATTCAAAATGAACATTTAACAGTATTAAATGGTGGTGATTATTCTATCTATAACTTAACTACAAGTACAGGTGGTTTATTTGATACTGTAACTAGTACTTTAGCAATTAATGATTTGAAACTAGTTGGTGAAAAGATTAATAGTAATAGTAGTGTTGGTAGCTTTATTGGTACAGTAACTAATACTGGCGAAGTAACGATTACGAATTCATCATCTTATATTAGTAGTGCAAATAACGATATTCCTTCTGTAATTACTAGTGATATGAATCTAGAATCATTTAGATTCTTACAAGGTAATACCGTAGGAGGACTTGTTGGTACAAATGAAGGTTCCTTAACAATTGATAGTAGTTTTGCTAGTAGTGTATTAGGTAAAGAAGGTAGTACTACTGGAGGACTAGTAGGTAAAAATAATGGAACATTAGCGATTACAAAAGCATATAGTGATAGCTATTTATATGGAAAGGATGTTGCAGGACTAGTTGGTGTTAACAACAAGACACTAAATGTAACTAGTGCTTATGCGGCAGGTTTTATTGGACTAGATAATAATGAAGATGCGTTAGGTGCTGGTTTAGTACTAGGACAAGCGACTAACATGCAAGATGTATATACAATTATTGCTTGTTATAACGTAGATCAAGATAATGGCATGAAGAAGAACTCTGATGATCCATTTGTTGGTAAGTACTATAGTACCGCAATCAATAATATTAATCGTTTTAGTCATGTATATTACTTAAGAGGTAGTACAAACGATGCGGATAATATTGAAGGTACAAATGCAATTACTGACGCAAAGAATATGAAATTCAGTGATACTTCTGAATTTGTAATTGATACATCTCTTACTACTACTCCATATAGATTAATGGGTCAATCTTTAACATCTTATACATATCCTAGATTTAAAGAATTAGATCATTATGGAGATTGGGACGTAAGTTTCGTTTCTGGTGCTTTAGTATACTATGAACAATATAAAACGGATAACGGCACATATTATGGATTTGATGGTGCTGGTGTAGATATTTCCTTAACTGGTAACGATACAATTATTGGTGATGGATATGGTGTTATCGTAAAAGAATCTCAATCTAGTATTCCTGATACGTTTGAAGTAAAGATTAATGGTGGTTCAACAAAGACAATCAATACGAAGACAGATACATACTTTACCGTAACGAAATACAACGAAACATATCGTATTTATCCATTAAGTAAAGCAGATGTAAATGTTAATCACGCAATAGATGGATATTATGAGAGAGTATCAATTTCTTCTAGTGATAGTGATACGAAGTACTTTGATTTCAACCCTCACTTTGCAAGAAGCGTAGTTGATGTAGATAGTGAGAATAGTCCTACATCTGCTATTCCTAGTGAAATTAGTATTCGTTCACCAAGACATTTAAATAATTTATCAAAATACTATGATGATGGTTATAAACAAATCGTAGGAAATAAAACATATAGACAAGAACGTGACATGATTTATTCTTCTTATGATTGGGCTAACTATACAAGTGTTAGTAGCGTCACTAGCCAAGAACCTATTGGTAAGACAACGACGAATGCATTTAGTGCTACATATGATGGTGGTAGTTATACAATTGGTGACTTAAGCTTTATTACTAGTAGCGGTAACTATGTAGGTATGTTTGGTTATTCTACAGGAACAATCAAAAATGTCGTATTAGCTACACAATATACAAAAGATGGTAAGTCATATCGTGTACAAAGAACAGAAGCTGCTAGAACAAATGAAACGGTATACTATGGTGTATTAGTTGGTAAAAATAGTGGTACAGTTAGTAACTCTGCAGTTGCTGGTTATTACTTATCTGGTAAAGATGGAACAATCCATGGCTATGCAAATAGTACGATTTATGTTGGAGGACTTGTTGGTTATAACGAAGGAACAATTACAGATTCTGCAGCAGATGGGCCTAAACTAAGCTTATCGATGTATAGATCAAATTGTTATGCGGCAGGACTAGTTGGTTATAACACAGGTAGTGTTACAAATAGTTATGCACTAAATCATATCTCTAGTGATGTTAGTGAAGGCACAACAATTATTGCTGGATTTGCAGCATATAACGCTGGTTCAATTAGACAATCCTACTCTGCTACAGCCTTAACTTCTCAAGGTACAGGATCTTATGCTTATGCGTTTGCTCCAAGAGAAGGATCTGGTAGTGTGAGTGAATCTTACTACTTATATAATGGTAGTTATGAATTCGTAGATGGCTTATATGCATATGATCGTAATGACGCTTCTTCTTCAGGTACTGCAAAGAAGTATCAAGAATTAAAGTCAATGCGTGGTAATCGTGTTGCGACAAAGTCAGAATATAACAAACTAACTAAAGATTTAGATAAGAATGAAACAGTATATCCATATCGAGCTGTAGTAAAAGATTCATCTGGTAATTATGTACATTATGGTGAATGGCAAGTTAAACCTAGTTTAGGTGTTTTCGGTGTGTTCTATTGGGAACATGAAGATAACGGTCAAAACAATGGTTATAAGATTACTTACATTGGTACAAGCTATGGTGAAGTAAAATATCGTTCTACATTATGTGATTCCCACGATGATGGTGGTGAAATAACAGAATATGGTTATGGATACTATGTTGGCGAGGACTTCCAAAACGAAGTAAGTTACTCACTAAATGGTATTGCAATGTCTGATAACAACAATATCAATAGTAATGCTAAGGCAGCACTTGAATCACAGATTCCTGGAATCAAGTTCTATCCTCATACAACAAAATCAAGTGCTGATGGTGACTATATTTATTTGAGTGGTACGGGAACAAACGGAACAATTACCTTAACAAAAGATAGAGAGTCATATTCATTTACGATATCACCATTCTTTGGTAATGCGATTTCTTTAAATAATGGTAAGACAACTAGTGACGAAGAAGCCAACCAACATATTAATAACACTCCTGGATTAAGTGCAAATCCTTATGAAATTCGTAGTGCAAAACAACTACAATTTATTAACTGGAATAGTGCTAGTAAAGATAGTTCTTCACTAGTCACAAAAGATAACTATTCTACATATAACTTCTTAATGAATTGTGGTGGACATACTTCTAGTGGTGATACTGTTACTAAGACAAACGCTGGTAATGCAAGTAATATCAACTTAGTATTTAATCAATCGCATGACTTAAATGCTGAAGGTATTACAGACTTCTCACCAATTGCTGGCCAAGGTAAAGGTACTTCTACTACTAGTTCTTATACATCTACTTTATATGCATGGTTTGGCGGAACATATAATGGACAATCTTATAAGATTCAAGAATTAAATATTACTTCTAAAGCTTTCTCTGTTGGTTTATTTGGTACAACTGCAGGAGCTACGATTGAAAATACAATCTTATATAGTACAAAAGGTGCGACAATTGAACGTAATACAGAAAATACTGACGAACAAGGTGCTTATTCTTTAGGTGGCTTAGTTGGTGTAGCTTATGATTATAAGAATGCTATAGGTAATGCAATTACAAATTGTGCTATCGCTGGTTATAACATCGTAGATAACTCTAAGAACAAACAAGGTCTAGGTGAAGCCAATGTTGGTGGTTTAGTCGGTGTAGCCAATGTCAACGTAGAAAAGTGTTCTAGTGTAGTGAATATCGCAATTAATGCGACACATAAAGACGCATATGGTAATTTTACTAAAGCAGAATGGGGTAACTACATCCGTGTAGGTGGTATTACAGGTGCTGTACAAGATTCTGTAACAAATTGTTATAGTGGTGGAACAATTACTGTTGGTGAAGAAACATTAGATGAAACATATTCTAATTCAACTCATATTGGACAAAATGAAGTGAAGGATTGCGCTAGAATTCATAGTACAAACGTATTCTTATCTGGTATTGCCGGTGGTGCATTTACAATGAACTACCAAAACTTTACAGGCACTACTTCTTCTTATGATGGTACGCCAAAGGTTACAAATTGTTATACATACATGAAATTCCCTGCAATGCGAGGAACAATTCGTAATATTACGATGTTTGCCTGTATTTCAGATAGATTTGAATATGCAAGTTCTGTAGTAACAAACTGTTATTATTTAGAAAGTAGTGCTGATATCGATATGTCACAACTACCTAAGTACAAGTTAAATACAAATAGTGTTAGTTCGATTATGAATGACTACTATAAACAAAAAATGTTAACAGGTAGTGCTACTTGGATGTATAAGATGTTCAATAACAATAACGGTAGTGATCGAGGAACATTTACAAATGTAGAATCTAGATCGTATGCAGAATTATCTTCTAGCAATATGATTACTACTTTAGGTTCTGCTTTTGCGGTAGTTAATTCTACTGATGAATCAGGGCAAATCGTAGATGGTAAATATAGTTTCCCTGCTGGTAATAGTGCTTTAGCTGGTAAGAATTATCCATTCCCAACAGTAGTAACACAAACTGGTAATGATAGCTTTGTGCCATACGTACATTATGGTGAATGGCCATTTAGTGGAGCACATTGGAAGACTGGTATTGATACATTAGATATCTTTGCAAATATGGAAACAACTACAGATACAACTGTTGAACCATATGCATATAAAGAATTTGTATTAAGTAAAAACCAAGATACTCATCTAACAGAAAACTTCCATATTGAAATTGAAGGTGATTATGTAGAACTAGTTGAAAACGAAGACGGTTCAATCTATTACGTAAATAGTAATGGAGACTATGTTGTTAAATTAAAGGCATTACAAACAGGTACTTCTACGGTTAAAGCAATTTGGGGTAATAAAGATGAATATTCAGCTGAATTTACATTAACCGTTACTGCGAATTTAGCTGTAGAAGCTAGTCCTAATAGCTTTACATTAGCGAGTGGTGCTACAGATAAATCAACATTAACAGCTACATCTAAGGAAGACACAACTAAGGATTACTCTAAAGCAAATAAATTAACTTGGAATGCGGTAGCTTCTACAAAGATTTCTGAAGAAGGCGATGTAGGCGTATCAATGAGCTCTAACGTATGCAACATTTCAAGTTATGGCTTAAATGCACAAATCACAGTAAGTGCTACATATGATTACCATGGTCATAGTTATAGTGCTTCTACAGTAATTGATGTATTAAGAAATGGTGCTGTAGGTTTATC
>CAVIQY010000042.1:0-12397 GCA_963645035.1 bacterium | reverse complement strand
GGTTGGATGAATAGCGACAATGAACTAGTAACAGATTCTACAGGTAAAGTGTTAAATCAAGAAACATTTAATCAATTGATTCTTGATAGTAATAAGGAAGACGCTACAGAAGTTACTCTATATGCTAAATGGACAAGCTTAGATGTAGTCTTCAAGACAAAAGTAGAAGATGGTGATGATCAAACATTTGATACAATTCGAGTATTAGGCGGTAGTACTAGTGCTTCTATTACATTAAGTGATATTGATGAAAACTATACATTAGAAGGTTGGTATCTATTAAATGAAGATACTCAAACGAAGGTATTAGATTCTAATGGAAACATTGTAGAAGGATTAAATGTAGAAGGATATATCCAAGATGGTAAGTTTATTACATCTGAAAATGGAAGTATCACATTATATGCAAAGTGGATTCAAAAGAAAAAAGCTTATGTATTAGTTGATTCATTTGAAAATGGTAAGTCATATATTTTAGCTACATCTAATGATGGATCAGGTAATGCAATGAATAGTAGCTTTACTGGAACAAATGTAACAATATCTACTGATAGAAACAGTCAAAAATATATTGAAACAGATGAATCAAATATTCTATGGACTTATAACAAACAATGTTTAAAAATAAATGGTAAGTATTTATATGGTTATATTGATAATGATCGGGATTGGAATTATAAATTGAAATTAAATTCAACTTATTCTCAATGGAACTATTCTGATCATAAATTGTCAACATCTTACTATTTGAGCTGGCGTTATGGCAATCAAGATGTGTATATCTATTACTCGGATTCTTCTTTTGGGGCGACAAATCATTATTATTCATATTATGTATATACTTCTGATTTCTACCTATATACATTAGGAGATATTGAAGTAGAAACATTTGAATATGTTAACGCTATGAATACACAAGATGAAGAAGATAACGCTAGTGAAGTAGAAGTTACATTAGAAACTCAAGATGAATCGTCTTATGCGTTAGTAGATGATTTAACAGTAGTGGATGAAGAAGTGCCTACAGATAGTGAAATGCCATTAAGTACTGAAGAAACATATACAGAAGAACCTATTCAAGAAGAAAACACAGAAGTTGTACAAGAAACTGTTGAAGAATTACAAGAAAGTACAGAAAGTGAATGAGGAAAGGAGAAGGAACATCATGAATAAAATGAAACAAAAATTACATAGCAATAGTGGTGTTTCTATCCTTTTCGCATTGCTTCTATTTTTGGTAGTGAGTATGGTTTCGGCAACGATTCTATCTGCTGCATATAGTTCGGTAAAAAGAACACATGCCGTAAAAGAAGATACACAAAGTATACTTGCATTAGATTCAGCATCCTTACTCATGAAAAAGGATATGGATTCGATTACATATAAAGCATTAAAAACGGATGATGGATATCAAGAAGGTACATTAAATGTAGTAGGCAATCCATTTGAAACAGAAATCGTTAATATCTCTAAAAAGATATTAAATAAGAATATTTCTACTAGTGATGAAGAAGTATTTAATATTGAAGCGACAAATTTAGATACAGTTACAGCGAGTTATATTGTCCAAGTAACAGAAGAAAATAAAGCCTATATTGTTGTATTCACATTAGAAACAGCGGATGAGAATAAGACTTATGTAAAGTTTAATGTAGAGAAAACAGAGAATACTACTGAAGCGAATGTTTCGTGGAGTTTCTTTAGGATAAGTGGAAAGAAGTATTGATATGAAGATAACTAGTCAAAAAGGTGAAACAATCGTTGAAGCGTTAGTATCTGTATTAATCGCTGCTTTATGCTTTGTGGCATTACAAGTAAGTATTGTCAGTTCTGCTAATATCAACAAGAAATCTATGGAAGAAAATGTTCCTTTTAATAAGGATGACGTTAGTACAGAATCAATTACCGTAACGATTAAAAGAAATGGTTCAAGTGATACAACAGTAACAGGTATTCAAGGATATAAGACAAGTGGTGGATATTACTATTATGAATAAAGCAAAGAGACAGGTAAAACTAAATAACAAAGGTATGACACTAACAGAAGTATTATGTGCCACTCTTTTAGTTGCGCTTGTTAGCTTATGTTTAGCTACTGGTGTTCGTTTAGCAAGTAAAGAATTTACAAGCTCTATTCGTTTATCAGAAGCACAAGAACTTTATGCAACACTTGAATCTTTATTAACGAATGAATTACGTTATACAAGTGATATTCAACTTAAAAATAACAATGAAGTAGACACATTCTTTAGTGTAACTTATGCATTAAAAGAGGCGAAAACACGATTATATTCTTTAGATGAAAATGGAAATGTCACTACAGATTATGGGCAATTAGCTATGGGTGATGAAGAGAGTAATGCCTATAATCGTTTACTAGGTAATGGTAGCTATACAAATAAATTAGGTGCCAAAGCAAAGATTACTTATGATAAAGATCAATCTTTATTTACAGTAGATTTAGAAATAGGTGTTATAGGAGGAAAAGCTGTAGTACAAAAGACTTTTGATGTTCGTGCCATGAACAATGTAATTGTAGGGGAGTCATCATGAAACTAAATCAAAAAGGAAGTATTTCAGTACTAGAGCTAGTCATTATTCTGGTAATTATTGTTGAAGTAGGTTTTTTAATTACGAATGGTTTAGGGTGGTATAAAGATCATATCGCTAGTGGTAATGATGGCTTATATGTTAATACAGCAGAAAGTGTAGCGAAAGTAAATAGCTTAGATGGTATGCAATGTCCTGTAAATAACTGTGGTAATACTGCAGGAGAATGTTCTCATTATACAGGCATGGGATATGTAGGATATTTTGATAGTGTAAGTAATACAATTGTTGGTTCTAAACCTAAAGGATATAACTCTGAGCAAAATCCTAAAGTAAATGGTAAGAGTTATACAGGTGAAATAGGCACAATGGTATTAAGAGTTACTGCTAATGAAGGTAGTATTGTACTAGATTGGGTTGGTGGTAAAGAGTGAGTATATACGATAGTAATTTTATTTTAGTTTATTGCATAGTACTTGCCTTTATCTTAGGTACAGTATTTGGTAGTTTTCTAAATTGTGTGAGTGATCGCTATAAGAATCATGAAAAATGGTGGACTGGTAGAAGTAAATGTGATAGTTGTGGACATCCATTATCCATATTAGATTTATTTCCATTACTAAGTTATTTGTTTTTAAAAGGAAGATGTAGATATTGTGGTACGAAACTTTCTAGTGAATATGTATTTAGTGAACTCATTCTAGGACTAGGATTTGTATTAGTACTCGTAACACATGGTACATTAGATTATGATTTAGTGAATCAATTAGGACTAGTTTGTATCTTATATGGTTTATCTCTATGTGATTTAAAAACATATGAGATACCTGATCCGTTTATTGTGATTGGTATAGTTTGGTGGCTTGTATTTAGTTTAATAGAAGGAAATAACTTACTATATGGCTTACTTAGTGGACTAGTAGTAAGTGGTGTAGTATTTCTTATTAGTCTAGTCATGGATAAAGTATTAAAAAAAGAATCTATGGGTGGAGGAGATATTAAATTATTATTTCTAGTAGGATTAAATATTGGCTTACTATCTAGTATATTTAATCTAATACTTTCCTGTATATTTGGGTTATTATTGATATTAGTACTAAAGAAAGAAAAAATACCTTTTGGCCCAGCAATTTCTTTAGCTACATATATTTCATTATTATATGGAGTTGAATTTTTGGGCTGGTATATGAATTTATTAGTTTAGGGAGATGCTTATGAAGAAAGATGTAGTGGGAATCGAAATAGGAAGTGGTACAACAAAGTTAGTTACAGAAGATAGCTATGTTGTTGTGAATACTCCTGATAATTCCGTTCAAGGTGATGCGTTAATCGCTTTTGATGGAATGGGTGAATTTATCAAAGATACGTTAAAAGAAAATAACATGAGGGCTAGAAAAGCTATTTTAGTGTTACCTGATTCAGAAGTATTTATGAATCGTATTACTATGCCTTATATGTCTATTAAGCAATTACAAGTGAATCTCCCATATGAATTTAAGAAAGTAATCGGTAAAGATAAAGACAGTTATATTTATGATTATGCTGTAGTTGGTTATAACAAAGATAGCTCTGGTAGTATTGTAGAAATGGATTTACTTGCGGGTGCTGTATCTAGTTCTTTGATGGAAAAATATAAAGAACTAGCAAAGAATGCAGGACTAAAACTAGTGCAAGCTGTACCTAGAGAACTAGCAATCATGAATATCTTAGATAAATCGAATAAAGCAACAGGAGACGTTGCATTAGTAGATTTAGGTTATTCCTATACAAAAGTAGATATCTTTAAAGATGGTATATATGAAACAAGTAAAACAATAGAAAAAGGTGTTAAAGATATGGCTGATATCGCATCTGAGATTTTATATTGTGATACTCATATTGCTTTAGAATATCTTAAAACAAATAAAGATAATGTATTAGCTCATGAGAATATGATTAATTTATATGAAAATATCGCTGTAGAAATCATGCGTGCAATTAATTATTACACTTATGAAAATAGAGACAATACATTAGATAACTTATATCTATATGGTGGTGGATATCACATTGAACAATTTGTGAATACAATCAAAGCAAATGTATCTTTAGATGTACAACCATTTAGTGCTTTTGGTAAAGATGAAGAAGATGTATTAATTGATGCATTAGCTGCATATGGAGCATGTGAGGAATAGTTATGGCAGATAAGAAGAATGTATTAACAAAAGAAATATCTTTAGCAAAAGATAGTTATCCAACAAAGAAAACCATGAACTTTGTGGTGGATAAAGAATCAAAAAACAATAAGATTAGCTTAATCTGTTTTGGTGTATTCTTAGTATTCCTTGCATTATTTACAAAGTTTGGTGTTATTGATTCAATAACGAAAACAAATATCTTAGAAAGTAACTATAACTCATCAAATAGTACGTTGAATTCATTAAGAGAAGAACTACAAGACTATGATGAAGTAGAAGAAAAATACGACACATTAGTAGGTAGCTTCTTAACAGATGATGAAAAGAGTTGTCTAAATCGAACAGATTTAATGAGAATGATAGATGAAGACGTTCTACCTTATGTAGATATTACAAACTTCAGTATTAGTGGAAATACAATTAGTGTTTATACAGGTGTAACAGACTTAAATACGGTTTCTAGAGTGGTATCGATATTACAAGATGATAGTAGAACACAATATGTAACAGTAAATAGAGCATTAGCTGATTCTGATGATAATAGTAAAGTTACAGCAGATATTGAAATTACATGCGTTAATTTAGAAGGAGGAAATAACTAATGTTAAATCGTAAATTTACATTAAGAGAAACAATCCTCATTCTAGTAGCGGCAATTCTAGCGTTAGGTATCTTCTATTATCAAGTAATTGTAAAAGATTATAACGAAGCGAAAGTCATTTATAACGTTAGTTCTTTAGAAGATGAATTGACAGTTTTAAGTGCTAAAGCAAGTCGTAAGAAAACAATGGAAGACTATATTGATAAACATAGTGATGAAGAAGTTGGTGAAGTAGCAGTATACAATAACTTAGCAAATGAAATTGATGCATTAGCTAGTGTTTTAAGTGAAAATGTAGAGAATGTATCGATTAACTGGAATGAACCAGTATTATCAAATAAAACAGTAAGAAGAAATGCAAATATTACATTTAATGCTAGTAGTTATACAACTGCTAAACAAATTGTAAAAAATATTGCAAATCTTCAATATCGTTGTATTGTTACACAATTATCGATGTCTACAGATAGTGATAGTAGCTTGAATAGAACAGATAACGTGAGTGTATCGATGACGGTTACATTCTATGAAACAACAGAAGGATCTACAAATACATCAGGACTAGTAGAAAGCAGTAATTAAATCGCTTTAAGGAGATAGATATGGGAAAGGGAAGAGTTTTATTCACAAAATATACAAAACTAATTTTATCTATACTAATGATATTTAGTTGTATAAGTTTTACTGGAATTTTAGCAGAAGAACCTAGTAGTACACCAGATAGTGAAAGTACAGTAATGATAGAAGACGATAGTGATACGACAAATGATTCCCTTGAAAATAGTGAAGATGAATCATCTGCTGAAGAAGAGGAAAATACAGAAGATGAGGTCACTTTAAATCTTGAAACAGAAAACGAAGAAGAAACATATGCGCTTACATCTATAAATGGTAATGATAATGTAGCGACAGTAGAAGTTGGTAAAGGTGTAGTACTAGTAGGCGAAAAGAACACGAGAACAGATTGTAACTATTCGCATGAGTGGACAATAAAAAGTGGAAGTGATGTCGTTTCTGTATTTGGAACAGGACATACAGCCTATGTAAAAGGATTAAAAGAAGGTACTGCAACAATTAGGCATGAATATTGTTATAGAGATTATCAACATGATGGATATAACTTTTACGAAGAACATTACACAGCAATAGAATGGTTTGAAGTTACGGTTACAGCAACTTCACAAGTTTCTTCAAAGAAAGTACTTGTTTATATCGCGAAAGATAACTATTCTAATGAGACCCTAAGTTCTTTAGGTGTTAAAACAGATAAATTAGATAAGAATGGTTTTATTCCTGTAGGAGTAATAGAACTACCTGGTACTTATTTTGAAAATAGAGATGGTGGTGCTTATAGCGATACAGCTGCTTTAATTCAAACTGATGAGGATTGGAATACGGTTATGTCTGCTTTAGCAAATATGAATACATTGACGCTAAAAGGAGATTATGCCTCTAATCAAGGAAACCATGTTTCAGATTATTTATCTAACGCAAAGAAAGCTTTAAATGAAAGAAAAAATTCAGGAAATACATCATTATTCTATTGGTCATCTTATAAAGGAGCAGAAGCTTTTGATGATAGTGATAAATCAGAGTTCCATTTAGTTTTATATTTTAATACAGCACAAATTCAATATGTTTTAGGAAATGATACAGAAAACCTAGATTATAAAACAGGAACAGTATTAGCTACACAAACTTATGTTTCAGGTTCTAATTCTGTTAAACCTACTACATTAACTATTCCAGATGATTATAAAATAGCTGGTTATTATAGTGATGAAGCTTTAACTACACCTTGGAATGAAGGTTCAGCAGTTAGTGCGAATAGTACGGTTTATGTTAAGTTAGTAAAAAAGACAAATGTATTAATTAAATATGTCGTTGTAGGTGATGGTAAGTTAAGCAAAGATGAAGAAACGTTTGTTTCAGACGCTACTTCTTATACACTAGCTGGTTCTACAGCAACCGCAAAGTCTAAATCAAAATTTGTTGGTTGGTATGATAATGCGGCTTGTTCTGGTAATCCAATTTCTACAGAAGCAACATTATCAAAAACATTAACTGTGCCAGAAACAGATTGGCCAGAAACAATTACGTATTATGCTAAATTTGAATCTACATATAGTCGAATCAAAATTAATTGTTATTGGACGGGAGATACAAAAAATCTAATAGCTAGTTTCTATACGGATGGCGAAATCGGGAAAACAGTAACGATAAAAGCAGAAGATTATGATCGTGTAATGAATTATTCTGTTAAAGAAAGTCCTGATCAAGAAATTACTGTAAAGAAAGATTCAACAGAGAACGTTGTGAATTTATACTATTATCGTTATGTCACATTACAAGCAAATGGTACAAGTGATACAGTATTTAAATATGATGGTAAGGAACATGAAGTTACTGGTTATATGACTTATTTAACAGGTGACAAATCTAAAACAGATATAGGACTAAAGTTTGGTGATTTATCCGCAAGTGGTAAAGGTACTGATGTTAGTACAAAAGAAGCATATAAAGTAATCTTTGATAAAGATATTACAGGTACTGTAGATTCAAGCGATAAGTATAAAGTTAGTAAAATGTATCCTGGTGAATTCTGGATACTTAATAGCCTAGAAATAGTGGCTACTAGTGCTAGTAGAGAATATAATGGCAAGGCTCTAACAGTAAATCCAGCTGCATATCCTCAAAGAGGTACAGATATTACGTATTCTATTGATGGTGGAAAAACTTGGACAACAGAAAAACCAAGTCTAACGAATGTTGGAAAACTTGAAGTCATTGCTAAAGCAACAAATGATAACTACATTGAAGCAACTTGTACTTATACGATAGAAGTAACGAAAAAAGAGCTTGTAATTACAGCTAACGACACAGAAAAAGTATATGGGACAAGTGATCCTACATTCACCGCAACAGTTAGTGGTTTTGTGACAGGTGACAAGCAAGATATTGAATATTCTTTCACTAGAGAAAAAGGTGAAAATATTGGAACATATACAATTACACCAACAACTAGTGCTACGCTAGAGAACTACAGCATTACATGTAAAACTGGAAAACTAGAAATTACAAAAGCAAGTACTTTAACTTTAACACCTGAATTAACAGGCTCTAAAGCAACGAAAGCTTATGATGGTAAAGCACTAGAAGGTGGTGCTATCGCTTCTGTATTAGAAGGTACAAAAGTAACTTATTCTGTGGATGGTAAAAAGACATGGAGTGAGAAAGTACCTAGTATTACAAATGTTGGTAAGTTAGAAGTTACAGCTAAAGCAACAAATCCAAATTATGAAGATGTAATGGTTTCTTATACATTAACAGTTACAGAAGCTTCTAGTACACCTACACCTAGTCCAACTGTTACTCCTACTTCTAAGACTACAGTAACAACAAAGAAGAGTAGTGGATGGGATGATGGTGGACCATTCACAACAGATACATGTGGTAATGTATTTGATCGATGGGGTAACAAGATTTATGAAGCCAAAGGATGTAACGTTGGTGGATATAATCTAGTTCAAACAGGAACAGAAAACTAACAAAGACGCTCTAAGCAATTGCCTAGAGCATTTTCTTTACCGACATAGTGATATAGATTGTTTCTGTAGGAGATATCGCTTCTGAGTTACCCATGATTAGATATGTATAAATATGATCAGTAGGTTGATAACCTAAATTTTGAACAATCTGTAACTTAGGATCAAGAAGATCTTTATCGATTAATTTCCCGGAAGGAACTTTACAAGTCATATGACAATATGTACCTTCTTCTAAAAGAATATAGTTTAAATTAGATTTTGATAATTTTTGATGAAATAAGAATCCTTGATCATAAGTATATTCTTTATCTTTTATATTGATTTTACAGATAGGGATACCAGAACCATATTTTTCAAATAAGATTGGCATATTATTTTTATCATTGTCCTTGATGGGATAAAAATACATTTTCTTTTCTTCTACAAATTCATATTCATTCTTACTTTGTAAAAGTGTATTGAGTGTTTTTGCATGTTTAATCTTTTCTTCTAATATCAGCTTTTCTTGTTCTAGTTTTAAGATACTTTGAGTTATGCAATCTCCTGCTAAATCAATATCTTGATGAAGCATAAACGAGCGGATTTGTTTAAGACTAATACCTAAACTACTATATAGTTTAATCATTACTAATAGGTAACAATCATTTTCACTATAAGAACGATATTGATTAGTTTCATTTCGAGATGGAGAAATTAAGCCTTCTGATTCATAATAGCGAATCATATCTTTTGATAATCCTGTGGCTTGTGATACTTCTTTAATATTCATGTTTTTATCCTATTGACCTTGGAAGAGTTCCAACGTTTATATTGTATGTGTGAATTATATCACAAGGAGGGAATATGAAAAAATTATTAAGTATTATGCTTAGTGTACTGATGATTTCTTCAGTTACAGGATGTAGTTCATCTAATTCTTCTAGTAATGATAGTGGAATGAAAGATGGAACTTATTCTAGTACACAACAAGGATTCGGTGGGGATGTTACAGTTACACTAACAATTTCTTCTGGAAAAATTTCAGGAGTAGAGCTGGTTGGGGACAACGAAACAGAAACAGTAGGTGGTGCAGCTTTACCACAACTACAAGAGCAAATCTTAGAAAAAGGTTCTGCTGAGATTGATGGTGTTAGTGGTGCAACTGTTACAAGTAGTGCTGTGAAAGCAGGTGTACAAGCTTGTCTTGATGAAGCTATGGGTAAAGAAACTAGTAGCGTAGAAGCTAACTTGCAAGATGGCACTTATACTGCTAGTGCTTGGAGTTTTGCGACAAATAAGCAATTAGATGTAGAAGTAAGTATCAAAGATAACAAGATGGAATCTATTACTGTAACAGATAGTGGTGATACAGATATTATCTTAAATACAGCAATTGAGTATATGATTCCTCAAATGATTGAATATCAATCTGTAAAAGTAGATGCTACAACAGGTGCTACAACAAGTAGTAACGCAATTAAGCTAGCTACAGAAGATTGCTTGAAACAAGCTTTATTTGCAGCTGGAAGTGATGAAAGTGCAGTTAGTGCATTCTATACAGTGCCAGCTAAATCTGATGCAAAAGAATCAATTGATACAGATATCTTAGTCGTTGGTATGGGTGGTAGCGGTATGGTTACAGCTACTAGAGCAGCTGAAGCACTATATGAAGCTAATGGTAATGATGCTAGTAAAGTCAGTGTCTTATCTATTGATAAAGCAGCTAAATATGGTGGTACAAGTGTAACGACAACTTCACCTATGTCTATTAATCCATCTTATTTCGTAGAACAAAATAATGGTGAAGATTATGTAGATGCGGATGAATTAAAAGAAGCTTGGATGGAATATACAGAAGGTGATGCAAAAGAATTCGCAATCGATTATATGATGACAACTTCTGGACCTGCAGTAGATTGGCTAATTGATAAAGGATTTGTATTTGGCGCTCCTACGCAAGGATTAAGCGCTCCATACAAAGTTTGTGTAAACTATGGTGATCAATTTGCTATTCCTAAGAGTGTTACGCAAACATATTTTGATAAGTTATATGATGCTTATACAAACTATGGTGGTAAGACAATGCTACAAGTTGAAGGTAGAAGTCTAATCACAGATGATGAAGGCAACATTGTCGGTGTAAATGCTGTAGGAGCTGATGGAGCAGAATATACTATTAATGCAAAGAAAGTTGTTCTAGCAACTGGTGGTTATGCTGGTAATGGTGAAATGGAAGATGAATATCTATCTAATGAATATTACAACTTATCTGGTGGTGGAAGATATAACTTATATGGTATGGCACAAAACGATGGTAAGATGATGCAATCTGCTATTGATAACGGTGCAGCAACATACAACATTGGTATGCCACCTATTAGCCATATCGGTGGTGCATATATGATTATGCATGAATTCCCTGTAGTTGAATTAGAAACAACAGATATTTGGACAGGAAGAAATGCTACACAATCTCTAAACGATATTCCTATGATGATGGCTGTAGCTCCAAATAGTTTAGCAGTTAACCGTCAAGGCGTAAGATTTGCGGATGAAACAACATTAGCTGCTTATAAGAACTGGGGTTCAGGTGCTTATTATTTTACAATTTGGTCTAGTGAACAAATTAAGAATATCGAAGAAAATGGTATGGAATTTGATACAATTGGAATCTTCGTTAACCAAGGTGGTTGGCCAAGCCACGTAGCTATTCCAGAAATCTACGATATTTTAGAAGCTGGCGAAAAGATGGGTTATATCTATAAAGCAGATACAATTGAAGAATTAGCTGAAAAGATTGGTGTTGATCCAAGTACTTTATCTAATACTGTTTCTGACTATAACGAATATATTGAAACAGGTGTTTGCAAAGATGGTATCGAAAAAGCGGATGTCATTTATGATTTAGCTGGTGCTCCATTAGAAGGTGATTATTCAACAAAAGAAAAGGTTGAAGGAGATGGCCCATATTATGCAGTTAAAGGTTCACCATGGTTATATTCAACAATTGGTGGATTAGATGTAGATGAAGATTTACAAGTTCTTGATACTAATGGTAATAAGATGAATGGCTTATACGCTGTTGGTACTGATTGTGAAGGCGTATTATTCACAGAAAAGAAAGAATATGTAACATATGGTGGTGCTGATCAAGGATGGGCATTCACTTCTGGTTATATTCTTGGTGCAAAATTAGCTGAAGACTTATTAGCTGAATAATTAACAATTACATACAAAATAAAAATAATGCTTAGATGGTGTCTAGGCATTATTTTTGTTTGTGATTATTTCAAATAAAAGCAGTGTTGCCACTGCTTAAAATCATTTAATTTTATTGTTGATGATATCTTTTAATTCTTCTACAGGTATTTTTACTGCAATAGAAATTAAATCTAAGGATTGTTTTGCGTCTAATAGGTTTTTAATTGTCTCGATTTTTCCCTCCATAAGACCGAGCTCTTTTCCTTTTTCTATACCTTCTTTAACTCCATCTTCTTTGCCTTCAGCGTATCCATCATCATGCATTGCTTGACCGAATT
>CAVIQY010000041.1:6420-20266 GCA_963645035.1 bacterium | reverse complement strand
TCTGGAACAGATGTTGTATCCACGCTTACACTATATGTTTGTTCGTCTTCAGCTTGTACCGTAGCTGTACTTGGTAACATGTCCGTTGTAATTTCTTGACCTTCAGTAATTGTAATCGAAGTTTCTTCTACAGAAGTTATCTTAGGCTTAGAAGTAGTAATTCCATTTCCTAAAATAATTAAGCTACCTTGTTCATCTACTTTAGCAGTATTTGCTGTGTCAGATGATTCACCATATATTACTGTAATATTATCTTTTGTAATAGCTTTACTAAAGTATCTATTTGAAGCACTATCTTGTGGAATCACTGCAGCTACTTGATAAGTTGTGTTGTATTTTGCAGTAGTAGAAGCTTGTTGTTTACCATTTTCTATCCAATAAATCGATACATCTAATGAACCGCTATCACCCCAAGTTAATGTTCCTGTAGAAGGTAAAGCAGTATTAGCACTAGGAGCGTCTACTGTTAATGTTGCGTTAGTAATTGCATCGGCGTAATTTGCTTCAACAGAGACATCACTTCCTGGCATGACAAATGTTGTAATAGCACTGTTAGTATCTACGAAAGTAACGTCTTGATTCTCTTTCCAACTTAAGAATAGTTTAGAAGAATCAGTGCTTGTACCATCAATTGTAACGGTAGTTCCTTCTCTATATGAGCCAATAGAAGTGCCATTTACTTTTACATCATGTGCTTCAGCTAAATCACATGTTATTTCATAAAGATCAGAAACATTTGTAACATATATTGATCTAACTTGTACTGTATAAGAAGTTATACCTTCCTCAATTGGTGTTAAATTAACTGGTTTATTGTATGGTTTCCAAGCACCATAAGATGAATCTTTATTTGATTTAACACGATAGTAAATACCAGCACCTGGTGTATCAGATGTAGTTGTTATAGTTAATGTTTCATCATTTTTATTGAACGTACCACTAACTTTAGGTTTCTTATCTGTTGTAATCTTGATTGATCTATTTGTGTCATTAGCGTAGAAGCTATCATAACTTCTTACCCAAGATAAGTTAACTTCAGGATAGTGAACTTGGGTAATTGCAGTAACATTCTTTGCTAGAGTACCAAGTAATACTTGTGATTCATTTTCGTATACTTTGTGATCAGTTGTAATATTCTCTGTAATCGCGATATTTTTCTTAGATCCAGCTATCTTAGGTGTATCTAAATCATTTAAGTCTGTTTCATAATCGACAGCTACCCAACGAAGAAGTACATCTAGAACGGTATTCCATGCTGTATGCATTTCACTTATTTCACTAGCGGATAAGTAATCTACTGCAGCTTTTTGTGTTGTGACAGCTTTTGTAGTCATTAATGTATCCCAGAAGAAATCTAGATACTCATTCCTCTTTTCTTGTGTAATGATAGCCCAATCTCCAATGACATCATCCCACAAATGATATAGTTGTGTGTAATCTGACATTAGGCTAGAAGCACCAGCACTAATGCATGTCATTAAACCATTTTGAACTGTTGAATCTTTACTAAAGATAATCTTTGTTAAAGATTGTAGGGCAGTTTGGAAAGTTACACCATCTGTTGCGGATGAAGAGATAGATGTATAGCTATTACGGAAATCTCCTTGTGTATCAGGAGTAAATAATCCCCAAGCTTCTAAAGAACGCCAGAACAAACTAATAAATTGTCTTTGATTGATATTTCCACCGTTTGTATCTAACTTTTTATACATATCATTATGGAATGCTTGAGCTAAATATCTAGCATAGTACATATCAAATTTATCGTAGAAGAAGATATTATCAGGATCTACAGAAGATAGTTGTGCTTTCATTAATGTACGTTGTGCATTATATTCATCTGTTCCTACATCATAGTAGTTGTTATCGACTAATCTTAAGAAACTACTTGCCCAACTTTGATTTTGTACATAACTCCATACTGTTGTGTCTTGTTGAACATTCGTTTCAGGATTTCCTGGGACATAATGGTCTACACCATAACGTAAGAATCCCATTTCTTCTGGTGCGACAAATGGTACTAAGTCTACAGGGTTGATACAGTTATGAATGCAATAATATTTTTCTATATCTAATTGTAATGCGGAATTTACACCACCTTTAGGTGCTTCAAAACAATATGCATATACTTGGTTTTTTGTAGCTTCACTTGTACCACTACAATATGCTTCAATAACACGTTTTGCGGTTAAGTTTGCGACTGCACCACCTCTAGAATATCCTGTAATCCAGAATTTAACTTTACCACTAGCAATAGCATCTTCTAGATTGTAGTTAGCGATATAAGCTTGAAGTTGAGTGAATATTGAATCAGCAGAGTCCGCAAAGCCTTTTGCTTCACCGGTTGTACCTATAGTTGTATTGCTATACCATTCTGCTTCATATCCTTGTCCTCTTACAGCAATAGGGACAAGAATATATTCATTATTACTATTATCCGTAATGACTTTTTGACCAATAGCTACACCAACACTACTTGTTGTAGGTCTTACTGTACTTGCGTCATTAATATAGATGTCTTCAGTACTAACACCAATATCTGTTAATACTTTTTCAATATTTTTTGATTTATATAGATAAGCACCATCATAGCTATTGTATGATCCATCTTTACCGATACGAGAGAATGTAGAACAAGCAACACTCATGGACATCGTAGCTAGATGTTCATTGTAAATATCAGGATTACTACCATCTATATCTGAACCTGAAATGAAATATCCATCAGTATAGTAATAATTTGCGTCTACATCTTCGTATTGGTTTCCCATTGTCTGCATGGAGAAGTAACCTTCAATTAATGGTTTACCATTATATGTTTTACCTGTATCCACTGGTTCTGGACTAACTTCCTCTTTGGCTGTTTCTTGTTTAGCTCCAGATTTTATCCATAATTGGCAATCATCTTCATTGTATTCGATATGATAGTTATCATAATCAGAGAAGAATGCATTTTCAAAATAATATGTTTTTGTGCTAGATAATAGACGTTCTTCTTGTTTACAAGGACGAATACCAATATTAGACCAACTTGATGGACTACCTGTGATATACGCTCTACTAGAATCAGAAATCCAATCTAAATATAAGTCATCTTTACTGCCATCACCTCTTGTGTTGTCTTTGACTGTCACGATGTTATTTAAGGTAATTGCTTGGCCATATTGTGCAAATATACCACCACCAGCACTCTCTGCTTTATTATTTGTAATTTCACATCCAGAAATTACAGTTTTATTGGCGTTGTTATAAATGGCACCACCTTGATGCTCTGCAGAATTATCTGTGAATTTACAGTTTGCGATAGTTAAGCTCTGATGACCGATGTAGATAGCACCACCATCTTTATATGTTGAATTTCCAGTAAAAGTAATACCAGAAATAGTACTTGAGTTATCTTCACCACCAGCTAGTACGCCACCGCCACCTTTATCACAATTTTGACGTGCTCTATTATAAGAAATCGTACCTGTACCATCATTAGAGAATAGTTTATAACCAGATAATCTAAAGTTAATACCACCACCATCTTCAGCAGAATTATGATGAATGGAAGAACCACTACTTAGTGAAATAATCGCATTTAATCGGTCGACATGCACACCACCACCATCACGTTCAGCGTAGTTATAAGCGATTTGGGCATTGTTTGATAAATGGAGTTCACAATCTTCAGCGACGATGGATACGCCACCACCTCTTCCAGTATTACTAGTCCATAAACTATACCACCAATCATAAGTGGAACGGTTTCCTGCAATAGCGACATTATCTAGATAAAGCTTAGAACCTTTTTTCATGTGGACACCACCGGCTGAGTTACAAGAGTTGCCACCTGTAATTAAGCCACCGCTAGTTACACTTTGAACAGAACCATTAAAGTTAACGCTAAATGTTCGTGAAGCAGTACCACCACTTAAAGTAAGCGTTGAATTACTTCCAAGATCAAACACATCTCCATCTTGTTTATCACTACTTAGATTTCTACTAATATAGTAACCATTTAGATTGATATAAGCTGTTTCACCTTGACCAAGATATAAGTCTGAGCTAATAATCCAATCTCTTACTAATGTGATTTTCTTACCATCATCTATAGCCGCAGCCCAAGCATCATCTATGCTGTAATAATAGGTGGTATTTCCACTATCATCCGTAGCTGATGCGTATATCGTATTTCCACTTGCATATACGGTTGTATAGAGTGGTGTGTAATTTGCTACGGTTAAAACTGACATAAGTGTAGTTAATAACCAAATAAATATCTTTTTCATATGTATTACCCTTTAATTTCTTATAAAAATACTAGCATAAAACAAGGGGATTCTCTTATTTTTATTGCATTATTTTCGATAATCTTATTTTGACATTGATCCTTAGAATAGATTATTCTGATCTTAGGTAACGAGCATGAAAAATAGATTAGAAGATATTAGTTTAGGATTAGAGACGGCATTTATAGATAGAAATATAGATTCTAATTCTATCTATCAACCAGAATTTTTATCTAATAATTATGAACAAGGTAGAAAAGTACTTGTATCACTTGAAAAAGAATTACTAAATTGTGATAGTTTTGCGATTAGTGTCGCTTTTATTACGAAAAGTGGTATTGAACCATTATTAATGACTTTAAAAGAATTAGAAAAAAGAAATATAAAAGGAAGAATACTAACAACAGATTATTTGTTATTTAGTGATCCTAGTGCATTAGATAAATTAAATGAATTAAAGAATATTGAACTAAAAATGTATGAAACAAGTAGTAATAATGGGTTTCATACAAAAGGATATATATTTAAAAAGGAAGAAATCTATCGAATCATTATAGGTAGTTCTAATCTAACAATTGATGCCTTAACAAGAAATAGAGAATGGAATACAAAACTAGTCGCAAGTGAAAATGGTGCAGTATTACATGAGATTATCGATGAATTTGAAGATTTATGGAATTGTGATAATACAAGAAACTATAGTGAAGTAGAAAGTAGTTATCGTCTTAAATACTATGAAAATAGAACAAGATTAAGACAAGAAGAAATAGACCGTGAAAAGCATCTTGGTAAACTAGTTACACCACTTAAACCAAATTCCATGCAAGTATCTTTTATTAGTAATCTAGAAAAGATGATACAAAGTGGTGAAGATAAAGCATTATTAATTTCCGCAACAGGAACAGGTAAAACATATGCGTCTGCTTTTGCAATGCGTAGTTTGAACTTTAAAAGAGTTTTATTTTTAGTACATCGTAATCAAATTGTGCAACAAGCGAAAGCATCTTATGAACGTGTATTTGGTGATAGTCGTACGATGGGTATTGTCTCAGGAAATAAACATGAATTAGATAAGGATTATATCTTTGCGACAATACAAACCATGAGTAAAGAGAATATCTATACACAATATGATCCAGATTATTTTGATGCGATTGTTTATGATGAAGCACATCACGCCTCCGCATCTTCTTATAAGAAGCTAATGCAATACTTTAAACCAAAGTTCACTTTAGGGATGACAGCTACACCAGATAAAAGAGATGATCAATTTGAAGGAAAGAATATATATGAACTATTTAATCATCAAATTGCCTATGAAATCCGTTTACAAGAAGCTCTAGAAGAAGATTTGTTATGCCCATTTCATTACTTTGGTATTACAGATATTGATATGCATGATCAAGAGTTACATCAAGATTTAAATGATTTTAAATATCTAACAAGTGATGAACGTGTAAAACGAGTGATGGAACAAGCAACATATTATGGTTATAGTGGCTCTAGAGTAAAAGGATTAATCTTTTGTAGCAGGGTAGATGAAGCGAAAGAATTATCCATGAAGTTCAATGAGAATGGATGGAGAACTTTAGTTTTATCGGGAGAAAATAGTGAGAAAGAACGTGAAGAAGCGATAGAACGTTTAGTTATGGATGAAAATACAAATGAGAAAGGACAAGGACAGTTAGATTATATTTTATCTGTTGATGTATTCTCTGAAGGTGTAGATATTGTAGAAATTAATCAAGTCATTATGTTAAGACCTACAGAATCACCAATCGTATTTATTCAACAATTAGGTAGAGGACTAAGAAAAGCGAAAGAGAAAGAATTTGTTGTAATCTTAGATTTTATTGGTAACTATACAAATAACTTTATGATTCCTATCGCTTTATCAGGAGATAAGACATATAACAAGGATAATATTAGAAGATATGTATTAGAAGGGGCGAGAATTATACCTGGTTCTAGTACGATACATTTTGATGAAGTATCTAAAAAGAAAATCTTTAAAGCAATTGATAATGCAAACTTTAGTGATATTAAACTCATTAAAGAAAACTATTTGAATCTAAAGAATAAACTTGGATATATTCCACGACTAATTGATTTTGATCGATTCTCTGAGATGGATGTATTACGTATATTTGATAATAAGAGTTTAGGATCTTATTATGCTTTCTTAGTGAAATATGAAAAAGAATATACGATAAGATTAGATAATACACAAAAAGAAATGATTGAATTTATTTCTAAGAAACTAGCAAATGGGAAACGGATGTTAGAACTAGAAATGTTAGATTGTATCATTACTTATCGTCATCAAGTATTTGCTAAGTTAAAAGAGAAACTCAAGACAAAATATAACCATGAATTAACTGAGTTAGAAAGTACAAGTATAACGCAAGTTTTAACAAATCAATTTCCAACAGGAACTAGTGCAAATACATATCAAAACTGTATCTTTATAGAACAAGAAAAGGATGACTATGGTATTTCTAAGATATTTGATACAGCATTAGAAAATAATGCTTTCTTAGATATGGTAAAAGAACTAATTTCTTTTGGCTTATCAAGATACAACAAAGAATATGCAAAGACATATCGAGATACAGCACTAGTTTTATATAAGAAATATACTTATGAAGATGTATGTAGACTACTAAATTGGAAACATGGTGAAGTAGCTTTAAATATAGGTGGTTATAAATATGATGCATATACGCATACATTTCCTATATTTATTAACTATGAAAAAGATGAAAATATTAACGCATCTGTAAAGTATGAAGATCATTTTATCAATCATTCACGAATTATTGCGATATCAAAAAATGGTAGAACAATTAAATCGGATGATATTCAAAACTTTTTACATGCAAAGGAAAGAAACATACAAGTGCCTTTATTTGTAAGAAAGAATAAAGAAGATAAGATATCAAAAGAGTTCTATTTCTTAGGATACGTAGAAGCTACAGGAAATGTACAAGAAATCACGATGGCAAATACACAAAAAAGTGCGGTAGAAATAGAATGGCGTTTAGATACACCAGTACGTGATGATATTTATGAATATCTAGTAAAGGAATAAAGATGGATAAAAAGATAGTAAAAGTAGTTGCGGCAGTGATTAGAGATGGAAATAAAATCTATGCAACACAAAGAGGATATGGAGAATTTAAAGGTGGATGGGAGTTTCCTGGTGGAAAGATAGAAGTAGGGGAAACTAGTTCTGAAGCTTTAGTACGTGAAATTCAAGAAGAACTAGAAACTCAAATAGAGGTAAATAAATTAATTGATACAGTCGAATATGATTATCCTAATTTTCATTTAAGTATGGAGTGTTATTGGTGTGAAATTGTATCAGGAAATTTAGTTCTCGTTGAAGCGGAAGATGCGAAGTGGTTAACAAAAGAAGAACTCTATTCTGTTGATTGGTTACCTGCTGACTTAGGACTAATCGAAAAAATCAAGAATGTTTTGTAAAAATATTGTGAAATTTAATGAAGTTTGATTATAATAACTATGCTTTAAGCAAACGTGGAGGAAAGTATGAATTTTAAGAAATTAACTGCTTTAGTTCTATCTTCTCTTATGTTAGTTGCTTGTTCAGGTAGTTCAAGTGCTTCTACAAGTACTGCTACACCTAGTTCAACAAGTGCAGCTAGCGATATTCAAGATGGAACATATACTGCAACTTCTGAAGGACATAATGGTTCTGTAGAAGTAAGTGTAACATTTGAATCAGGTAAGATTACAGATGTAACAATTGGTGAAAATAGCGAAACTGATGGTTTAGCTACACCTGCATTTGAATTATTACCACAACAAATCGTTGAGTATCAAACAATTAAGACAGATACAGTATCTGGTGCTACTTATACAACTGTAGCTATCCGTTCTGCTGTTTCTGATTGCATTAAACAAGCTGGTGGCGATCCAAGCACATTTAATGGAACAGTACCAAACGATGAAGAAGGTCAAAGCGAAACATTATCTGCAGACGTTATCGTTATTGGTGGTGGTGCTGCTGGTATGAGTGCTACTCTTCGTTTAGAAGAATTAGGCAAGAGCGTTATCTTAGTTGAAAAGACATCTTCATTAGGTGGAACAATTCGTGTATCTGGTGGTAACCAAGTTGTAAGTGGTTCTAAAGTACAAGCTGAAGCTGGCGTTACAAATGATACAGCTGAAAGCATGGAAGCAGATTTCATGAAGAATGGTGACAACCTAAATAAAGAAGATCTATTAAGCATCTATGCTGAAAATGTTGGTGCTACAACTGATTGGTTAGTAGATACAGTTGGTGTTGAATACAACATGGAAGGTGGCTTACATAAACTAGCTGAATACAGCATTGACAGAGAATTAGCTTATGTTGATGGTGGTGCTGGTGCTGCTAAGATTTTAGGTAATGCCGTAAATGCAACAGACGCAACAGTATTATTAAATACAAAAGTTACTGAATTAACTACAGAAGATGGCAAAGTAGTTGGTGTTACTGCTGAAACAACAAAAGGTAAGACATATACATTAACTGCAGAAAACGTTATCTTAGCTACTGGTGGTTATGGTAATAACAACGATTTACTACCTGCTAGTGCTGAAAAAGGTCTATTCTATGGTCTAGATTCATCTAATGGTGAAGGCTTAGAAATGGCTACAGCTATTGGTGCTAATACTACTCATACTGAATACATCAAGGAATATCCTAATGGTGTAGAAACAAGTAAGAAACATGCTAAGAGTACTATTGCTGGTAATATCACAGCATTCTCTAAAGCTGCTATCTTAGTAAACAAGAGTGGTGTAAGAGTTGTTAACGAAAAAGCTAGTAACCATGACATCTTAAATGCTCTTCAAGAACAAGAAGATGAAATGCTATATCTAGTTATGGATGAAACAACATTCAATGAATGGAAGACAAAGCTAAAGGCTGCTGGTTTAACTGAAGAAACTATTGATTCTTATGTAGCAAACAATGGTGCTAGTGAACCAATCTTCACAACAGGAAGTAATGCAAAAGAAGCAGCTGAAGCAGCTGGTATCGATGGTGATGCTTTAACAGAAACAATCGCTACATTCAATACATATGTTGAAAATGGTGAAGATGCTGACTTCGGTAGAGGTGCAGATTACTTAACAGCTCAATTCGAAGATGGTCCAATTTACATCGTTGAACAAAAAGCTCGTTACGCTACTACAATGGGTGGCTTAGATGTAGATAGTAACTTACAAGTATTAAATACATCTGGTGAAGTTATTGATGGCTTATACGCAGCTGGAGAAGTTATCGGTGGTCAAATGGGTGACGATTCTCCTTCTGGAGCTAACAATGGTTGGGCACTTACTTCTGGTAAGTATGTAGCTGACTACTTAGCTTCTAAATAAGAATAAAAATTTAATGGAAAGACTTGTAGGGTAATCTTACAGGTCTTTTTTTGGTATAATCATTTTTGGTGATTTTATGAATAAAGAAAAATTTTTAGAAGGATTAAGAGATGGACTACCAATTGGATTAGGATATTTAACTGTCAGTTTTGGTATTGGTATATCTTGTCATAATGCAGGGTTAAACGCATTACAGGGATTTTTTCTTAGCTTACTCAATAATGCGTCTGCTGGAGAATATGGTGGAATAACCGTTATTGCGGAAGATGCTGGAATGATCACAATGATTCTAATGACTTGTATCATCAATGCAAGATATCTCTTAATGAGTTGTGTATTAAGTCAACATTTACCATTTGATACACCACTTGGTTGGAGATTATTAATTGGTTTTGATGTAACTGATGAATTATTTGGTATCGCTATTGCTCAAGATGGAAAATTAAATACTTGGTATTATCTAGGTGCGATGTGTGCCGCTTTACCAATGTGGAGTATAGGAACAGTAATTGGAATACTAGTTGGGGATATATTACCAGTATGGGCAATGCATGGATGCTCAGTGATGTTATTTGGCATGTTTATTGCGATTATTATTCCTGAAGGAAAAAAGAATAAGATTGTACTTGTAAGTATATTTGTTAGCTTTTTATGTAGCTTTTTAGCTGCAAATATTTCACCAATATCACATCTATCAGAAGGTATGAGAGTATTAATTTTAACGGTTGTGATTTCTAGTATTTTAGCAATACGATTTCCAATTAAAGAGGACAATGCATGAAGACATACATTTATATATTTGCAATGGCACTTACAACATATTTGATTCGTGTTTTACCACTAACCATTATTCGTAAGCCAATCCAAAATCAATTTATTAAATCTTTTCTATATTATGTTCCTTATGTAACATTATCAGTGATGACTTTTCCTGCCATCATGAATGTGACTAGCTTTCCACTAGCAGGAGGCGTAGCGCTAGTTGTAGGAATGGCATGTGCATATAAAGGATTAGGACTATTTCCTGTATCGATGATATGTTGCATGATTGTGTTTGTTTTTGAACTTTTGTGAAAATTACTTACAGAAGTTCTTTTTTTATACGTTTGTGTTCACTTTTTAGTGGAAAAATAGAGAAATTTAGCGATGTTATGTTACTATTTTCTTGCATTAAAAGATTTAAGGGAGAGAAGTTATGTCAAAGATAAGAATATCGAAAATAAGTTCAATACTAGTAAGTTTACTCGTACTAATGATGGTTATTGCAATTCTTCCTAGTCATACAATTACTGAAGTAAAAGCTGAAGAAGGCGAAACAAGTGAAGTAACTTATGTCGCGCAAAGTGCAGATGGTAAGACAAAGTATACAACTTATACTGATGCTTGGAACGCTGCTAAACAAGGAACATCTATCGTGATGTTAACCGATTGGGTTTTAGATTCAACATTAGACGACGATGATTTGCTAAAATCTACATTATCTGTAGGGAAAAATGAAACGGTAACGATTGATATGAATGGACATAAGATTGATCGTAATATTTCTTCTCCTGTAAAAATGGCTTATATCATTGCAGTACAAGAAGGTGGAACATTAAATCTAAAAAGTGATGTTACAACAGATATTTCTTACAATGGATATAATGCAAATGGGGAAACAGAAAGTAAGACAATTCATACAGGTGGTTTATTAACAGGTTGTATCGCAGAACAATGGAATATTTCTGGTTCTAGTACTGATCCTGATGAAGTATGGTTTAAAGAAGGTGTTGGTGGCATCAAGATGTATCAAAATTCCACAGTGAATTTAGATAATATTGCGATTGCTGGAAATAAAGTCGTTACATATAATGGTCATCTTGGATGTGGTGGCGCGATTCGAATGAGAAAAAACGCTTCATTATCGATGAATAGTACAATCATTCAAGATAACTATGTAGAAGGTAATGGTGGAGCAATTCATATTTTAGGTGATGGATGTTCGATTTATATGAATAGAAGTATGATTACTTCAAACTATGCCGTTCAAAGAGGTGGAGCTATCTATTCCTACGCTAGTGATAATTTTAAATTAACAATGTTAAATGATTCTAAAATCACAGAAAATGTTGCGGGTAGTCAAGGTGGTGGCGTATATGTCTATAAAGAAGGAGATATGAACGTCTATGGAACAGTTTTCATCTATAACAATTCCCGTACAGATGGTTCAAATGATGATGTATTCTTAGATACACAATTATTCTTTAATGATGCTTGGATTAATGGTAATCCAAATAGTGGTTCTCGTATTGGTATTAGATGCGATGGCGCAAGAAAAATATCAGATAGTTTACATAACTATGAAGAAGGAATGTTCTTCTTAAATACAAAAAAGGATCAATATCGATTTGAATATAGTAACAAAGTATTAAAAGTCGTTTCTGGTGAATCACCTAAATATTCCGTAACAATTAATGGCGTAGAAAAAGGCAAGTATTACTCTGGGGATACAGTCACAATTCATGATAATAACCGTGATTATGAACAAGTATTCTTAAGTTGGGATGCAAAGAGCGCAACTGGATTCTCAATTACAAATGAACAGAGTGAACAAAGCGTATTCGAAGTTTACATGCCAAGTAATGATATTAGTATCAATGGTAAATATCTTACACGTTTAACAAGCTTAACATTAAAAATGAGTGAGGATACGCCAAAAGGGAATGATTGGTTACCAACAAGCGTTCAATATACTTATGGACCAGATGATACACGTAGATGGACATCGGAAGGCGTTGAGTGGTTAGAAGTAGATGGGGATAAATATACACCAACATCTGGAAGAGCGAAATATAATACTTCCTATGCATTAAAATTCCAACTACCTCAAAATATTGAGGATGGTGTATCGTTCTCTAATAAAATTAAAGATAGTTTAGAAAACATCACAATTAAATTTGGTGATGGAACAACAATTCATGCGGCATCTATCTCATTGAGTGAAGCAGGCACATTAACCGTTATTTCTGAGCCAATTAAGACTGATTCTAAAAAAGTAACCGTTACATCATTTGAACCTGATGCGTTTGATGTGGTAGCAGGAATAAAAAATGGAGATTTAATTGAATATTTACCAAGTTTTACAGTTGGTTCAACTGCTGAAGGGAATAAAGATATCTATTATGTAGATAGAACAAAGATTACTGATGAAACGATAGCCAGTTTAATTGATTCAGATGGCACAGTTGTTAAACCAGAAGGTGGTAGTGCTACAATCACATTACCTTTAATTAAACCAGAAGGCGTTGAATTTGCGGAAGGTGCAGTATTCAATGTAACAATAACTGTAGTGGATGACATACCTCTTCCAACTGTTGCAACACCAACAGCATCTAAGCCTAGTGGCTCATATTCAGGCACAAGCTTAAAGGTAGAAGCTTCTACTACAACTGAAGGTGCACAAATTTGTTACAAAATTAATGGTGGCATAGAACAAACTTATGATTCTACAAGAGGAATAGAGCTAACTACAGCTCAAAATATTGCTAGTTCATTCTTTGTGGATGTATGGGCAGAACTAGGAAGCTCGATTTCGGATACATTACATCTTTGGTACATTCTTGATGGAAGAGATGAAAAAACAGTAACGATTAATTGTAGTGATACTTCATTTGAATCTTGGACTGATCAAGTTGTACAAACTTATGCGGCTGGAACAAGTGTCACCCTTTTCGCACCTACTTATGCAGGAAGAGAATTCCAGAAATGGGTTTATAAAAATGAAGAGGGAACAGAAGTAGAATCAACAGATGTAGGTCTTAAATTAACGGTAAGCGAAGATACAACAGTACAAGCTATCTATAATCCTGTTATCTCTGCAATTAGTATTAATATTCCTTTCCCTCAAGCTGGTAATACTTTAGCGACGAAAGAGAATGTCAATATTACGGCAACAATAGGTGGTAAGACAGATGATATTACAGATCACTTTGATTTAGAACAATTCACTTGGTTACCAGAAGATACAACAGCAGATTATGAGACAAGTTATACAGCAAAACTTCCAATAACACATACTGATTCAATACATTATGTATTAGCAGAGAATTTACTCATTATGGTTAATGGGGATGCGAATCCTATTTATAGTGTAAATGTAGATAAAGACTATAAAAATTTATATGTCACATTCCCTGAAACAG
>CAVIQY010000041.1:0-6205 GCA_963645035.1 bacterium | reverse complement strand
CGTTGGGGAAACAAAATCTATGAAGCTACTGCATGTAATGTAGGTGGATATAATCTAGTTCGTACATCAGTTGAAGACTAAAACGATAAGACAAAGTGGTTGCTGAAATCACTTTGTTTTTGTATAAATAAGTACAGAGGGAGGCAATTTATGACACTAGAAGAGTTTCTTAGTAATAACTTTGCGGAAATAATAGGATTAGTTTTTATTTGGATTATTATCAATAAAGAAAAGTTATTAGACAAAGAAGATATTCATCGATTTATGGTAATTTTCTGGTGTGAAATTATCGAAATGGTTGCCTTTAATGTAGAAAAAGTCACAGGATATTGGAGTGAACCTACAGCACTTAGAATAATCTTATCAGGTGTTGCGTATACTTTTAGAGCAGTACTTGTATATTTGTTTATTCGCTTAATTTGGCCTTATGAAGATAACAAGAAAGCGAAAACATTGTTAGTTCTTCCTGTAATCCTATGTGCAATATGTGGTATGTCACCATTCTTTACGGATATTGTCTATACGTTTACACCAACAAATCACTTTTCTAGAGGACCACTAGGCTATGTATTTGTAGTTACAGTCATAGGTTATGTATTGTTATTTGTGTATTACATTATTAAGCAACATAATCGTAAAGAAAAAATGAATACAACAATATTACTTCTGATTGCATTCTTTATCATTACTTCTACGATTATGTCTACTGTTTATGACATGGAATGGCTAGGTAGATTATCGATTGTGTATGGTATTGTATTCTGCTTATTTGCATTAGATGCGAACAAACTAAAAGATACGATCAAAGTTTTACAAGAGAATCAAGAATTAAAAGAAGCTTTAGCAGAACTTGAAAAGACAAAGAAAGAAGCAGAAGTCGCAAATGAAGCGAAGACAACGTTCTTACTGAATATGAGTCATGACATCCGTACACCATTAAATGGAATTATCGGTATGTTAGATATCGCGGATCATTTCCCGGATGATTTAGAAAAACAAAATGATTGTAGGATTAAAGTAAGAAATGCGTCTAAGATACTATTAGAACTAGTAAATGATGTATTAGATAGAAGTAAGTTAGAATCTGGGGAAGTAGTACTAGAACATGTTTCTTTTGACTTAAATGATATTATTAGAGATACATACGCTTCTGTAGAAAAACTAGCAGAAGATAGAGATGTTGAAATCATTGAAGAAGAAAATGCTGTTACACACTATAAACTTATTGGTAGTCCATTACATTACAAACGTATTCTAATCAATATCATTAGTAATGCGATTAAATACAATAAAGATCATGGAAATATATATATTACACTAAGAGAAATCGATTCTACTGAGAAACAAGCTACACTCGAATTTATCTGTAGAGATACAGGTATTGGAATGAGTGAAGAATTCATGCGACATATATTTGAACCTTTTACTCAAGAAAATACATCTGCTCGTTCTAGTTATAAAGGAACAGGACTAGGCATGTCGATTGTTAAAAGTATTGTAGAAAAAATGAATGGAACAATTACAGTAGAAAGTGTTAAAGATGAAGGATCTACATTTAAGGTAGTGATTCCGTTTGAAATCAACGATTCCTATGCTTTAACTAGTGATGAAAATACGTATTCAAATGAACAATATTCTATCCAAGGATTAAATATACTTTTAGTAGAAGATAATGATTTGAACATGGAAATATCAGAATTCTTATTGAAAGAAGATGGTGCAAATGTAATTGAAGCACTAAATGGTAAAGAAGCAGTAGAAATATTTAGTAAGTCAGAGATAGGACAAATAGATGCAATATTAATGGATGTCATGATGCCAATAATGAATGGCTATGACGCAACTAAAGCGATACGTAATCTAGATAGAAAAGATGCCTTAACAATTCCAATTATTGCGATGACCGCAAATGCCTTTGTAGAAGATAAACTAAAGGCAAAAGAAGCAGGTATGAATGGGTATATATCTAAACCATTAGATGAAAAATTAGTGATTAAGACAATTGCAGAAAGTGTTAGAAAAAACAAAGAAAACTAGGACTATTCCTAGTTTTCTTTCACTAAAGATAACATTTTAACTGTAGCTTTCTTCTTGCTAAAGGCAATACCATAAAGCTGTATATTTGTAATCCCTTTAGAAATTAAATCCTTTGTGTATTGTTTATCTTGAATTTGTTTTATTGCTTCATCAGCACTTTTAGAAAGTTCATCTTCACTAGCATCTTTTAATGCTTTAAATTCCATGATGATACTAGGACGAATAGAAGATAGAGATTGTAATTGAACATCAAATCTTTCTTCGCCTGATTCTCTATTAGAAGTAATCAAATAATCATCAGACATAATTGCGAGTAACCCTAACATCAAGCCATGGTAGAAATCTTCGTGAGCAGTATCAAAGCTACTTACAGAAACTCCCCAATTTTCAGCTAACTCTTTTGTACTAACGGTTTTAGGCATAGTACTTTCTCCTATTCTAAGATTAGTAGAGCGAAGAAAAGAAATTATTTCCAATAAACTTCTTTAAGATTTCCTGAAACTTCCTGAGACTTCCTTAGTAACGAGAAATTTCCTGAAAATAAAAAGATAACCATGGAGAATATCTATTTTGGTTATCTTTAAGTTTGCTAGAATAATTTATTCTTGTACAGCTTTTGCTAGTTCTCTTCCAGCAATTCTTCCAAATACAAATGAATCACCAATACCTGATCCATCAATTCTTTGTGTGCCATGGAAGCCACCAGTTACTTCACCAGCTGCATATAAGTTTTCAATTGGTTGTTCATTTTCATCTAATACTTGTGTGCTTTCGTTGATTAAGATGCCACCCATGAAGTAATGAGCACCAACACCATATTTGAAACCATATAATTTACCTGTTAATGTAATAGGATTTTCTTTTTGATATGCATCATCTATACCATCACTTACATCTTCGTTATATGCATCAACAGTTTCTTGTAACTTATCACCATCAAGTCCTAGCTTTTCACCTAATTCTTTTGCTGTATCGGCGGAATAAATATATCCTGCATCAAACATTTGTTGTAAATTATCATTCATTTGTTCTTCAGTAAAGATCATATATGCACTACCATTAGGTTGTTCTAGGATAGCATCACCAATTTCAAATCCTTCTGTAGTAAAACGCTCGGCATTTTCATTTACAATAACTGCACTTACTTTAAATCCACCAGGAAGTTTATTTGGTGTGACCATACCATAGCCTTCTGCTACAACAGGGAATGTTTGGATATCACCTAAATTTACAGCTTTAGCTCCAACTGCTAATGCCATTTCTAATCCTTCTCCAGTTGTTGGAGCAATTTCATCAGTGGTTGCGTTTGCAAGACTTGGATTATATTTAGCGAGTAATTCTTGATTATGACCAAATCCACCAGTTGCAATAAGTACTTTTTTCGCAGAGAAAGTAATCTCATTACCACTTACATCGGTTGCGATAACACCAGTTATTGCACCACTATCATCTTGTACTAAAGTATGTGCATCCATGTTGAGATAAAGGTTTACATCAGTGTCTTTTAATGCATTTGCTACAGCATTTGTCATTGTAATACCAGTAGAACCATCTGCTCTAGCTTGTAACATATAGTAGTTTTGTACAGCATTACGATCATCTTCACTGATTTCTACTTCAAAATCCACTCCTAAGTCTGTTAGCCAATCAATCACTTCACCAGAATTTTCAGCAAACGCTTTAACTAGGTTACTTCTTGCATCTTCATTTTGTAGTTGTAAGTTTTCTAGTCCTTCAACACTTGCATTAGCATTTTTGTAATCTTCATTTTCTAATTGGACTTTTGAATCTGCAGCGTTTACACCATTTGCGGCAGCAGGAGTATTTCCGCCAGTTGTACTACTTTTTTCTAATAAGATAACGGACGCACCTTCATTACTAGCAGTTACAGCAGCTGTCATCCCTGCAGCACCTGCTCCAATAATTACGATATCGGCACTTGTTTCATATTCTTCAGTTGTAGTTGTTGAGCTAACTTCACTAGTCATTAAGCTAGGATCACCACCAGCTTCTTCAATTGCACTTGATAAAGCTTCAATAAAAGCTTTTGAACTAATTGTCGCTCCAGTAACAGTATCACTAGGAATAGCTTGGTTTTCTAAAACAAATGTTGTCAGTTCTTCGATAGCCACATCACCAATACCACTAGTTTCTTCGTGGTCTGTTGTTAAATCTGTAATTTTATTTTCGTCTACTGTTAGGTTTACTGTTACATCACCATTTCTGCCGCTACTTGTTGCAGAATAAGTTCCTGGAGTATATATACCAGTACCACTTTCTTCTTCTTTTGTTGTGGAACATCCAACTAGCATCATTCCACAAAGCAAAAGAACACTTAATTTTTTGTAATTCATTCTTTTCCTCCTTGAGATAAATTTCACATTTTATCTATAAATGCATTATAAAAACGATAATTAATAGAAGGAATGATAAATAAATTGCTACTGTAGTAACTAAAAGTTACCAAAAAATGATATAGTTATTACATGAATGATGAGCAAATAAAAATATTTATACAAGTGGCAAATTTTGGTAGCTTTTCTAAAGCAGAGAAAGAATCTTTTATTAGTAAACAAGCAATGCTAAAACAAATTAATTCATTAGAAAATGAGATTGGTTTTTCATTATTTGTTCGTAAAAAGTCAGGAGTGGAATTAACAAACCAAGGAAAGATATTTTATGAAGGAATTCAGAAAATTAGGAATGAGAAAAAAGAACTATTAGAAAAATGCCAAGCATTATCGAAAAAACAAGTGATTCGTGTTGGAAATGGAGAACATCAAGTTATTTTAAATCCTGTAAACCAACTGTTTTCTACACTTTATCCAGAAATAGAATTGAAAAGAGTCGCTCATCCAAATCATTCTGGAGAGTGGCGCGTGGATCATGATATACAAGATATTGCTGAAACATTTGATTTAGCAGCTAATGCAGTACATGAAACTAAATATATTCCATTAGTAAAATATCCATATATGGTTGCAATGGATCAAAATCATCCATTAGCTAAACAAAAGAAGGTATCTTTAGAAAATATAGCAGAATATGAACTTCATCTTTATCCGATTATGATTCGAGATTCTTATCTTAAAAAGTTAAGAACTGTCTATCGAGATTGCAAAGGAAATTTAGTTGAAAGAAAAGATGTAGATAACCAAGTTGAAGTGGCTTTTGGCTGTATTGGTACAAGTCAACTGTTACTTACAGCTAATCCTTTTATCTATTCTATCGAAGGTATTGTAGCGATACCATTAGATACAGGGTGGAAAAGAGAATATGGAATAGTATACAAAGAACCTGTATCATTATCACTACAAAAGTATATTGATTTAGCAAAGAAATACTATAAGAAAAAATCTAAACAAGATTAACCTTGCTTAGATTCATTTGTTTATTCGATTTTTTAATTCTTCATTATATAGTTCGACTAGATACGAAGGGCCATTCCACCAAAGTCTATTAGATGGATCATATAGTGCTTTGCCAGTTTTGGAAGATAAAAATTCTATTAGAATATCATTTCTATTTTTACCTGTATCTTCTGCAATTTCTTCTACTACCATTGTGATTAATAGGTCAATTGTATAGTCCAATTTTTCTTTTGGAATATTTATTTCATCCATATCTTTTCACCACCCATAAATTTCAAACAATCAATAGCCGCTTCTGTTTTAAAACAGTACTGATTTTCTAGTTTGTTTGGCAATAATAGTTTTATGCATATATTATCAGCTTCTGCATCACCTACTTTTCCAAATGCACCTCCAAGGTAGGCTGTAAGTGTGGTATTTGTAGCATCATCTGCAATTTTACCGGCAATGATATCATATTTTTCCATTTCTTGTTTTACATCTATAAATAGTTTATTTTTTCGATGTGCGGCAATGCAATGTAACCAATTTGTATCTGCTTTTTCAAAAATATAAGTTTGAAGTGGAGAAGACATTTCAAACTCATATGTTGAAATGTATCCGAAGTCTTGTTTTGCGTCAATCATGTTATTTGCTAATGCTTTAGATATGGAAGTTTTTAAAAAGCTTTCCGCTTGTTTTTTTGAAGTAGTCAAATAAAATCCTTGCCCAAAATCTTTACTTTTTGCACATTTAGAAAGATTAGGTTGTTTTACTTCACAATAACTACCATGATAGAGAATTAGTCCATTTTTTAA
>CAVIQY010000040.1:0-20312 GCA_963645035.1 bacterium | reverse complement strand
TTGGTAGAAAGTATCATGAAAACGAAGATGATGAAGAAAATGCTGAACAAGCATAATTAGATTTGAAACGATTGAAACATAAAAAAAGACAACTTAGTTAAAAAGCTAAGCTGTCTTTTTTCTTAGAATAAAAGTGCCATGAACATTTTTTACATAGCACTTGAATGATTTTTAAATCACTTTAATATATCTTCTTTTTTTAGTTTTAGTTGTATAGGTTATTTTTCCCATTGAAACTAATTCATTTAACAATTGTCTAGTTCTAGAACCCTTCAGTCCTATTGCTTCTGCAATCTGATCACTTCCATATTCTGTATCATTAAGCATAAAG
Organism: bacterium; assembly: GCA_963645035.1. Lineage (GTDB taxonomy): Bacteria > Bacillota_I > Bacilli_A > Erysipelotrichales > Erysipelotrichaceae > Bulleidia. The sequence goes on along the minus strand of CAVIQY010000040.1, from coordinate 19,981 downwards.
GAAAGTATTTTTCTTTGATTTTCTGTTAAGTCATATTCTGCCGATTTTGGTGAATCTGCCGACGAATCTGCCGATTTATCTGCCGATTTTGGTGAATCTGCCGACGATTCTGCCGATTTATCTGCCGATTTTGGTGAATCTGCCGACGAATCTGCCGATTTGTTATCTTTGGATTCATCAAGGTTCGGAGCTGAAACAGTTGAATCATTAGTCATATTCATAGTTAAAATAACTTGATTTAAAATAGTATCTTCTATTAGCTTTGGCTTTTCCCAACCCTCTTTTTTCCAAGTATCTAATATAGTTGGAAAACCGGAACCGACATTATCACCATATCCGACAAGTCTTAACATAGTTTGCATATGAGGATTTCTAGATTTAGAATTTCCACCTTGATAGATGTCATCTATAGGTAACTTTAAAGTTCCTGGATTTGTGAATTCAAAAGAACTTTTCCTTTTGATTACTCGTAAAACCCCGGAATCGACTAAATAATCAGAATGAATTATTGCATTAACGAATGCTTCTCTAATTGCTTTATGTACTGGAGTATCATCAATACGTTGCATTCCTTCGAGTTTAAAAGGTTTTTTGATATCTTCAGTTAATTTAGGAGTAACTTTAGTGAAAAAATTAAATAGATTATTTTCCCAAGTCCCATCATATGTAATTCTATCGTTCCATCGCAAATCAATTGTTGCATCAGTTTCATCTCGATAATCCATTAGAATATTATCGAATTTTTCTCTAACAGCCTGACCAGTTCCAAACATCATTAATCCTGCTAATGTTAGACCTTCAACGCTTGTTTTTCTGTCTTTTCTATAACCGCCAAGTTTTTCTAAGAAATCTTTGTCACTAAGAGAATTCCAAATATGTCCTGGATTTCTTACTTCAAATATTTTTCTGTATTTTTCGAGAGTCTCTTTATCTATGTCGTTCATTGTATAATATTCAATAATCATATTATCGTTTCCTTCAATACTATGATCTCGAATCATACTTCGTATTTCATCTTCAGTAGCGTGATAGTCACCTTCATGATTTCTTTTAAAGGTTCCTTTATACGGATTTTCTCCAATATAAACCGGTCTCATATTATAATCGGCTCTTGGGACATGGATAACGATTATTGTTTTATCACCGTCAACAAGCGAATAAACATCTTCATCTCTAAGTATATTTCGATTTACTTTACTTCCATTTATCGTGTTCCAAAAATCTTCTTTTTGTTTTTCTGGATTTAAAACACCTTGAATGATAAATCGTTCATTTAAATCTGTGGCACTTTTATCTTCTTTAACGCCAAGAAAAATATATCCACCATTTGTGTTTGCAAAAGCAGAGTAGGATTCATAAACAGATTTAGGCACACTATTTTCTGCTTTTTTACATTCGACATCTACTTTTTCACCTTGATAAATCAATTGTTTTAATTCTTCAATGTTCATTTAGCGTACCCTCCTCAGTTATAAAAATTTCTATATTGTTATCGATAAAAAACGTAACTATATTTTACCATTTATTACAGATAAAAAATTAGCCTAGTTGACATAAGATGGAAAAATATCTGTTATATATGTCGATTTTGCACATGATATGACAAATTTTAGAAGTTATTTTATACTAACTTAGTTAGTGAGGATTAAATGAATAAAGTAGAAAAGAAAAGACGTAAGGAACAACAAGTAGTTGAAGAAATGGTTCGTTTATATTGTCGAAAGAATCATGAAGAATATGATAAGAAAACAAAATGTATGTGTCCTGAATGCGAAGAATTAGCGAGTTATGCAAAGTTAAGAAGTGAGAAATGTCCTTTTATGGAACATAAAACATTCTGTGCAAATTGTAAGGTACATTGTTATAAGCCAGAAAAACGAGAACAGATTCGTAAAGTTATGCGATTCTCTGGACCAAGAATGATGCTTTATCACCCAATGCTAGCTTCATGGCATTTAATTTGTAGTATACAAGAAAAGGGAAAACAAAATGATTAAAACAAGATTAGTAAAATTATTAAGTCATGCGAAAAAATATATTGTCTTTACGATATTGTGGGATTGGATAGCATTAATTTCACAAGTAGTAATGGTATTTACTCTTGCAAATGTTTTAGATCATGCAATGATGCATACATTAACAGATACGATTATACAAAAATCGATAGTCTATTTAGTTGTTGTGATTGTTGTAAGATTTATATCCGCAAGAATGAGTGTAAGAGCTTCTTATCAAGCTAGTGTAGACGTAAAAAGAATATTAAGAGAAAAGATTTATGAGAAGATGCTAAGACTAGGAGCCTCTTATAATGAGAAAGTACCTTCATCAGAAATTGTACAAGTATCTACAGAAGGTGTAGAACAATTAGAAACATATTTTGGTAAGTATTTACCACAATTATTCTATAGTTTACTCGCTCCTATCACATTATTTATTATTCTTTCTAGAGTTAGCTTTAAGGCCAGTATTGTGTTACTAATTTGTGTTCCACTTATTCCTATTTCTATTGTTGTTGTACAAAAGATTGCGAAGAAATTACTCAATAAATATTGGAGTATTTATACAGGACTAGGAGATTCTTTCTTAGAAAATTTACAAGGCTTAACGACATTAAAAATCTATCAAGCAGATGAGTTGAAGACAAAAGAAATGGATGAAGAATCACAAAGATTTAGAACCATTACGATGAAAGTATTGACGATGCAACTAAATTCTACGAGTGTCATGGATATTGTTGCGTATGGTGGTGCTGCAGTAGGCATGGTGATTGCTTGCTCAGAATTCTTAAAAGGAAATATTACTTTTGGTAATGCAATGTGTATTATTCTTTTAGCGAGTGAATTCTTCTTGCCATTACGATTACTTGGATCTTATTTCCATATTGCAATGAATGGTATGGCCGCAAGTGATAAGATTTTTAAAATATTAGATTTAGAAGAACCTGTAATGGCTGAAAAAGAAATGCCTACTGAATCATTTGATATTGTATTAAAAGATGTTCATTTCGCTTATGAAGAAGATAGAGAAATCTTAAAGGGTGTAAATCTAGAATTACCAATGTGTAGTTTTGTATCCCTTGTTGGTGAATCAGGTTGTGGTAAAAGTACAATTGCTGGTATTTTATCACAAAAAAATAAAGACTATTGTGGTGAGATAACAGTTGGTGGTATTTCATTAAAAGAAATTAATGAAGCTAGTTTACTAAGTCAGGTAGTACGTGTTAGTCATAATAGTTATTTATTTAAAGGTACAGTAGAAGATAACTTAAGAATGGCTAAACCTAATGCGACAGAGGAAGAAATGAATGCGGTACTAGAGAAAGTAAATTTACTTGGTTTCTTAAATACACAAAAAGGATTAAAAACAGAATTATTAGAGAAAGCTAGCAATTTATCTGGTGGTCAATGCCAAAGACTTGCGATTGCTAGAGCGTTATTAAAAGATCCAAAGATATTTATATTCGATGAAGCTACATCTAATATCGATGCGGAAAGTGAAGAATTAATCATGAATGTAGTTCACGAACTAGCTAAGACAAAAACGATTCTACTTATCTCACATCGTTTAGCGAATGTTGTTGATTCAGATCAAATTTATTTCTTAAAAGATGGTCTAATCAAAGAATTAGGTACACATGAAGAATTAATGAAATTAAATGGTGAGTATCAACATTTATACACAAGCCAAATGAAGCTAGAAAACTATGGGAAGGAGGTAAACGAAAATGAATAAAAGAAGAAGTGCGATTTCAATTATGCTTAGTCTGATTCAACTAGTTAAACCTCTACTTCATATTATGTTACTAGCGATAATCCTTGGTACTATCGGATACTTATGTGCAATATTTTTAACGATATTAGCTAGCCAAGTAATATTAAGAGGACTATTTAATCAAGGACTAATTGTTGTACAAAGTACATGGTTAATGAATCTTACCGTTAAACAAATTATGACAATTATGGTTGTTATTGCGGTATCTAGAGGATTATTACATTACGTAGAACAATATTGTAATCACTTTATTGCGTTTAAACTATTAGCGATTATTCGTCATAAAGTATTTGTCGCATTAAGAAAACTATGTCCTGCAAAATTAGAAGGAAAAGATTCAGGTAACTTAATTTCTATTATTACAACAGATATAGAACTATTAGAAGTATTCTATGCCCATACGATTTCTCCTATTGCTATCGCAATCATCACAACGATTGTTATGGTTTGCTTTATTGGTAGCTATCACTATCTACTAGGACTTATCGCATTACTTGCTTATGGAATAGTTGGGGTAGTGATACCAATGATTAATAGTAAGCTAGGTAAAGATTCAGGAATGCAATTTAGAAATGAATTTGGTGAATTGAATAGTTTCGTTTTAGATTCATTAAGAGGACTAGAAGAAACAATACAATATCATCAAGGTGAAAAAAGAGAAAAAGAACTAAGTGATCGTTCTAAAGATTTAGCAAGTAAACAAGCTCATTTAAGTCACGCTGAAGGATTACAAAGATCATGTACAAATACGGTTATCTTAGTCGCATCACTTGTAATGTTAGTAGTTTCTTTATCACTATATCAAAGTAATATAGTAGGTTTTGATGCAGTACTTACTTGTACTATTGCAATGATGGGATCATTTGGGCCAACAGTTGCTTTATCCAATTTATCGAATAATCTCAATCAAACTTTAGCTAGTGGTGAAAGAGTGTTATCTCTACTTGAAGAAAAACCAATACTAGAAGAAGTAGCAGGAGAAATCACTAAAACTAGTGATGATTTCGCGGGTGCTAAAGCTAGTAATGTCACGTTTAGCTATGATCATGAAGTAATATTAGATGATTATTCTATCAATATTGAACCAGGAAAAATAACGGGTATACATGGTGCTAGTGGATCGGGTAAATCTACATTGTTAAAACTACTTATGCGTTTTTGGGATGTAAATAAGGGTGAGATCGTTGTGAATCATCAAAATGTGAAAACAATTCCTACAAAGTCATTAAGAGACATGGAAAGCTATGTTACCCAAGAAACACATTTATTCCATGACTCTATTGCAAATAACGTCGCTATTGCTAAACCTAATGCGACTAGAGGTGAAATCATAGACGCATGTAAAAAAGCATCAATTCATGACTTTATTATGTCTTTACCAAATGGTTATGATACAGAAGTGGGAGAACTAGGGGATACATTATCTGGTGGTGAAAAACAAAGAATTGGTATAGCTAGAGCCTTCTTACATGATTCGGATTTAGTGTTACTAGATGAACCTACAAGTAACTTAGATTCATTAAATGAAGGAATTATCTTAAAGTCATTAAAAGAATCTGCCACAAAGAAAACGATTGTACTTGTATCACATAGAGACTCAACGATGAATGTTTGTGATACGGTATATGAAATGAATAATGGTAGGATTTCATAAGGAGAAAACATGAAAGAAGTAAAGCTAGAAGAATTAGAATTTAATCCATTTACTGTAATTGGTAAAGAATGGATGTTAATTAATACGAAAACAGAAAATGAAGTAAATACCATGACAGCTAGTTGGGGTGGTATGGGACATTTATGGAATAAGAATGTTGTATTCTTATTTATCCGCCCACAACGCTATACCAAAAAGCTAATTGATGAAGATGACGTAAAAATATCGGTGAGTTTCTTTGGTGGTGAACATAAGAAAGAACTTGGTTATTTAGGGACAAACTCTACATATGATGTGAAAGATAAGATTCAAAAGAGTGGTTTACATCTAATCGAAGAAGATGGTGTAGTTAGCTTTGAAGAAGCTACGCTTACATTAGAAGTAGAAAAGTTATATCGTCAAACATTAACCGAAGATAGTTTCCTTAACAAAAAGGTAGATGAAGACGCATATCCAAAACATGACTATCATGATGTCTATGTTTGTGAAATTAAAAGAGTGTTTCGTAAATAAGAAAAATGGAAAGATTAGTGAAATGCTAACTTTCCATTTTTAGTCTTAATATGCTTTATTTGTATTGATGATGATATCTACAAGAGACGCGTTATCCTTTGTCTTAACAAACATATTGATTAGATTATCTGTAGCTTCATCACGTACAGAGTTTGCTAGATTCTTGCGAATAATATTTACAGCTTGTTGTTCCTTAGAGGTTAGGATTAAGTCTTCTCTACGAGTGCCAGATTTAACAATATCTATAGCAGGGAATATTCTTTTTTCTTGTAGCTTACGAGAAAGAATTAATTCCATATTTCCTGTACCTTTAAATTCTTCATAGATGACATCATCCATCTTAGATCCTGTTTCAATTAATGCTGTAGCTAGGATTGTAAGAGATCCTTTTTCTTTGGTATTTCTAGCGGCCCCAAAGAATCTCTTAGGCATATATAAAGCGTTAGGATCTAAACCACCAGATAGTGTTTTACCACTAGAAGGCTCGGTTAAGTTATAAGCTCTAGAAAGACGAGTAATAGAATCTAATAAGATAAATACATCTTCACCAACTTCTACTAGTCTTTTTGCATGTTCTATCGTCATTTCAGAAACATATTTATGGTGTTGTGGTTGTTCATCAAAAGTAGAATAGATTATTTCTACATTTTTACCTTTAATCGCTTCTTTAATGTCAGTTACTTCTTCTGGCCGTTCATCGATTAATAAGATAATCAAATGTGCATCTTTAATCGAATGTAAGATAGACATCGCAATATCTTTAATGATTGTTGTTTTACCTGCTTTTGGTGGCGAAACAATTAATCCACGTTGACCTTTACCGATAGGTGTAATTAAATCCATGATACGCATCGTAAGAGATTGTTGTGTTCTTTCTAAACGTACTCGTTCTGAAGGATAAGTAGGCGTTAAATCTTCAAAGTTTATACGATTACGAATAATACTTGTATTTCTATAATTAATCTTATCGATATAGATTAAAGTCTCATATTTTTCTTTTTCGTTTGGTTTTCTTTTCTTTCCTTCAATGTAATCTCCTTGTTTTAATCTAAACTTTTTAATAAATGTAGGTGATACATAGATATTATCTTCGCTTGTTTCAAAATTATTCGTTCTAAGAAACCCAAATCCATCATCTAATATAGATAGAATTCCTTTTGTCTCAAAAGCTTCTACAGTATTCGCTGCCTCTTTCTTTTTCGCATTTTCTTCTTCGATTTTCTTTTGCTCATCTATCTTTCTTTGTGCATCATCTAATAATTTTTGAACGATTTCTTCTTTCTTTTTTAGACCTGTCACATCGACATTATTTTCTTTTGCGATAGCCTTTAATTCTGTTACTTTTAATTTCAATAATTCTTCTTTACTCATAGGTTGTTCTTTCTAATTTGGATATAATCAATATCTGCATATCCATTTTTCTTTAATAAATTGATATAAACTTCATTATTTGGTTTTGTATGCATCACTAAATTTTTATTTTCATTAGACGCAACATCTTCCGCGTGTTTTAGTAATTTTGATCCATAACCTTTACGACGGTCTTCTTTACGTACATAAAGGGAATGAACTAGATATTTATCATCATAGTCTACTAATACAATATAACCAATAGATTTACCGTTTAATGTTAAGGAATAGATATGATTTTTATCTGTTAATAGAGATGCAAGTTCTTCTTGTACACGTTCTGGATCATTTATATGTTTTATTTCATTAGAATAATCAGTTGCCATATATAAAATACTAGCGAGATTATGTTTATTAATATCTACTATAGAAGTTGTAATTTTATTAGAATGAGGAACGATTACTTCTTCTTCGATTTCTTCATCATATTCTACTTCTGAAGCGTCATATTCTATGCCATATTGGTTACACCAATCGATTGCGATTTCTTCATAAGCTTCATCTTTGAAATTATACCAATCTTGTACTAAATCAAAACGATTTAATGTGGCTCGAAACATTCTGAATGCACCTCTACCACGAATACTATTTGTTAACCATTCCCGAGCATTTTCATCTTCTACTTGGTTAATGAAGTCTTCCATGATGGCATAATCATTTCTTTCATATTGTTTTGGTAAAGGAATACTATCGCAAAGTAAATCTTCTGCGTCATCAACATTATGCGTAAAGATTTCACCATCACGTGAGCCATAGATGATTTCGTCATCTATATTGTAATAAAATTCAGTTTCTGAGTCAGTTTGTTCAAGTGCGTCAATGACATCTTGTAATAATACTTTCATTTTATGCGACCTCCTTTTTAAATAAGAATGTATGTGTATAAGACCAAACTAATTGGATCAGCATCGCTACCCAAACTAGTGGTTCGGTAAAACAAATGCCCATAAAGCCTGCTACAGGGATTAATAAAGATACGAGAATAAACTTGCCAACTAATTCAATAAGACTACTGAATAATGGTACAATCTTTTGCCCTAATCCTTGTAAGGAACATCTTAGGTTTAATAATGGTGCTAAAAATGGCATAAATATCGTTGACACTTTTAGATAAGTTGCACCATAATATAGAACATTTTCATTTTGGCTTGAAGAAATTAAATGAATAAAGAACTTAGATAGTGGAAAACCAACAACGATACAAACTACACACCATCCTAGTCCTAGTATATTTGCATAACGTACACCATCTTTGATTCTTTGATGATGCATAGCACCATAGTTTTGCGATACATAAGTTGTTAAAGCGGTAGCTAAAGTACTAATAGGCATCGTAAAGAAATTTAATACTTTTCTTGCGGCAGTATATCCTGCAATCACTTCTGTACCACACTTATTAATCGCTGTTTGTAAGATGACTGTCCCCATAGACACAATCGATAACATCATCCCCATACTTAATCCTTGACCGATTAAATCAAGATAGAGTTCTTTATGAATATGGAAACTAGAACGATTAGGAATCAAATCTTTTTCTTTTAGATAAATATAAATTAAACAGAATATAGAAGATATTGCTTGGGAAATTACCGTTGCGATAGCAGCACCAGCAGTACCCATATGTAAATTTACAATACAATAAATATCTAGGAATATATTTAATACACTACTAATTAATAAAGCAATTAGAGGGATAACCGCATTACCCTTAGCTCTTAACATACCACTAAGCATGTTGTATAAAACGGTAATTCCTACAGCCATACAAATAATATAGATATAGCGATAAGCATCATCAAATATAGAACTAGGAGTATTTAAGAATACCATTAATGGTTTTAATGCGAACAGGGATAATCCCATAATCAGAATCGTTAAGACAAGACTTAATAAGATTGTGCCAGCAATAGACTTTTTTAATTGGTCGATATTTTTTGAACCAACGCATCTTGCGATAACAACCGAGAAGCCACTTCCTACACCTGTTGCAAACCCAACAAGTAATTCAAATAGAGAAGCAGTAGCACCCATAGCAGCTAAGGCATTATCACCTAAGTAATGCCCAACAATCATGGTATCTACAGTGTTATAAAGTTGTTGAAATAAATTGGCAAAGAAGATAGGAATCATAAAAAGTAATAATACTTTTTTGATATCACCTGAAGTTAAATCAATCTTTTTACTCATGTGCTTCCTTTAAAATTTGATGAACTAAATCGAATAATTCTTCTTTTGTTTCATAAGAGTAGACATGGTAATAAGAATCACCAGATAACATCGCACTTAGTTCACATTCTTTATGACGATATAAGATATATGTAGGTTTATTGTAACGCTCGGCATAAGCTAGTTCATAACCGACGCCAAGAGAAGGAGCTGTACATTCCGCAATGACTAAATCACTTTCTCTTAACCAAGCTGTATCTTGATTGTAAATATCTGAATCTTGAGAACGACCTTGTTCAAATAGAGATTTGGATAAATCACCAACATGTTCTGTTAATACAATATCTGTTTTCTTAATTTCTTCAATAACTTCGTGATATAAATCAGCATCTTTTCTACCACCACGAATGGATCCTGCAAAATATACTTTTTTCATAAAAATCCTTTCTTCAAATTCGAGCTAATTATAGCAAATCCTACATGAAATGCGTTCAATTATATCATTTTGGCGAAAATGATATAATTGAAACCAGAAATGATTAAATTGAAACGAATGAAACTATTTTCAATGCAATCAAAAACTTATGAATATTTTCTGAAACAATGTACATTTTTAATTGATATGCGATAGAATAGTGACTATAGGGTCGTAATAAAATATGAGTCAAAAAGAAGAGACATTAAAGAAAGAATATCAGTATAAAGGAAAGGTCATTTGTGTTCGATTAGATGAAGCGAAGTTACCTGATGGTAGAGTTGTACAACGTGAAGTTGTAGAACATCCTGGTGGTGTAGCGATAGCTTTGGAAGACACAAATGGCAATTTTTTTATGGTTTCACAATGGCGTTATGCACAAGAAAAAGAATTGCTTGAGTTTCCTGCTGGAAAACTAGAAAAAGGAGAAGATCCTTTTGAAGCTATTAAAAGAGAAGTAGTAGAAGAAACAGGATTTGATGGTAAGGACTATATTGATTTTGGTGAGTTTGTACCAACAGGGGCATATGGACAAGAAAAAGTACATTTGTATTATGCAAAAGTAAATCAATATTATGGACAGCATTTAGATGAAGATGAACATTTAGATGTGGTAAGAAAACCATTAGATGAAATTATCGATGAAATTATGCAAGGAGAAATTACAGATGGAAAGACAATGGCACTTGCATTTAAGGTAAAGGAGTATAAGAGAAGAAATGGCTAAACAAGAATTAAAACCAATTGAAATAGAAGACTTATTAACATATAAGTTCCCAGAAAATTTATGTTATTCACCTGATGGTAAATACTTAGCATTTCAAGTCGCACAAGCTAGAAAAGAAGAAAATGACTATGAAAGAAATATCTGGATTAGTGAAAATGGTAAAGCAAAACAAGCAACTTATACGATTGACGCGTCAATTGTTTGTTGGTTAGATGATAAACAACTCATTCTAAGAAGAAATACAAAGAAAGAAGTAAATCAAACAGAATTATTTGTACTAAATGTAGATGGTGGTGAAGCTATGCCACTAGTTACACTTCCTTTTGCTTTATCTTCAATGAAAGTCGTAGATAAAAATACATTTGTAGCGACAGGTAAGATAGACGCAAATGATCCTGATGCTTATCTTGATGATGAAAAGACAAGAAAAGAAAAATTGGCTGAGAAAGAAAAAGAGAAAGATTATACCGTTATTGATGAAGTGCCTTATTGGCATAATGGACAGAATTATACAAATAAAAATAGAAATGCTTTATTTGTGATTAAAGATAAACAAGCAAAGAGAATTAGTGAACAATTTGAAAATGTTCAATCCTTTGTTTTACAAGATCAAGATATTTATTTTGTATCAGAAACACATGTTTCTAAAGAAAGCAGAATGAATGATATTTCTGTATATCATTTAAAAACAGGTAAGAGAACAAGTATCTATGACAAGAAAGATATGATGATACGTAATATCTTCTTCTTAGATGGTGAGTTATATGGAATGGCAGCGGATTTAAAAGAATATGGATTAAATCAAACACCAGACTTTGTAAAGATTACTAAAAATAAGATGAAGTTTGTAAAAGATCCTCATAGAAGACTAGGCTCTAGTGGTGGTAGTGATTGTATGCTTGGTGGTGGTAAATCACAAGAAATCATCAATAATACAATTTATACAACAGTTTCGGATGAAGATAGAGTGGAAATATGGAGCTTTGATTCTAAGTTTAAGGAAACAGTACTGTTTGATAAAGCAGGAGTATGTTTCTTCTTAGATGCTAGTAAAAAGAAAATAGCTTTTGCATATAGTAATTCTAAAGCACCAAGTGAAGTCTATGAAATGGACTTAGATGGTCAGAATGTAAAGAAAATTACAAACTTAAATGGTGATGCGGTTAAAGGAAAGTATGTTGCTTTACCGCATACTGTTGAATTTGAATCAACAGGTTATACACATAAAGGATGGGTATTATATCCAAAAGATTATGATGCAAAAAAGAAGTATCCTGCAGTATTAGATATTCATGGTGGACCACGAGCAATGTATACTGAAGCATTCTTCCATGAGATGCAAGTATGGGCTTCTAAAGGATATTTTGTCTTCTTTACCAATATTTGTGGCTCTGATGGTAGAGATGATGATTATGCAGATATTCGTGGTAAATATGGAACAGTAGATTATGAAAATCTAATGGATTTCACCGATGTTGTTTTACAAAAATATCCTGCAATAGATAGTTCTAAAGTATGTGTTACAGGTGGTAGCTATGGTGGCTTTATGACAAACTGGATTATCGGTCATACAAATCGATTCTGTGCCGCCGCAAGTCAAAGAAGTATCGCAAACTGGATTAGTCTTACATTTATCGCCGATATTGGATTATGGTTTGATCCAGGTGAATGTGGACTAGCAGTAGATGAAAGTTTATTTGATGGCTTTGATAGAATGTGGAATAGTTCGCCACTTAAATATATTGAAGGTGCGACAACACCAACATTATTTATCCATAGTGATGAAGATAGAAGATGTCCATTACCTGAAGGAATGCAAATGTTACAAAGTCTTGCATATCAAAATGTAGAAACAAGAATGTGTATCTTCCATGGTGAAAATCATGAACTTAGTCGAGGTGGTAAACCATTACATCGTTTAAGAAGACTAGAAGAAATTACAAATTGGTTTGAACAACATACAGGAGGAAAAGATGGCAAAAAATAAACTTCCTATCACAGCAGATGATCTTTGGAATTTTAAGTTTCCACAACGTGTTTCTTATAACAAAGATGCTTCTAGAATTGCTTTTACTGTAACGACACCTGATCAAAAGAAGAATGGTTATAAAAATGCTGTGTATTGTATAAGTGATGGTGTAACAAAACAATTAACATATTCTTTAAACGCAACAAATTTATGTTGGTTAAACAAGGATGAATTATTGTTACTAAGAAAGACAGAAGATACAGAAGTCGGTACAAGTGATATTTATAAGTTAAATGTTACTGGTGGTGAAGCAGAACCATTTATGAGTGTATCTTTTCCACTTATATCGATTACGCCTTTATCAAATGGGAAATTTGTCGCCCATGGTTTAATTGATGCAAGTGATCCAAACGCATATCTTGATGATGAAAACACAAGAAAAGAAAAACAAAAAGCTAGGGAACAAGAAAAAGATTATCAAGTGATTGATGAAATCCCTTATTGGCGTAATGGTGAAGGATTTACAAATAAACAAAGAAAAGCATTATTTCTTATCGATGGAAATAAAGTGAAAAGAATTACAGCACCATTTGAAGATGTTAATGAATATGCATGTGACGAAGATACAGTATATTACTTATCTCTTACTTGGAAAGAAAAGTATGACCGCATTTCTCAAGTCTATGCATATGATACAAATAAGAATAAGAAGAAAACGATTTATAACAAGAAAGATCGCGCAATCAATAACTTATTTGTAAAAGAACATGAACTTTTTGCACAAGTATCTGATATGAAAGAATATGGTTCCCATCAAACAGGAGATATTTCTAAAATTATTGATGGTGGCTTTGAGAAGATTGTTGATCCATGTAGAACTTTAGGAGATACAGCAGCAGGTGATACAACGTATGGTTCTGGTAAATCAAATGCATGTATTGGTAAGAACTTCTATACATTAGCTACAGATGATGATCATGTATGTATATGGAAATATGATGAAGCGTTTCATAAACAAGTAATTTGGAATAAACCAGGTTTAATTACTTGTCTAGATGCGTGTAAAGATTCCATAACATTTATTTATGAAGATGCAAGTCACTTATGTGAAATCTATGAAATGAAGGAAGATGGTAGTGAAGTAAAACAACTTACGCATCTTAACGATGAAGTCTTAAAAGATAAATATGTCGCATTACCAGAAAGAATTGATTTTGTTTCTACAGATACAAGTCTTCATGGTTGGGTGTTATATCCGAAAGACTATAACCCAAAGAAAAAATATCCTGCAGTATTAGATATTCATGGTGGACCACGAGCAATCTATGCCGAGAGTTTTAGCCATGAAATGCAAATATGGGCATCTAGTGGATTCTTTGTATTATTTGCAAATATTAGAGGATCAGATGGATTAGATGATGCCTTTGCGGATATCAATGGTCACTATGGTGAGATAGATTATCAAAATATTATGGATTTTACGGATGCAGTATTAGATAAATATCCTAATATTGATCAAACAAAAGTATGTGAAACAGGTGGTAGCTATGGTGGCTTTATGAGCAATTGGATTGTGACACATACAGATAGATTCTGTGCTATTGCGACACAAAGAAGTATATCGAACTGGGTAACAAAAATATTTATATCTGATATTGGTTTCTGGTATAACGCTGAGCAACATGTTGCGAAAAATGTGCTACAAGACTTTGATAAGTTATGGGAAGCTTCACCATTAAAATATGTAAAAGGAGCGAAGACACCAACGTTATTTATTCATAGTGATGAAGATTATCGATGTCCATTACCTGAAGGGATGCAATTATTCCAAGCATTAACTGTACAAGGTGTCGAAACAAGAATGTGTATTTTCCATGGTGAAAATCATGGTTTAAGTAGAGTAGGAAAACCAGAACATAGAATAAGAAGATTAAATGAAATCACAAATTGGTTTATTATACATACAGGAAAGAAGGAAAAGAAAAATGGCAAAAAATAGTAAACAAGAATTGCTACAAATTGAAGATTTAACAAAGTACACAGCAATTGAAAATCTTCAGTACTCACCAGATGGAAAGTATCTAGCTTTCCAAACAGGTGTAGCAGACATGGAAAAGAATGGTTATCATCGTGATGTTTGGTTAGTAAAAGATGGTAAAGCAAAACAATTTACTTCTACTTTAAACACAACTGTTGTTTTATGGGATGACGCAACACATATGGTTGTTAACCGTACAACAGATAAAGATGAACCAGGTACTACAAATTTATATCGTATTGATGTAAATGGTGGTGAAGCAGAACCATTTATGAAATTACCTTTCCCAGTAGCTTCATTAAAGAAAGTTGGTAAAACTTCTTATGTTGCGATTGGTGTAATTGACGCAAATGATCCAGATGCATACAAAGATGATGATAAAACACGTGCTGAAAAACGTGATGCCAAAAAGAAAGATGCAGATTATCAAGTCATTGATGAAGTTCCTTATTGGTTTAATGGTCAAGGATTCATCAATAAAAATAGAACAGCTTTATTCTCTGTAGATGTTGAACCTACTTTAACGGTTAAACGTTTAACAGCTCCTACACTAAATGTAAATAGTCTATGTGTAGCAGATGACAAAGTATATTATGTAGCTAATACTGCTGCAGCTCGTACTAGTCGTTACGAAAAAGTATATGTATATGATTTAAAGACGAAGAAATGTTCTACAGTTTATGGTAAGAATACACATTCTATTGGTGAATTATTCTACATGAATGGTAACCTATATGGTCTAGCTACAGACATGAAAGAATATGGTATCAATGAAACAGGTAATATTTGTTTAATTGAAAAAGATAAGATTACTTTTGTGGTAGATCCAGAACGTCAATTACATGATGGTGTAGCAGGTGATACATATCTTGGTGGTGGAAAATCTAAACAAGTTAATGGCAATACATTAGTTACATTAGCTACAAATTATGATCATGTAGAAATTTGGAAATATGATTCTGATTTCAATAAGACAGTATTATTTGATGAACAAGGTACAGTATTCTTCTTAGATTCCGTAAAGAATAAGATTGCATTTGTAAGAAGTACAGAAAATTCATTACAAGAAGTATATGAAATGGATTTAACTGGCAAGTCTGTAAAGAAGATTACAAATATCAATGGTGATGTATTAAAAGATAAATATGTTGCTAAACCAAATGTAATTAACTATGAGTCTGAAGGATTAGATCTAAAAGGATGGGTATTATTACCAAAAGATTTTGATAAGAAAAAGAAATATCCAGCAGTACTAGATGTTCATGGTGGACCTCGTGGTATTTATAGCAATATGTTCTTCCATGAAATGCAAGTATGGGCTGCTAAAGGATATGTAGTATTCTTTACAAATATCAAAGGATCTGATGGAAGAGATGATGAATTCGCTGATATCCGTGATAACTATGGTGGTACAGACTTCAAGAACTTAATGGATTTCACAGATGCAGTATTAAAGAAATATCCTAATATTGATACAACTAAGATTTGTGAAACAGGTGGAAGTTACGGTGGTTTCATGACAAACTGGATTATTGGTCATACAGACCGTTTCTGTTGTGCAGCTAGCCAAAGAAGTATTTCTAACTGGATTAGTTTCTCCTTTATTTCTGATATTGGTTTATATTTCGGACCAGATCAAAATGGTTGTAAAGGACTATTCAGTGAAGAAGATGTTACAAAGATGTGGAATCACTCACCACTTAAATACGCAGATAATGTAAAGACACCTACATTATTTATCCATAGTGATGAAGACTACAGATGTCCATTACCTGAAGGTATGCAAATGATGCAAGCTTTAGCTTACAAAGGTGTAGAAACAAGAATGTGTATCTTCCATGGTGAAAACCATGAATTAAGTCGTAGTGGTAAACCATTACATAGAATTCGTCGTTTAACAGAAATCACAAATTGGTTTGAAAAACATACTAAATAAGTGTTTTAGCTCTTACTACAAGATAGTAGGAGCTTTTATTATGGGAAAATAGAAATGGAAATCTTGTTTATCGAATGTAGAATTGATGATCAAGTAATGACAATACAAATGCAATAAAAGTTAGGATTGTAATAGAAGAGTGAGAACATTTGTATTATTACATTCAACAAATATAAGAGGAACGAAAACAGCATACGCAAAATTTAAAAAAATATCTTATATATGAAGGATTTTTAATATTTCAAGCGGAAGTATATATGAAAGTAACGTCAACAAGAAAAGGAGTAGATAAAGTTATCGTTACAATACAAACCGTACGCTTTCGTGATGCTTCGTTGTTTATTGTTTTTCATAAGATGGCTAGTCCTTTTCCGGTTTATTAATCGAGGTAGTCTTCAAGAAGGACGAGAACAGTAACTGGTACGAAAAGCATTACCCAGAGAATAAGCGATATGCATTTAACAAACTTACTGCTGGCTTTATAACACTGTATGCCGTAACTATTTCCTTCACTTTCAGCGTCATAGGTATTCATAAATACATAGACAGCTTTATCAAGACTATCGGGTGTTAAGAAAAACAATAAAAAACTCAAGAGTCTAGATAACATTGGCTGTTTGCTATCCAGTGCGTACGCTATTTCGTCAATATCTGTATATGTGATACTTGTTTCTTTTTTCTTTTCCATATCATATTTTGAATATTCGTGCATTACCATAATCAATAATCTCCTTTTCAATAATTTGAACTTCCAATTTCATTTTACCGATTTCTTTTTTATTTGGTTTTTTCCAAAAAATAATCTTCTCACTCATATGAGCAGAGGCTAATAACTTCACTCATGTGCCAACTGGTATGTAAATTATTTCTTAAGCACGTTGTAAAATATCGGACGGTTTTAGCTTGCAGAGGGTAGGAAAAGTTACCCTCTGCAAATACATTAGTTTTCTCCAATTTCTTTGCATATAGAGAAAAGTCATCTACCGTTGTGGTAAATGACCTGTTGTTATCATACTTACTTTGTTAGAACTTTTTTATGATATGCTCTTTTATTGCAATAAGGGCATTTCAACTTACGGTCTCTCATTTTGTGTGGTGCGAGAACGATTGCTCTCATGGTTGGTACATAACGTTTTCCACAATTTGGACACTCATAATAACCGGAATCATGCTCTAGCTTAATAGAATTGTACATACCAATAACGAAGATTACGCTACCAACTAAGATTAGTACAATCCGCCATACAGGTGTGGTTATCGCAAAGCTTGCTGCAAAAATCATAACAAGGAATGTTATTGAGCAAGTGTATCCAATCACATTTTCTAAAGCTAGAAGTTTCTTATTGTTAAGCTCCTCTTGTCTTGCTAACTCCATAAGGTTCTTTTCTGCCATTTCTTTATAGTTTTCCATCTCTAGTCGTTCCCCTGTCAGGAGCTCATTGACATTGATATGTAGAAGCTCGCACAGCTCCAACATGATGGATGGATCGGGTAAACTTTTACCATTTTCCCACTTGGAAATAGCTCTGTCTGTGATACCTAATTTTTCAGCTAATGCTGCTTGGGTAAATCCATTTTCTTTTCTGCTAGTTGCGATAAAGCTTCCAATTTTTTCCTGATTCATTTGGGAATTCCTCCTTTCATGAAATAGCTTAGCTTTTTCTTTAGGAAATGAACACGAACCAGTGGTTGAGTTAGGAGATATTGCTTCAAAATGTCGATTTAACGTCTCAAAATACTCATCAATATTATACGGGTTACATACCAAAATGGGTTAGAAAATGGGATTAATCTGGTCCTGATATCACAAAAAAGAGAAGCAGTTTAGCTTAACAATTTCTCTTTGAAATCTTTAATTTTCGTGGTGCGCTCGTCATACAATGCACCGTTGCTGACGAAATATTTTTTAGGAGTGGCACTGCCTTCTTTGGCAGTAGTGACGCTATCGGTTTTTCTAACGTCTGTGAAATCAATAGCAACATTGAGTACGTAGAATGGCTCGTCGTCTTTTTTGAGCAACATCATCGCAACTATCTCTATATCATCACCATCAATCATACGCTCTTGCTCTAGGAAATAATCAATGACGTTGATCATATCTTTCTTCTTATGGCATTGAACGTCGTACACTCGCTTCGCATACTTCGTATCTGATAGCGTAACGTATTGAATATCGATGCTATTATCGATTTCGTTCACAATTTCTTCTACATTAAATACCGGTTTCAACCAATCGGTTAACCAAATTTTCTTTGACATGAAAATACTCCCATTTCTAAAACGAGAGTCTCATCTGATGCCATTCAACATTTCCATGCGTTGATTTTTCAGATACTCCTTCATCTTTAAAACCAAATTTTGCATAATAATGAATCAGTTTTTCTTTACAGGTAAGTACTAGTCCTTTTTTGCCTTGTTTTTTAGCATCGTCAATGGCATAGCGAATTAGTTCTTCAGCATATCCATGTTTGCGGTAATCAGGTAGCGTATTAACTCCAAAAATCATCTGCCATGCCCCATTTTCGTTGTGCATAGATGCATTAGCGTACATTTCGTCTGTCAAATCCGGTTCATCGGTAACAAACCCATCTACAAAAGCAATCAATTTATCTTCATCGAACATTAACCAAAAGTGATTTCCGTAATATTTAACTCTTTCAATGAAATCTTTTTCTGTTGCTGCCTCTGCAGGCGGAAAACATTCTGCTTCGACTGCAGTAATTGCTTTGATATCTTCTTTAGTGGCACATTTTATAATCATTTAATTTCCTCAACTTTCGATTTAAAGTTTGTAAAATCTTTTTCTCTATTAACAAATGTTACTTATTATTTACTTCTTTAGCTAACTCTTTAACTTTATCAAGAGAAAGTCCAGAATAGTCTGAAATATCTTCAAGAGAAAGTTTGTTTTTTGATAACATTTTCTTTGCGACAGCAAGGGCTTTATTCATTGCACCTTCGTTAATTCCTTCGTTTCTTCCTTCAATTTTACCTTCATTTCTTCCTTCATTTAGCCAATCTATCCTTAGTTCTTGTAAGGCAACGCACATATCAACTTTTCCCTCCTCATTCTCGTTTAATTTTAATTTGGCATCAGTAATATCATTCGCAATATTCGCAACTAATGGATCAACATTTTTAAATCTTTCATCATTTGCTAGTTTACTCATCGCTTCTTTGCAACTTTTTATTAAAGAATTATTGAAAATGTAATGTGTAAAGTTTTATTTATTATTTATCTCTTGTGCTAATTCTTTAACTTTATCAAGAGAAAGCCCAGAATAGTCTGAAATATCTTCAAGAGAAAGTTTGTTTTTTGATA
>CAVIQY010000039.1:0-20344 GCA_963645035.1 bacterium | reverse complement strand
GAAGGAAGTATTTCAAAAACATATCCCAATAAATAGAAAAAGCATTTTCTCCTTCAATCTTATGAACAGATATCTCACGAGTCATAGAGAATATTTTTGAACATAACATTAGCGTAAGAATTAAAACTATCGCCACTTTTAATTTCAAATCATTCGTAACTCCACCAGAATACTCAAGATCACTCGTATAGTCATAATTTGATGTACCATCACCTTGATATGAAAATTCACCAAATTCACTTTGTAGTTCTGAAATAAAATTTGTAACATTATCTTCAATATTCCCTTCAAGATTAAAAAGAATATAATAGCCACCGTTAATTGTCTTATTTTCTAAATTAGCTAAAGATAATTTGAATCTTGGAAGTAAGATATTACTAATTTTATATTTCTTATTTTTACTATCTGTAGAATAAGCGTTTGTTCCTGTCAAGTCTATACTTGTGCTGCCATCTACTAAAAGCCAATCATTTATATACAAATCATTATCACTCAAATACATTCTATAAGTTTCTAATGAAGTATTTCCATCAACTTCTATGGCATATATAACAAGATGGTTATCCTCAGCCACTTGTGCCATTGTCTGATGAAATTCTTTTGAGTCTATTGAAGATAATTCTTCTGATTCTGGAATCTGTATTATCGTTCGTAGATGACCATTTGTATCATACGCTCTTATATATGTAGTAAGACGAAAAGCACTAACATAATTAAAAGGATTACGTGTTAAAACCAATGTGAAGATCAAAATAAGTAGAGATAATAGACTAATATTCCTTTTCATATACCTCCTTTTTTAAAAAGGGCAAACTTAATTGCCCTAAGTTAATTATTCAACCTTATAATCTTTTGTACCGTAATAACTCAATAAATAATGATTATGTCCAAAAACATATATTTTTTCACTATGTTCAACATATTGTGATTGCCATGCTGTATCGCCACATCCACCACCTATTCCAGTACTACCAATACATGGTTTATAGTTATTATAGTTAATTTTATTATAAACTCCTGACCAATAGGTATTAATACTGCTTTGATCCCAATATGTATACTGAACGTTCGCATCTTCTCCACTTGCTGTAGCAGCTTTTACAGGAATAGATACCATACACATAAACGCACATGACACGACGAATAAAAATTTAATTATTTGTTTCATTGCCTTATTCTCCTTCACATTAAATCAAAATTATTGGTACCATTTCTTTTGACAACTCAATCATAACAAGCTACTCACAAGAATAACACTACAAAATTGGGCTTTTTTGTACGATTTTGTACATTTAAATAATTCTTAATAATTCTTACAAATAAAAAACCAAGAAATATGATCATTATGCATAAATCTTGGTTTTTCTGTCTTTTATTTCCGGCTGAAATTAGTCTTCATCCGCGCATGTATTTACATCACAACCTTGGCTATTATTTTCTTCTTGTGCAGCTTTGACTGTTTTACTATAACCATCTAGTTTTTCTTTCACAGAACTTATTCTTTCATCTGTCCAAAAATCTTCAACTGAGATATCATCTGTAGATAATTGATTTGTTTCACTTCCGTCATAACCAATAATTTCACCATTTACTACATATAATACTAATGGTACAAAGATTCTCGCATTACCATCATTATCATATCCTGTAATATCATCACCTTGTTTACTGATTGCTTCTACTAGTGTTTGATAGAATTCTGTATTTTCTTTTCTATCTTCTAGAATGTCGTAATATAAAACATTTAATTCATTTTCTTTTGATACTTCATCAAGATAAGGTGCATATGCTTGACACCATGGACATTCTTTAAATCCTAGATAGATTACACCTGTACCATGTTCTAGTAGTTTTAGGACACCATCTGAATCTTTTGTATAAAATACATTATCATCTGATAATTTTTCATATCCTTCCATAACATTTACCTTGCTAGTAGATGTAGGTGAAGAAGATACTTCACTTTTCGCATTAGAACAAGCTACTAACATAAATATACTCATTAAACTTAAAAGGATCTTTTTCATAGACATTCTCCTATTCTCTTGAATCATACTACAGATTTGTGAAATCTATATGAATAAGAGAGAATTTCTTCTCTCTTGTATTACTTATTCAGGTAATTTAGTTGCGTCATACCCAAAATACTTATTGGATAATTCTTCTAAGCTACCATCATTTCTTAATTCATCCAGAATTTTATTTATTTCTTCAATTAATGAAGTAGTAGAATCACTCTTTTGTGCCGCAATAACAGTCTTTTCAGGATCTGTTTCATCAACAATCTTGATTCCTGCTGAATCGCCTTTTTCATTTACATAGTCATTAAATACAGATAAAGAATTGATTGTTGCGTCTGCATCTCCTCTTTGTAGTAATTGAATTGTGTCCGCAAATGTATTGATATAATTTACAGTAGCACCATATTCTTCACCCATTTCTGCATAACTTGATCCAGGAGAGTTTGTAGAAACCTTACCATTTAAATCTTCAAAAGAATGAATATCATCATTATCTTCTAATACGATTAATACTGTTTGATCATATAAATATGGTTCACTGAAGTTGAACGCTTCAGCACGTTCATCTGTATAAGTTACACCATTGATAGCTAAATCAAATACACCAGATTGTACACCAGCTAAAATAGAATCCCAATCTGTTTCTTTGTATTCAACTGTAACACCTAACTTATCCGCAATCATCTTAGCTAATTCAACGTCGAATCCTACTAATTCATTTGTAGATTCATCATGATATGTATATGGTGACCAATCTCCTTCTGTAGCGACTGTAATTACACCTTTTTCTTTAATTGTAGATAATAAATCTGCGCTTGCTTCGCTTGTAGCACTAGCACTACTTTCTGTACTAGCACTAGAATTACTAGAACAGCCTACTAGTAATAACATACTTAAACTAATTAAACTTAATAATCCTTTTTTCATTCTTACACCCTTTCACTTAATGACTTTAAGAATTGTTTCACTCTTTCATTTTGAGAATTCTCAAAGAAAGATTTAGAATCTGTATTTTCAATCACTTCACCTTTATCAAGGAATAACACTTTATTCGATATATTTTTCGCAAAAGATAACTCATGTGTAACCACAACCATTGTCATCCCACTTTCTGCTAACTTCTTCATTGTAGAAAGTACTTCTCCAATCAGTTCTGGATCTAATGCACTAGTTGGTTCATCAAAATAAATGACTTCTGGTTCATAGACTAATGCTCTAGCAATGGATACACGTTGTTGTTGACCACCAGATAATTGTGAAGGATAACGATCTAGTCTATCTTCCATACCAACTTTCTTTAGTGCTTCTATTGCTTTAGCTTTCGCTTCTTCTTTATTCATTTTTCTGGCAATCACTAGACCACTCATGACATTTTCTAATACTGTCTTATTTAGAAACAAGTTGTAGTTTTGAAATACAAATCCTGTTTTCTTACGAATATGCGTGATTTCTTTATGATTGATCTTAGATAAATCATATTCTTTATCATCAAATACTATTGATCCTGAATCAGCTTTCACCAAGAAATTCATACAACGTAATATTGTAGTTTTCCCACTTCCACTAGGTCCTAGTATCGCAATAACATCACCATCATCAATTTTAAAGTTGATTCCTTTTAATACTTCGTGGTTGTCATATGACTTATGGAGATTCTTTAATTCAATCATTTTACCCCTCCATAGAAATTCAATTTCTTCTCAATTTGTTTTTGGATAATTGTAGCGATAGAGCAGAATATTAAATAGATAAACGCTGCTTCTAAGTACAACAAGAATGGTTCAAATACACTACCATTGACAATCTGTGCTTGTCTAAACATTTCAATTACTGTAATTGTAGAAGTCATTGAAGAATCCTTAATTAATGCAATAAAGGAATTCATTAATGATGGGAATGCAGTACGTAATGCTTGAGGTAAAATCACATGCATCATAATTTGCATGTAACTCATTCCTACACAATACCCAGCTTCCATTTGTCCACTAGGAACTGCTTCAAGTGATGCACGCATTGTTTCAGACATATATGCACCTTCATTTAAACCTAAAACCAAAATACCACATACAATTGGATTAAACTTTATCCCAACCACAGGTAGTCCATAGAAGAATACATATAACTGAACAAGTAATGGTGTTCCTCTTACAATCCAAATATAAATACGTGTAAGAAATGTTAATCCTTTAATATGTGCATATTGGATAAACGCTACTAGAACAGAGATTACAAAAGCTAATGCAAATGAGGCAATCGCTAAAGGTAACGTCACTTTAAGACCTAGTTCTAATAATTTAGGAAATGACTTTAATAAAATTTCTATCGCTCTTTCTGACATATCTAATTCCTACTAACCTTATAGGTATTTATTTTATAACCAATTCCTACCTTGTCAATAGGATATAAAACGATTATTATTGATGTATGTTAATCTCAACAAAAGGAACAAACGCAATAAGAGCCTTAGTCGATATGGCAGATCATGAAGGAGAAGAAAAATACATCTGTATTTCTTGTATCGCTTCGCGTCTAAACATATCTCGTAAATACCTTGAAAGCATCATGACACTACTTGCTAAAAATAAGTTAGTCGATGTTGCGTATGGTAAATGCGGTGGCTATAAATTAAACAGAAAGCCAGAAGAATATAGTCTTTTGGATATTTTACTTGTGACAGAAGAAAAAATACAAACTGTATCTTGTTCATGTATAGAAAATAAAGAATGTAGTGATGAAAATTCCTGTTGTACATTAGAAATTTATCAAGAACTACATTCATTAATCTTAGATTTTTTAAAGAATAAAACCATCAAGGATTTGATGCATAAAGAATAATATTATTTGCTCATAAAGCTATTACAAAGTATAATACTCCTTGTAATGCCGGTGTGGCTCAATGGTAGAGCAACGCACTCGTAACGCGTAGGTTGGAAGTTCGATTCTTCTCATCGGCACCATTTTATTAGCTTAGGTTCTAAGCTTTTTTTTATTTTTCACTTGTTTCTAGCCACATATTTTCTGTTTTTGCATTTTTCTTCTTTGCTAGCTTGATGACTACTATTATTACTATCGCAATAACAACACAAGATAACCAAGATCCTTCTATTCCAAAGTATGGATCATAGAAAAATGTAATTCTTGCGTTTGCTGCACTTAGTTTGAATACAGAATAAGGCACAACTATACCACTATTTGGTAAACCCAAAAGGATATTCTGGGTAAAATTCCACGCTGTATGTATCGCAAAAACACACCAACTACTATCAAAGTAATAGATAATAAGAGAAAATAGTAATCCAATTAAAACAATATTTACAATTGGTACTACTCCTACGCCTTCATTACCTAAATGTAATAATCCAAAAAATAATGCGTTACCAATAATTGCTACATAAGGCGATTTGTATGCATGTCTTAATTTTTGATAAAGATATACGCGACAAATTAATTCTTCTGCAGAAGATTGGATAAATACACAAATAAAGATAAGGATAAAAGAAATAGGATAAAACGAATCAAAATATAAATGAATATCCCCAACTAGTAAGGCACATAATGCACAAAATGCATTCATTCCAAAACCAATTAGAATTCCAATACCTAGATTTTTTAATGTATTTCCTTCACTCTTTTTGATTTTCGTAAATTGTTTACGATTACTTGGAATCAAAAAGAATAATAAAACGATAATCCAAATCCCTATAAATACTGCATACGCTTCTCCTGTAACAAATGCCGCATTTCCTACAAAAGAAGAATGATTCACTAATGCAAGAATCGGATAACTCATAAGAGTACCTACTAGCATTAACACTAATGAAATTAAATAGTATAAAGGTAGATAAAATATCTTCTTTATCGTTGTATTAGCTAATGACCAAGTTTTATTTTTCATGTGTTTCTCCCTCAATTTTCTTATCTATTTTAACAAAAAAAAACACTCCTACAATTAAGTAAGAGTGTGATTTGCTATAATCTACTAACTAATTAGTCAGCGATATATGGAAGTAAAGCCATTTGACGTGCACGTTTAATTGCTACAGCAAGTTCACGTTGGTACTTAGCTTTAGTACCTGTTACACGACGAGGAATAATCTTTCCGTTTGGAGAGATAAATTTCTTTAATAGCTCAACATCTTTATAGTCAATATAGGTGATATTGTTTTTTGTAAAATAACAAACTTTCTTACCACCAGTTCTTTGCTTTCTGAATGCCATGTTATTTCTCCTTTGATCTTTTTAATTAGAATGGCAGGTCATCACTGGAAATATCCATGCTAGGACCTGTATCAAAATCACTGTTACCAAATGGATCATTAGATGGTTGTTCAAAAGAATTTGTTGGAGCAGATGTTGGATATTCATTACTTTGAGCATTGCTATAATCACGATTTTGTGATTGAGCTTTACTTTCTAATAAACGAACATTGTCACAAACTACTTCTGTAACATAAACTTTTCTACCATCTTGTCCATCATAGTTACGTGTTTGGATTCTTCCTTCCACGCCTACTAGTGCACCTTTACGAGCATATTGCCCTAAAAAATCAGCTGCTTGTCTCCAAGCTACACAGCTAATGAAATCAGCTGTTTGTTGATTTTGTGCTGTACCACTCGTTCTACGGTCACATGCAACAGTAAATGTAGCTACTGATAATCCACTTCCTGTTTTGCGAACTTCCACATCACGTGTAAGTCTACCAACAAGTACTACTCGGTTTATCATTATTTAGACTCCTTTGATGATAGGTCATCTCTTTGAACTGTCATAAAACGAACAACGTTTGGATTGATACGCATTAAACGATCAAATTCTTTTAAGCCTTCATTTTCAGATTCAAATGTTGTTACTACATAGTAACCTTTTGTCATATCATCGATTTCGTAAGCGAAATCACGCATTCCCCATTCATCAGTCTTAACAATCTTTCCGCCTTCTTTAGTAATAATGCCTGAAAGTGTCTCGATTAGGGCTGTACGTTTTTCTTCTTCTAGAGAAGCTTTGATGATATACATGACTTCATATGTTCTCATGTCTACACCTCCTTCTGGACTAAACGGCCATTGCTGGCAAGGAGCAGAATATTTTCTACTCGCCTAAAGATAATACCAGTTATCCCTACTTTTGTAAACAAGAAAATTCAATTTTCTCGCATAAAATATAGGCTTTTTTGCAATCTAAAAACAAGCAATTTTACTCGCTTGTTTTTAATGTTTGTAAGAAATGTTCTATCTTCTCTAAAGCTAGTTTTAATTCTTCTAAGCTATATGCGTAAGATATACGAATATGTCCTTCTCCACTAGGTCCAAATGCTGTTCCTGGGATTACACATACTTTTTCTTCTTTTAATAATCTAACGCAGAAATCATATGAACTTAGTCCAGATGAAGATATATTTGGGAATACATAGAATGCTCCTTGAGGCATTGGTGTATATAATCCCATGCGATTGAGTCTAGCAACGATGAAGTTTCTTCTAGCTTCAAAAGATTGTTTATGTTCTTCAATATCTTGATCACTTTTCTCGGATATCGCTTCTACACCTGCAAATTGACTAATTGTTGAAGCTCCCATTGCACCATATTGGTGAATTGAGTTACAAGCTTCAATAATCGCTTTATCTGCTAGCATAAAACCAAGTCTCCAACCCGTCATTGAATAAGCTTTAGAAAAGCCATTCACAAGAACTAGTTGATCTCTAAAATCTTCAAACACACCCATAGAGCAAGGTTCTACACCATATGTAAGTTCCATATAGATTTCATCACATACAGTTAAGATATGATGCTTCTTTAGTACAGGAATAATCTCTTCATAATCACTACGAGTCATAATTCCACCAGTAGGATTACTAGGATAATTCAAGATAATCATCTTAGTTTTATCAGTAATCTTAGATTCAAGCATCTCTTTTGTTACTTTGAATCCATCTTCTTCTTTTAGTTCTAAATATACTGGAGTAGCTCCTGTAACTAAAACAGATGGTTCATACGCAACATATCCTGGATCTAACACTAAGCACTCATCACCTGGTTCTAGAACAACTCTACAAATTAAATCGATTGATTCACTTGCTCCATTTGTTACAAGTACATTTTCGTTTGTATAGTTTTCTACACCGAAACGTCTTTTATAGTATTTCGCAACACCTCTACGTAATTGTTCTAAACCACGAGTTGGAGGATAGTATGTTCTACCCTTTTCAATAGCATATATTCCTTCTTCACTGATATGCCATGGTGTCTTAAAATCAGGTTCACCTACGCTTAATGAGATAACATTCTCTGTACTAGAAGCTAAGTCAAAGAATTCCCATAATAAGCTTTTCCCTAATTTTTTAACATCGGAGTTAATAAAGTCTTCAGCACTCATGGTTCAACAATCATCCTTTCATCTTCTGTTTTTTCTTTTTCAAGGATGATGCCGTCCATCTTATAGTTCTTTAATAAGAAACAAGTAACAGTTGAAGTTACACCTTCAATTGGAGCTAATTTCTGTGCTACAAAGTCAGAAACTTCACGCATTGTTTTACCTTCAATGAATACCATAAATTCACTACGGCCACTCATTAAATATAAGTTTGTTACTTCAGGGAAGTTTGCAATTCTTTCCGCAATACGATCATAACCAACTTCTCTTTCAGGTTTAGCACTAACTTCAATAATTGCACTGCAATGATCAATACTAGTCTTATCCCAATTGATTACTGTATGGTATCCACAAATAATTTGTTCTTTTTCTAATTCTTTCTGTTCTTCTTCAACTTTTTCACTACTTACTCCAAGAATATCTGCTAAATCTTCCTTTGGAATACGAGGATTTTTCTCAAGTATTTTCAGTAATTGCACTTGTTCTGTCATATTTGTTTTCTCCTAAATGTCTCTAAGAACTCCATTCTTCAATAAAATTCTTCTATCACTTAGTTTACTAACTTCATTCGAGTGTGTCACTACAATTATTGTTTTTCCATACTTTTCTGCAAGCATTTGGAACAATTTAATGATTTCTTGTTCTGTTTCTGTATCTAAGTTACCTGTAGGTTCATCCGCAAAAATCAAATCTACGTTTGATGCAATTGCTCTAGCAATCGCAATACGTTGTTGTTCACCACCAGATAGCTTTGTGACTAAACGGTTCGCTTTAGTATTAACAATACCAACCATATTTAATAATGCATATGCTAATTCTGTATGATTTTTAGGTAACTTATTATCTGTTTCTGTCATTGCAAGTAAGACATTCTCTAAACCAGTTAAATAAGTAATTAAGTTATATTGTTGGAATACAACACCAACTTTATTTCTACGATATTGATATAGTCCTAATTTATCTAAATCTTCTCCTTGGAAATAAACTTTACCTGATTCTTGTTTATCTAGTCCTGCCATAATACTTAATAGAGTCGTTTTACCAGAACCAGAAGGTCCAAGAATCGTATAGAATGTTCCTTCTTCAAAGGAATAAGACAAATTCTTTAAGATTTCTCTTTTATAGCCACCATCAATGTAACCATAATTTAAGTTCTCTAGTTTTAATATAGTTCCCATGATAGCCTCCCTTAGTTAGTTTCAAGTAGAATTTGTTTAGGATTTAAACGCATAATCATAAATGATGGAATGAGTATTGCGATTAATACAACTACTGCACCAATTACATAAATTTCAAGCACTAATGGTGCTGATACACTTACATGATATTGACTTAATAAATCATCTTGTGTAACTTCCGTGAAATAATCTGTTGAATCACTCCAATAATATGTATAACTGTTATCATCTGTTTCATATTGAGCATCTGATGCTGTTTGATAAGACAATACTGCTTCACCAACTCTACCAGCGATTAATGAACCACTACCTACTGCTAGTAAGAATCCTAACGCAGCAATTGCGATTAATTCTAAGAATAACTGCAGGATTACTTTTACCTTCGATACGCCAAGTGATAGTAATACACCAATTTCATATTCACGTGTTTTTAATGTTAATGCTGTAACAAGAGAAATAATTACTACTGCATTCACTACAACGATCCATACAACGATATTTGCGAAGAAGCTCATTGTGTCTAATGGTCTAGCTAATTTCTTAAATGTATCGTTATTTGCATCTAACTTTGTATATTCACTTAAATCACTTTCATGATCACTTACAAATGAATCTACATTTAGTGGATCATCTAGTAAGAATACAACAGTTGATGGTTGTATTTCTTGCTGTACTTCTAAATCACCATATACTTCTGGATTTTGTTCTTTTAAGATTTCAAAGTATTTATTATTTAAATCAAGAATATACTCACTAAGCGTAGTATAAGGTAGTAACACAATATTCTTTGGTGATTCGTATGGTGCCATCCATCCAAAACGTTGATCATTTGGATTGACATCATTTGTTGTAGAATAAATACCAACAATTTCTAGAGTTAGATATAAATCATCTTCACTCATACCTGCATCAATATATGTACTTTTTTCATAAGCACCTACAGATGTAATTGAAATAGAATCACCAACCTTAAATCCATTTTGATCTGCTAATTCTTTTGTAATACATACAACTTTATTCGCATTATCAATGTCATCTTGTGTATAGTAACGACCATCCACTAATGTAAATGTTCCTTCTTCCATTTCAATCATGTTTGTATACAAATTTCCATATGCCATGATATTAGGATCTGTATAAGTAATTTCATTACCATTTTCATCAGTTCCAACTGACATACTGTTATTTTGATTTTCATTTCCTAAAGGAACGTTATCAAAATCTTTAGAATACATTGTATTTGTAGTTAAGTAGTTTATTGCTTTAACTCTTTCATCACTTGCAAGTTTCTTAGCAGTATCTGCAGATAACTTTGGATAGTTCTTATATGCATTATCAATTTCATCTTGATCTGTTAAGGAATCAACATATTGATAATAAGCATCATAATCTGTTTCATAGCTAACTACTGCTCTCATTTGTTTTCTAGTAAGTACTTTCGCATTATCCGCAGCTTGTGAAATACCTAAGCCTAGAATAACTAAGTTACCAATTACAAAGAAAGTAATCGTTAATAAGATTGATTTCGTTGGTTTACGAGTAATATACCGCCATGCTCTTTTAAATGCGTTCATAGTTCTCCTTTAGTTTCCTTCTGTATCAGATGTAGGTGTAGCTGTAGCCTTTACATACATAACATATGTATTGCCAGATACTAACTCTGCATCTTTGTCTAATACTTTTCCATCTTTATCTGTTACAAAGTAATCTCTACCTTCATACCAAGAATCCTTTGCGCTTTCTTCAGCAGAAACTTGATTTAAGTTGATGTTTTTAATACCTGCATATACTGCTAAATCAGAAGCGTGTTCATAACTAGACATCTTCAATGTTTCAGTAGCTGTAGTTGGTGTTACCGTACAACCACCTGTAGAAATTGTATAGCTGATTCTAGCATCTAGATTTAAAGGTCTCTCGCAACCATTACCTGTGCTACTTGTACCACCAGTACAACTATATTCAATAATTGAACCAGGAGTCGTAAATTCTTCACTACATTTTTCTTTTACTGTTCCATATTGACCAGCTTGGATACTAGCTCCTTTAGAGTTCCATTCGTCTACTTGTGCTTTTAATGCTAAGTAATCTTTTCCAAGCCATCCTCTAGAATCTGTTTCTAAGATAGGTAAGTATTCAGAAACAGTTAATTCTAATACTTCACCAGACTCAACAACACTACCAGCTGTTAAGCTTTGAGCAATAATTGATCCTTTAGGTGCTGCGTTATATACAGATTTTGTAACGATAGATACTGAGTTAGAAGAATCAGCTTTCCAAGCTTCAAATTGTTCTGCTGTATAACCTACTAAATTAGGAATCTTTACACCTTTACCTTTAGATACAACTACTGTCATGCTTTCGCCTTCCTTCATTGTATCGCCAGCTTTTTTATCCATAGAGATAATCTTATCTTTATCTACAGAATCAGAGAATGATTCAACTTTATTTAATACAATCTTCTTTGTATTAGCCCAAGATTCAATTTCTGAATATAGCTTACCTACATAATTTTCTACTGTAACTTGTCCAGCAGGAGCAGGTCCTTTAGAACATGTAACATTTAATGTCGTGCTTCTTGTGAAATCTTCTTGGCTACCATTTTTCACTTCATAGGAGATAACGTTGCCACTTTCAACAGTATTGCTATATTGGCTAATAATCTTAGCCTTTGTTAGTTTATTTTCAGAGATCCATTCCGAAATTTCACTACTTGTCATTGATGTGATATCTGTTGGAAATTCAATCTTTTCATCTGGATCAGGTCCATTAGATACAGTAAATGTGATAGGAGTATCTTTCTTAACTTTCTTACCTGCAGCTACACTTTGTTCTACGACAACGCCTTTGTCATAATCCATAGAATAAACAGGTTCATTTGTAGCGATAGCACTACTATCCATCTTATTTTGTTTAGCCCATGTAGATACTTCACTAATATTCTTACCAACAAAGTTAGGTAATGTAATATGTGGCGCAAACTTAAACCAATATATAGCAAATCCAATACCTACAACAGCGATAGCTAAGATTGCCCAAGCTATTGGAGATACTTGTTTTTTAGGTGTATCTACTTTTACTACCTTTTCTTCGCTATAACTAGCTGGCATTCCATTGAAACCACCATATGCCTCTTGATCATCAAATTCACCATCATTCTCTTCATCAGGTTCACTTGGTTCCTCATATTTTGGTTCTTCTACTGTTTCCTTCTTTGGACTCTTTGTACTCATTGAAGGAATATCAAAATCATCATCCACATTGTCTTCAACTACAGGTTTTTTCTTTGGCTTGTAGTCATTTACTCCTTGAATATGATCTAATTTTCCATTTTTCTTTTCGCTTATTTCATTAGCGAGTTCACTCATAAAATCACGTTTTTCAGCCATGACATATCTCCCTTCGAATGGTCAAAACTATTATAGCATTTTAACCCTTTTACTAGTCATCTATTGAATCATATCCTATGTTGCTTTAAAACGCCATTAAGAAAATCTTAATTCCTATTAAAACTTGATTTTATCCATATTGTATGACAAAAAAAACAGTTAAAATAAAGGTAAGAAAGAGGATAAGATTATGTTTAATAAAGTTAGAAGAAATAAAGTCATCATTACATTCGTATTCCTAATATTTTCTTTATCTAGTTGCGCTAAAAAAATAACATTAGAAGTTCCTAGTTTTGACTCGCTTACAAAAATAGAATATGTATACACTGACACAGCAACTAACGAAACATATTCTGTTCAAGTATCTATTTATTCTGATTCCTCTGTGCCTTCATACTATGAAGATTTAAATGAAGCGAAATATCAAAAGAAAATAGACGAAAATACGATGTTAGACGTTCCAAATATCATGATGGTACTTACACTAAATAATTCATCAAAAGTTACTTATACCATTTATCAAGAAGATAGCAAAACTTATTTAGAAGATAATAATAATTTAAATTTATATACGATTAGTGATGAAGTATATAACACGATTGTTAAAAATATCGAACTAAATCATTAAATCGTTGTATTTACGTTATAATAGACTCATAAGAAGTGAGGGAAAGCAATAAAATGAAAAAAATATTAAAAAGTGCACTAGCTACAGCGCTATCTTTAGGACTAGTAGCTTGTTCTAGTAAACCTAAAGCCACAACGACGATTGAGTCTTTTCTAAGTGCAATGCAAAGTGGGAACTATACAAAGTGTTTAACATTCTTTGATACAAGCATGTTAGATACATTTACTAGCACTTATAGCTATAGTGATTTATTTGACACATCTTCTGCTAATAGTGAAGCCTTAGAAGCGTTAGATGAATTAATCAGTACAACACTTAAAGCAAGTTGTGTTTCTTATACAATCGGCGACACAACAAAAGAAGATGATAACAAATATACCGTATCTGCCACTATTGAATATGTAGATTTCGATAGCACAGATACTTCTTCAATTGAAGAAGACTTAGTTAGTCAATATCAAATCACAACAGACATGGTTGCGGAATTAGAAGATGAAGAGTTAGGAAATTTATTGATTGTTAATATTTCAAAATATACAACAGAGTTAATGAAATATGGTTTAGAAAATGGTACAAAGCTTTCTTCTGAATCTATATTCACAGTAGAAAAAATAGATAATGATTGGTTAATCACAGGTATAAACTAAAAAGCTAGATAAACTAGCTTTTTAGTTTGTCCATTACCACTTCAAGTTCTTTTCAATAAAAATCATAAAAAAGACACTTGATTCTTATGCCATGTGTCTTGATTTTATTTACCAAAGAGATCACTGTGTGTTCCAGTTCTCGAAAGAGTTAAGATAAGAAGATCTTTTTCAATTCGATAGACCAAAAGCCAATCCGGTTGTATATGGCATTCCCTGTGTCCTGTCCAGTCACCTGTTAAAGCATGATCCTTATTTTTCTCTGGAAGTGGTTCGCAAGCAACCAATTTACGGACGATATCATCCAAAAGTTTAATGTCAAGATGACGCTTCATTGCCAACTTATAATCCTTCTTGAATTGATTCGTCCAAATGATGTCTAAATGATTCATTCTTTTAATGCTTTCAGTGCTTCTTCTACATCAGAGTAACGCTTCACGGAAGGATCATGCGAAATACGTTCTGCCTCCAACATAGCCGCAACGGTTTCTTTATTAGGTTGCTCTATACGGACTTCAAAAGGAAGTCCACCCACACGTAGAGATTGGCGAAGAAATACATTAATGGCTGTGGTAAGATTCATACCAAGCTCACTGTATAAAGCTTCGCACTGTTTCTTAATGTCACTATCCATACGAACGCTAAAATTAGTTGTATTACTCATAATAATCATCTCCTTTCAAATCTATTGCACTTATAATATACACATTTTGCAATGCAATATCAATGCAGAGTATTTAAATTGGCGTGAATCATTATCCGCAAATGTAAACTAAATATGCTCCTTTATCTAGCTTTTTAGTTTGTCCATTACTACTTCAAGTTCTTTCCAAGTAGGATATTTTGCATCATGTTCATCGAAGAATTTTTTCATTCCTTCATTTAGTGCTTTCATTTCATCTATTGCATTATATGCGTGGTCACTAGCACAAATCTTACCAAGACATGTCGCACACATGAGTTTTAAAAATTTCAAATTAAAATCGCGATACTTTTTACTATGATAATTCGCATCGGAATCAGGTTTAATCTTATATCCTGCTTTTTCTATTGCTTCATAACCTTCAATATTCGCATCAATTAGCTTATTTAAATAAGCTGTATCATTTTTAATTGTCTTTAAATCTCCATTAGATTTATAACATGCAAAAGTGATAGGTACCACATATGCCCCGTGGCATAATAAATAATCTTCCATATACGGTTCATAAACTACTTTTAACTTTGTTTCCTCAAATATTTGTTTTATAAATTCCTCATTCGATTTTTGTTTTATCGTTTGTCCTATTGTTATCTTGTTCAAGCAAATAGATACTACCTTATCTTTTTCTCTATGCCCTGCTGTAAGAAAGAAAGCAAACATAACATTTTTATTTTCTAATTCATCGATGTAATGTTGTACATTCACATTATTTCCTACAAACACAATATTTTTGGAATCATTCTTTTTTAAGCTATCTATTACAGAGTCTAATTGTGTATAACGCATAGTTACAAAGATTGCATCATATACATCATCTTGTTTAAGTTCTCGAATAACATTCACTTTATAGTTTTTCG
The DNA here is from genome assembly GCA_963645035.1 of bacterium. Lineage (GTDB taxonomy): Bacteria > Bacillota_I > Bacilli_A > Erysipelotrichales > Erysipelotrichaceae > Bulleidia. Next base: position 4,557 of record CAVIQY010000039.1, on the reverse strand, counting down.
TTGTAAATCCTAGCTTATTCTTTATATGTATACCATTAGTTTCTATTTCAACAGCCCATTTATTTCTCGCTAATATTGTTACATCTTTATGACTACCATATAAACTACAAGCTAAATTACAACCTAATACACCCGCTCCATAAACTAATATTCTCATCTTGCGTCCTCTAGTTAGTTATTCCTAACTAATTATAGCATATTATCCACTTCACAATATTTCACACAATATTTTTTAGCACTCTCAATATTAGTGTGCTAATATTATCCCACGGAGGTATTCTCATGAATATTGGAAAGAACCCAAAAAAGCCATTAATATACTATTACTCAATCGTAATACTCATATTAGCAATTATTAATTTAATCTTAGTGCCTACTATTTCTTCCTCAAGTATCAAAGAAGTAGATTACAGCACATTTATGACGATGACTGAAAACAAAGAAATAGATGAAGTACAAATCAACGATAAAGAAATTCTATTTACTAAAATTGGTGAAGATAACCAAATCTATCAAACAGGTCTAATGGATGATCCAGGTAGAACGGAAAGATTATATGAATCTGGTGCGAAGTTTACACAAACTATCGAAAAAGAATCTTCCCCTTGGATTAGTTTATTACTTTGGTTTGTCTTACCATTAATGTTCTTCTCTTTCTTAGGAAATAAGATGATGAATTCGATTTCTAGAAAAGAAGGAGGATCTAACTCTATTATGTTTAATATGGGCAGATCAAATGCTCGTGTCTATATCAAGTCTTCTAATGGTATCAAGTTTAGTGATGTTGCGGGTGAAGATGAAGCAAAAGAATCCCTACAAGAAATTGTTAAATACTTACATGATCCAAAAGCTTACTCTGAAATTGGTGCCACAATGCCAAAAGGTATCTTACTAGTTGGCCCTCCTGGAACAGGTAAAACAATGCTTGCAAAAGCTGTAGCTGGTGAATCAAATGTACCATTCTTCTCAATGAGTGGATCTGAATTTGTAGAAATGTTCGTTGGTATGGGTGCTTCTAAAGTACGTGATTTATTTAAACAAGCAAAAGAAAAAGCTCCATGTATCGTATTTATTGATGAAATTGATGCGATAGGTCAAAAGAGATCTGGTGGTAATATCGGTGGAAATGATGAACGTGAACAAACATTAAACCAATTACTTACAGAAATGGATGGTTTTGAATCTAACAATGGTGTTGTGATTTTAGCTGCCACAAATAGACCTGAATCTTTAGACCCTGCATTAACTAGACCTGGTAGATTTGATAGACGTGTTCCTGTAGAATTACCTGATTTAAAAGGTAGAGAAGAAATTCTTAAAGTTCATGCAAAGAAAATTAAGATGGAAGAAAATGTCGACTTATCTATTATCGCAAGAATGGCTAGTGGTGCTAGTGGTGCAGAACTTGCAAATATTATCAATGAAGCTGCTTTAAGAGCTGTTCGTGAAGGTAGAAAAGTCGTTAATCAAACAGACTTAGAAGAAAGTATTGAAGTAGTATTTGCTGGATATCAAAAGAAAAATGCAATTCTAACGGATAAAGAAAAACTAGTTGTTTCTTATCATGAAGTAGGTCATGCATTAGTTGCCGCATTACAATCACATAGTGCTCCAGTACAAAAGATAACCATTATCCCTCGTACTAGTGGTGCCTTAGGTTATACGATGCAAGTAGATGATGGCAATCACTATCTATATACAAAAGAAGAACTAGAAAATAAGATTGCGACATTTACTGGTGGTAGAGTCGCGGAAGAAATTGTATTTAATGAAATATCAACTGGTGCTTCTAATGATATTGAACAAGCAACGAAGTTAGCAAGAGGTATGATTACTCGATATGGTATGAATGAAGATATTGGTATGGTTGCCTTAGAAACAGTACAAAATCAATATCTTGGTGGTGATACTTCCTTATCATGTTCTGAAACTACAGCTGCTGAAATTGATAAACGTGTCATTGATTTAGTGAAGAAACAATATGCTAAAGCTAAAGATTTACTTACAACGCATCGTAGTGAATTAGATAAGATTGCGAAGTACTTATATGAAAAAGAAACCATTACGGGTGAAGAATTCATGAAAATCTTAGAAGAAGATCAAGTCTTCACTAACGAAAATACTGTAACAACTGAAGCTTAACAAAATAGTCTATGTAGATTTCTACATAGGCTATTTTTTGATCATTCGATAAAACTCACCACTACCAGCATAAGTCTCTTCACGAATGATATCTCCATCAATCATAAATCCTGCCTTTTTATAACAATTAATCGCCCTTTTATTCCATGCACGAACTTCTAAATATAATGGTTTCCCCGGAAATAATTCTTTAGAAATAAGATACATCTTTTCTGTCATCTCTCTTCCATATCCTTTCCCACAAGAATCTGGATTTACACCAATACCGAAAAAAACTTCATCTCCATCATCATAAAGATTACAAAAGCCTACAAGCTTATCTTCATCATAAAATGCTTCAGTAATCATCTTTGGATTACAAAAACAGAATTGTTTCTGTTCCATTTCTTCATAACTCATTAGATTGTACAAAGCATATTCACCATCATATTTCCAATCACAAAATATTTTTCTTTCCTCAATGGTTGCTCGATGACTAATTAACATTCTTCTTCCTCCAAATATACTAGTTTGCTTATAAATAATTTCACAAATTAAATTTCATGATTTTTTCACAAACTCTTCACATATAAATTTTCTGTTGCGATATGATGATAGTGTAATTTTTTCATTTTCCTTATAAAGCTAGCAAACTTCGATGCTAGTTTTATTTTTTATAGCGAGAACGGATGATATTTCATGATAATCTTTTCGGCACACTTGATACCATCTATCGCACTAGACACAATACCACCAGAATATCCTGCACCTTCGCCACTAGGATAAATACCACTTACTTCATCAGATTCTAATGTTTCTATATTTCTAACCATACGAACAGGAGAACTAGATCTAGTTTCAGATGCAGTAATATAGGAGCCTAGTTCAATAAAACCAGGGAATATCTTTTCCATATACATAAACGCTTCCTCTAGAGACTTATTAATTTGCTTAGGAAAAACATCGTGAATACTTGTCTCTAGTATTCCTCTTTGATAAGTAGGTGCTACTTCTTGTCTACATTTTTGATTTAAAAAGCTCGCAACCGTTTCTCCAGGTGCCTTTGTCTTACCAATTTGATATGTTCTTTGTTCTAATTCTTCTTGATATTTTAATCCTGCTAAATAGTCATTACCATAATCACTAGAATCTACTTGTACAACAATGGCACTATTCGCATTCATTCCATCACGTGCTGAATATGACATACCATTTGTAACGATTGTATTTTTCTTACTTTCACTAGGTACGACATATCCACCAGGACACATACAAAAACTATAAGCACCTTTACCATTACTAGTACGAGTCGCAATATGATATTCTGCATTTGGTAAATCGGCATAGTTATCAATATTCTTATATTGTTGCGCATTAATAAAAGATTGTAATGTTTCTACTCTTACGCCTAAGGCAAATGGTTTATTTTCTAATTTTAAATATTGTCCAAGTTTTCTATATGTATCACCTGTTCCATTACCTATTGCTAGAATTAAAGCTTCTGTTTGAATTTCTTCACCTGTATTTAATACAATCCCTTTTAACTTACCATTTTCTACAATTAGATTATCTAATCTTGTATTAAATTTAATCTCTCCACCTAATTCAACAATCTTTTCTCTTATGTTTTGATCTAATTCTAAAAACTTATCTGTACCAATATGAGGATGATTTAAATAGGCAATATCTTCTCTAGCCCCTGCTTCAATTAATTTATCTAAGACTAAAGACACTCTTTCATCTTTAATTCTTGTGGTTAATTTCCCATCAGAGAAAGCTCCTGCACCACCTTCTCCATATTGAACATTACATTCTTCATCTAGTTCTGCCCCATTCCAATAAGCTTCTACTTTTTGTTTACGTTCTAATACTTTTGAGCCTCGTTCAATGATAATTGGTCTATATCCTTTTAGTGCTAGTAAATAAGCACTAGCCATTCCTGCAGGCCCAAAACCAACGACTACTGGTCTATGTTCTAATTTTAAAAGTCCATATGTTGGTGCTTTATATACAAAAGGTTCTACACTTCTTGCCTTAGATTTTAATTTTTTAAGATAGGATTTTTCATTGTTTAGTTCCATATCAATTTGATATTGATATTTCACTTGTCTATTTCTTCTCGCATCTAAAGAACGATGATGAATACGATAAGTAAGAACATCATTTTGTTTAATCTTATATTCTCTTATTACTTTATCGATTACATTTTCTTTTTCATTTATATCCGTACTAATTTCTATTCTTAACATATTTTGTAAACCTTTCGCTACCGTCTTATTATAATGAAATTTTCTTTCTAATTTTTAAGAATCATCAACTTCATCTTTTATTTAGACAACACAATGATACAATATTCGGTATGCATTAGGGGAGGATTTGTGTATGAAGAAAATGAAGATAGATTTATTAAATGGTGTTGTATGGCAACAGATTTTA
>CAVIQY010000038.1:13150-20461 GCA_963645035.1 bacterium | reverse complement strand
CAAAAATACTTTGCGTATTTTGTATAATTATGGCAAAAATTACTTTGCGTATTTTGAAAATAGATGTAAAATTTAAGCGTAAATAAGAGGAATTATGGAATTTGAAAGAAAGATTTATAAAGAGATATTAAAATGGAAAGAAAATTCTAATGGGAAGTCTGCACTTTTAATTGAAGGGGCACGAAGAGTTGGAAAATCTACTATTGCAAGAAAAGTGGGTTCTACTTACAAAAGCTTTATAGTTATAGATTTTTCTAGGGCATCTAAAAATATTAAAGATATTTTTGAAAATGGATTGAATAATCTAGATATATTTTTCCAAGTGATTTCTCTAGAATACAATACAAGCTTATATAATAGACAATCTTTAATCATTTTTGATGAAGTTCAACTGTTTCCTAAAGCTAGAGAAACAATTAAATTATTGGTTGAAGATGGACGATATGACTATATAGAAACTGGTTCTTTAATTTCACTAAAAGAAAATGTTAAAGACATTCTAATTCCTAGTGAAGAAGAAAAGATAAAAATGTATCCTCTAGATTTTGAGGAATTCTTATGGGCATTAGATGAGAAAATGCTAGCTGACTATATAAGAGACTGTTATGAAAAAAAAGTGCCTTTAATAGATGCTTTTCATAAAAAGGCTACTTATGCATTTAACGAATATATTCTAGTTGGTGGTATGCCACAAAGTGTTGACGCCTATGTTTCTAATCAAAGAAATTTTGAAAAAGCACATAATGAAAAGAAAAGAATTATTGAATTGTATAAAGATGATATAAAGAAATCTGCGAATAAATATATGTCGAAAGCATCTTCTATTTTTGAAAATATTCCAAGCTATTTATCAAAACACGATAAAAAAATATCTTTTAATAATCTCAATCCTGGTACAAGATATTCGATTTATGATGAACCATTATTTTGGTTAGAAGATTCAATGATATGTAATTTGTGTTATAAGTGTAATGATCCAAGCGCTGGTTTATCACTAAATAAGGATGAATCCTCTGTTAAATGTTATATGGGTGACACAGGTTTACTTACTAGCATGATACTAAATGAGAACAGTATTGTACCTAATGAGTTATACAAAAAAATATTAAGCGGTAAAGTAAATTTTAACAAAGGTATGTTATATGAAAATGTTGTTGCCCAAAGCTTGAAATTTAAGAATAAGCAATTATATTTTTATACGCTTTATGACTATGAAAAGAAAAGAAACAATATAGAAATAGATTTCTTGTTATCGGACGTACAGAGTGGAAAGGTTGTTCCAATAGAAGTAAAATCATCAAAAAACTATACGAATATTTCATATGACAAGTTTAAAAATCGTTTTAACAAAAGAATAGGAACTTCATATATTATTCATCCAAAAGCATTTAGCAAAGATGAAAATGGATATAAAGTTCCTGCGTATATGCTATTTGCAATGTTCGAAAATTAGAAAAAAGACCAAATGCTTTATGAGCAAATGGTCTTTTCATTAACCTATCTTTTTCCCATCAGAGAAAGCTTTACCAACTGTTTCACCAACTACACAATATTCATTACAACAAGGGTCAAAGCTAATTGGTTGTAGTTTATGAACATCAATTTTGTTATCACTATCGAGTATCTTTTCATCAGCACTAATATTGACAATTCTACCAATTACATTTCCATCTTCTGTTTGTTTAATCAGTTCACATTCTAATGTCATCGGTAATTCATCGATAATTGGTGCATCAACAAATTCACTCTTTGTAGTATGGAAATGTACCTTAGCTAATTTATCTTTTTCTGTATTACCTGAAACTAGTCCAAGATAATCACATTCTGCGACATGTTCTTTATCCGCAAAACTAACAGTGAAAGCTTTCTTTAAAAGAATATTCTTTGTTGTTTTATGGTCTTCACTTAAACAAATAATGACTTCATTTGTATCATAGATGCCACCCCAAGCCGCATTCATGGCATTAGGATGATTATCCTCATCATATGTACCAATAATGAGTACTGGTAATGGATAAAGCCAAGTATTACTTCCAAAATTCTTACGCATAATTTCTCCTTTATAGTAATTCAATTAATTCATCTACAGTAGGTAAAGAAACTAGACTATCACCATATTTGGCATAAGTAATGATTCCTTTTTTATTCACAATAAATAATGCAGGAAGTTGTAATTCATCACCTTCATAGTCACCATGACTATAACCTAAATCTTTACATGCTTGACGCTTCTTCTCTAATTCATCAAAGTTAGAACCGATAAGTTCTTCCTTTGTTAGTGCAGGACGAATTTCTAATTCGTTATAGAATTTCATTTCAGGATCACAAATGATATCAAAAGGTAATTCACCTTGTTTGATTACAGATTGAATGTGTTTTTGATCTGATTGCATGACAACAAATACTTGTGCATTCTTCTTTTGTATTTCATCATATTTCTTTTTGATGCAATGCACATCGTATCTACATACGGGACAACCAATATAACGAATACACCAAAATACCGTATTTCCTTTTAACACATCATGAACATGTAAATTATCCTGATAAGCAGTATTGAACTTAAAATCTGGGAAACGATCTCCCACTTTAAAACGCATAGTTTACTATCCTCTTTTCGAGAAAATCATAACACTTTTAGTAAATAAAAAAACCAGTTCCGTGAGGAACTGGTTATAACCACTATAGATAATATTCCATTGGGTAAGTTAGATATGCGTTAGGTTCTAATTCATCAGAAGTTACATATCCACTTGGAGCGTGTAGTAATTGAGGTAAACGGTTAACGATAGTAGCACATGTATGTTCTACAGTTGCTGGTTTAACAACATGGAATTCTGTATCTGGTTCACCACTAATCTTCCAATCACATTGGTCACCATCTTCAGGCCCATATACTTTACCGATTGTTTCTTCTTCTACGGTAATACCTTGCATAGTCTCGATTGTAACTACAGCAGACATACCAATACATTTACCTGCTTCAATTGTCTTACCTAATGTTTCAGAGTAGATGTCATGGTCAATAATGCATGGTACATGTTTTTGCGTAATAGACTTAATTGTTAGACCGAGTTTATTACAAATCGCTTCACTAGCATTCCATGCATAAGATGGTTCGAATGCTTCAGGATGAGCAATCTGTTGTTCGAATTCTTCAGCAGTTAAATCACATCCATGCGCTTTTGCAAGAGCTAAACCATATTCATCTACGTTGTAGCTATAAGCTCCTTTAATCTTAGTAATCTTATGACAACCACCAGCTACTAACGCAACCATATTAATCCAGAAGATATCTTGCATACCACTACCTGTGATTGTGCATCCTGTTTGTTTAGCTAGAGCATCTAGTTTATTGATTTGAGCTGCAGAAGTAGTCCAAGGATAGATAGCTTCTTCACACGTTGTAATAACATTAATGCCACGAGCCACACACTTTTCAACATGATCATAAATATCATTAATGAAACTGAATAATGTGACAATCGCAACATCCGCATCACATTCATCTAATACTTTATCTGCATCATTAGAGATAACTACACCTGTTTTGATACCTAAATCAGCGAAATCACCAATGTCCATTCCTACAACTGCTGGGTTAACATCAATTGCGCCAACAATTTGGGCACCATGTTCATGTAGATAACGAATAATGTATTTACTCATTTTTCCACAACCATACTGAACGACTTTAATTTTTTCCATATTTTCCTCCATTCGAACACTCTGCTTTTGTCTTGTGTTCCTTTGTTACTTTTACTATAAAGTCTCATGTAACAAGAGAGTCAATAAAAATGTGAAAAAAATATCAATCAAATTTTACGGGTACTTGTAAACGTAAAAACATATTCCTTTTTTCCGAGTCAAAGACATTAAATTCTGTTAATACTTCACATATGTAATCTCCATGGATAATCCAATTTCTTTCGTTACAGAAAGAGAGTAACTTTTTAGCATAAGTAATTTCTTCATCAAAAGAATCGAGATAGATACAAGCGTACATACCACTTTCTAATACCTTTATATCAGGATGATTTAGCTTATCTTTGTAGTTTGCGAAGATAAATGTATTTTCAGGAATAAAGCGTTCATGAATGAAATTGTCTTCGCTAATAGAAGTACCTACATTATAAGAATGTACTTGCGAGAATCCTTTATCAGATAATGTTTTTCTTAGTGATAATAATTCATGTTCAAAAGCGACGATATCTTTCTCATAGAAGTTATCGATGCAAGGTTTACCGTATACATATCGTTGATCGATGTATTCTAATGCAATCGTTCCTTTTGTTGGGGATTTGCGATAACGTTCAATGGAATATATTGCCCGTTCGACAGCATTTTGTTTCGCCTTTAGTTCACGCATTTGTTCATATAATTGTTCATTCTTTTTAACTAATATCGTTTCGATTAGAGTGATATCTTCCTTTTGTAATACATCTTGTATTTCTGCTAGACTCATACCTAATTCTTTCATGTAGGCAATCATATCTAAACGTGCATTTTGGGAGATATCGTAATATCGATAACCTGTCATTTCATCGATGTAACGAGGCTTAAGTAAGTTTTTCTCATCATATAAACGTAATGTTGCGACAGTGATATGATTCATTTCCGCCATTTTTCCAATCGATAATAAATTATCTTGCATATGTTCATCACCTCTAACTCTAGTCTAACATGAGAGTTTATTCACAAGCAAAGAAAGATATCGAATTTTTTACAATAATAATTAAGGAAGGAAATCTTAGAAAAATGAGATGAATGCATGCGTATTATGGTAAAATTTGGTGAGTGAAAGAATGCTAGTTGGAGGGGCCATATGTTTAAAAAATGCTTAATCTATTTCATGACACTGGCTATTGTAATAGGTGTACTTCCTACACAAATTTGTGCGGAAGAAGAACCAGAATATTTAAGTGTAGAAGAAGGAATAGAAGATTACCTAGAAGATGGTAGTTTTTACTTCGGTAGCCAAAATGCTGAATTTCCTGAAAATGCGACACATGGATATTTGTTAAAAGTTGCTAGAAAAGGTAATGGCGAAGGGGAAGCTAAAGTAAGAGTTACTTTTACTGACTATAGTGCGAAGTATGGTACAGATTACAAAATAGAAGTTTATCAATCTAAGGCAAAAGAAAAAGCGCAAAATACAGAAGAAAGTCTTTCTGTAGCAGAAGCAATTTCAGAAGCTGATGATGCAGTAGTAACAGATAGTACCGATGATATCGTGAGTGGTGAAGATCCAAATGCGGCTGATCCTACAGCAGATACAGAATCAGAATCTGTAGATACAGAAGAAATAGTAGAAAATTATGAAAACTTAACGGAAGAAGAAAACGAAAATTTAGATTCTTTCGTAAATAGTTTTTATGAAATCTTTGATATAGATACAACTGCTTCTGGTACGGTAAATGATGCAGAAGAAACGGAAAAAACAGAAGAAGTAGAAGAAAATCCACTACAAACAAGCGAACTAGCTAAAGCAAGAAGTGAAGCTACAGGTTTAGCGGCGGATAAAGAAGCGATGGAAACAGGAAATGCTTCATTAGATGAACAATTAAATGAAGTGTTAATGTCACAACTCGCAAATGAAAAGATTGTTTCAGAAATATCGAATGAATTAAATTCTGTTTATGTAGATTTAGAGTTTGCAGACGAGGAAACAGAAAAATACATCGAATTTATCATGAAAGATAATTCGATTAGTGATGGTGATCGTTTCTTTACAGCAAATTTAACAAATGTGCCTGATACAGAAGATACGGTAACAATTAGTGATTTAAGTGGTTTCCAAGCAAAAATCGTCGATGATGAAGAAGGAGTGCCATCAACAGTTAGTTTTAGTGATGCGACATATTATCCAGAAGAAGGATATGTAAAAGTTATTCTTGTTCGTGAAGGCTCAGTTAGTGATTTAGCTACAGTTAATTTATCAACAAGTGATGGTAGTGCAATAAGTGGTCAAGATTATTCTGAAGTAAACGCAACAGTTAGCTTCTTATATGGTTTAAACGAAAGAACAGTAAATATCCCTGTTCGTAGTGATTATTTAGAAGATGACACTGCTACATTTAATCTTACAATTGATAGTCCTGTAAATTGTGATATTGGTACAGGTACTGCTACAGCAGTTATTTCTAAAGATGACGCAAGTTATTTATTTGAAGACAATAGTTTAAATTCCGAAAGTGAACTATCATTAGCGTCTGTAAATGATAACGTTCCTTCTAAAGTTGATACGGTTTCTACATCTAATCATGGTCAAGTAAGAGTAGGTGATGAAACGAATTTCCCTCATGTTACACATGTAGATTATAGTAGTGCATTTTCTTATTCCAAACTCATTGATGATCATTTGGAATTACATGTTGAAAATGGTGGAAATGCATGGCATTACGAGGTAAATGGGCATAGTGATTGCCTTGTTGCACAAGCAAGAGTAGATGGCTTTAACTCAACGAGCGATAAGTATGAAAATCTTCCTCGATATGATTATGACGGTATAGTTGTGGATTGGGAAAAATCAGCGACTAGACCATCTTGGAATGGTACATATGTTGGCTTCAATGGGAATAATTCATTTGATGCCTTTGATTGGGTAACAACTGATGAAAGATGGGATAGAAAGAATACTGCAATCTATACAAATAATATATGCATGTATGCATATAACTTTGGTACATACAAATGGTTAGGATTTGGCCCAACAGTAAAGATATATAAGGTAAGACCTATATTACGTGCATTTAATGTTAAATTATTACAAGCAACGCCTTTAGAATTTGTAGATAAAGATGGAACATTAAAACCTTCTACACAAATTGCCGAACTAAGAAATATTAGTGAAACCTATTTAAATAATTCAAATTCTAGTGCTGTTAGTACATTGTATTCTGGTGATTCTATTACAGTAGAATTAAAGAATAAAGACTATAATCCTGTTTATTTAAAGGGTATCGCTATTGTGAATGATAAAGGCGAAGAAAAAGTACTTGTGGATAATTTATCTGAAAATACAGATTCTTATAGTATTCAATTAAATAATGATTTGTTATATGAAAACCAAAACTATATTACTTACAAAAAAACTAGTGTTGGTGGTCAAGAGGGATCATTTAGTATTAAACCAATCTTAGGATATAAAGATTTAGAAGTTAAGATTGATAACAGTGATAAGAGAGGCTATGTTGAAGCTTTAGATTGTTCTAGTGAACCTACAAAAGATGGTAATACGGTTACATATCATTATCATCGTGGTGATTATGTTCTATTAAAACAATATCTTTATGATGAATATAAAGGTGT
>CAVIQY010000038.1:0-12840 GCA_963645035.1 bacterium | reverse complement strand
AAATACTATGAGTTATATGCGGATACGAAAGATAGTAGCTATGTTCCAGTATGGTCAATAGATACAAGTAGTGATCGCTATGCACAAAACTCATTTGCCTTACAAGGTAATATTGCAGGAACTAGTACGGTTGTAAATTTAACATTACAAAAAGCCGATACGACTAGTTATGCAATTACTGCCAATATTAGCTATAGTGAACCTCGTATTGGTAATGTCGAAACAAAGGTTGGTTGGTATAAAGCAAGTGGTGTTGTACTATCAACTGGATATAACGAAAAACAAACAAGTATCACTGATACAAATGGTGATGTAGTTGTAGGACCAATCAAAACAATTAATGGCTATAGAGTGCAATACAAGATGAATTATTCTGGTAAAGCAGAATATAGCAGTATTTTAGTTGATAATACAAACGCATCAACAGTTACAGCTGAAGGAGAATCCTGTACCGAAATAAAACTAAATAACTTAGTGATTTCTACAAATAATACAAATGTTCCTTATATTTCTTCATTTGTCGCAACAAGAAGTTCTGGTGCTGAAACAATCAGTACAAATGAAATCGTTATCGATGGTAAAGAAGCAATTTTAAATGCATATATTTCAAATGATGGTGCTGTTTATCTAGATGATGAAGGCAAAGAACATGTTGAAACGGTTAAGAAAGTAGAATTCTTTGTATATGATGGTGTAACACATGATGAAAAGTTTGCATTAGGTGAAGGAACTAAGACAGATGAAAATACATGGACTTTAAGCTATGTATTTAATACTGGCGAAAGTATGAAGTATGAACCTAGTGATATTATTTTTGCTAGAGTTACAACAGATAGAATTGTTGGTAAAGGTGGTATTTACGATTTTGATGGAAATTATGCAGAAAAGACATATCTAAAAGAAACAGTATATAGTGCTGTAAATACAGGATATGTATTCTCTCAAAATGATTATGTAAAACCAGCGGAACAAAATTTACGTTATAAAACAAATATAGAAGTAGCAGATTTACCATATATTGGAAGAATTAACATGGATTGTGACATAGGAAAATTACGTTTTTCTATGACAAAGATAGAAGATGGTGGTATGCGTTTCTCTATTGGTTACATTCCAAAAACTTTTGGTAACAATGTCACAAAAGAAGGATTTATTAGTGATACTGGAGAAGTAATTGATAAAACAAACTTCAAAGATTCGTTCAATGACATGGCCACAACAATTAGAGAAAGTAGTGCTACGTTAAACGAAAAGAGTACATTCTTCGCACCTACGGTTATTCAAGCTAGACCATTTATTGGATTCTACATTGATTTCAAATATACATTTGTTCAAGATGATGAACGTGAAGGTAATGTAAGAAAAGTATTAAGTTGTGCTGGTGGAGGTGCCTTTATTGGTGGCTCTATGGATGTAAGAAAAGCCTTCTATATGTTAATTGGTTACGTACCTGTATATATTGGAGGAGATGTCTCTGCGGGTATCTTATTGGAATTAGGTATGCGTAAACAATACGCGTCGAATTTGACTTATGATCAAATGCTTAATGATAATGCGATTGACGAAGATTTCTTTGACTTTAGATTACGTGCATATGCATATATGAGTTTATATGTAGGTGCAGGAGTTTGTGGAACGATTGGTATAAGAGGTGGTTTAAACTATTATCCAATGTTTATTTGGTCACCTACGATTACCGAAACGCATCCTAACTATCATGTACTAGGCTATACACATAAGTTCTATTTAAAACTATGGGCAGATGCGGTGTTCTTTAGTATGCCAATTGGTTCTGTTAACCTAAGTGATTGGGACGTCGATGTTGGTTACTTTGACGATATCAATAAAGATGCGGAAAGAGCAGAAGATGGAGAACTAATAAAAACAACTAGTCTTTCTAATGAAGAAACAGAAGTAAAAGCAGTAGCTGAAACTTCGGAGTGGCTAGGAGATGAATCTGACCTTAACTTAAGAGCTTCTTGGGGTGAACCATCAACAAAAACATTAAGTGAAAGTGGATATGACAACAATTATCAACAATTAATTGATATTGGAAATAATAGAATCATGATGGTATTTGTGGATGCTAGAGAAGATAACAACTATCCACTAGAACAAACTGTTTTGAAATATTCTATTTATGATGAAAGCAAAAAAACATGGTCTACTCCAGTTGTAATTGATAATGATGGTACAGCTGCTTTATATCCTTCTGTATGTAAGACAGGAGAAAATAAGGTTACAGTAACATGGATGTCTCATGAAGCAAATACGGAATTCCAAAAGACAAAAGAAGAGATTGATGCGTTAAGTGCAGATGATTATTCAGCTTTACAAAAGAGTTATCTTCAAGCACAAGATATCTATACAATTGATATTGATACAACAACTTTAGAAGTATCCAATAAGCAACGTATTACAAGTGATTCATATTTCAACTCTACACCAATGATTACTTATGATTCATCTAGTGGAACGATGCTTGTATATTATTACAAAGCGGATGTAACAAATAACTTTGTGACTTCAGTTAATCCAACACAAAATGGGGCTACTTTAGCATTTATGTTATATGACGCTACAAGTAAGACATGGAAACAAGTTACGATTAATGGTGTTACACAAGAAGTAAATGAAATCTCTGAATTTACCGATAGTATGAATGGACAAAGCTTTGTGCCATTATATACAGAAGAACATCAAGATCCAGTTATCTATGACTTAGATGTAACAACATTTAATGGTAAAGGTTATTACGCTTATACAGTAGATGAAGATAATAACTTACAAACAAGTAGTGATCGTCATTTATATCTAGGTATTTATGACTTTAGTGAACATAAATTTATCTATAATGGTAGAGTGACTAAATCGAATGATTTAGGAGAAACTAGTCCTAAGTTTGCGGTAAATAATGATACATGTTACTTATTCTGGAATAATGAAACAGGTCAAATTAACTATAAAGCAATAGATACTACTAAAAATCCTGAAACTTCAGTAACATTCTTATATGAAATACAAAATAATGGTAAAGAGATTAAATTTGATAATGGGAAAGAGTCTGGTTCAGGAGTATTTGAAGCGACATTTAGTTATGGCTCAATCTTCTCTGCTTCAGATATTCCAACGATTACTGGCTATGAACCATTTGTTGATAACAATGGAGATCTATATGTAGCTTTTACACAAAATGTAAGAAGTAATAATGATCAAACAACAGCATTTAATGCAGAAGTATTTGTTACAGCGATGGTTAATAGTGGAGCAGGTAATGTTTGCTGGTCAGGTGCAGTGCAATTAACAGATTCTGGTGTATTTAATGAAACACCAGCTATTGCGGCAACTTCTGATAATCATCTAGTACTTGTAAATTCTCAATATAGTTTCTCTTCAAAAACTGCTTCAGCAGAGATTACAGATAAGAAGCTAGTGTCTACTGAGTTTACAATTGTGCCTTCTTTAGAAGTAGAAAATTTAAATTATGTAATCAATACGAATAATGATACGACTCTTCCAAAGGCGAATGATGAAGTTAGATTAGCTGTAACACTAAAGAATAGTGGAGTAATGGCTGCGAGTGGTTATAAAGTAGAAATCACACCAGTTTATGATAATCAACCATTATCTACAGGTAAGATAACGATTGAAAATAAACAAGGTAAGCTGTTACCATCGTCATCAACTGTTCTTGCGGAGTATGCAAATGGAGATCCAATTACTTATACGATTCCAGATAGTGTAGAAGATATATTAAAATTTAGATTTGATGTAACAACGACAGAATATGATTCTAATGGAAAACAAATAGGAAGAGCGACAAGTGAAAGCTTTACACCATTTAAGTGTGATCGTGAATATGAGATTTCTGATATTGAAACAGAGATAACAAATAATGCGATTTACTTAGAAGGTACATTAAAGAATACAGGTAATGTTGTAACAGGTGATTTAGATATGATTAAAGTTTCGTTTAACGATTACTATTTTGAATCAGGTAAATATACATTATTTGGTGATGAACAAGTAGAAGAGTTACAACCAGGTGAAACACAAAAATTTAAGATTCAACTAGATATTGATGATAGTTACTTCAAATATGGTTCTGTAAACATCAATGTTGGTGTCATGAATGAAGAAGAGGAAATGTTTGAGGGTAGTGTAAATACACTTGTTCAACTAGAAACACCATATAAGATTACGGTTAATGATAATGATTTCTCTAAATCAAATTACATGGGACAAATGACTGTTGGCGATACACTTGAGTTAAATGGTACATATAGCTCTAAGGATTATTTCGGTGGAGGAACATTAACATATGCTTCATTAGATACTTCTGTTGTGACAGTTGAAGGAAATAAACTAAAAGCTGTTGGAGCAGGTGAAGCCATCGTTGCGGTAAAAGTATATCCTTATGGTGGATATCAAGAAATGGTTGTTAGAGTAGTAGATAAAAAGCATTCTGACTCTAATACGGATAAGTCATCTACAGTAGTTGTAGAGTCAACACCTACTCCTACTATTACTACAGGATGTCCTACAGGAACATATTGGAATGAAGCGACAAATACTTGTGTTGCAAAAACAAGTGCTGCAAAAGCTACAGCAACACCATCCGCAACTTCAGCACCAAAGCCTACCGCAAGTATTGAACCTACTAAGACTCCTGAAGCTACAGCGAGTGCTGAAACAATTATTGAACCAGAAGTTGTAAGTGAAGGAAGTTGGGCATTAATGAACTTAGTCGCTACAGTAGTAACTGCATTACTTGCTTTATTCCTAATATTATCTAAGAGTGATTCAAATGATACGACTAGTGCTAGAAAACAACAAACAATATGGAAGATTGTATCAGTAGTAGATGCAATCCTAGCAATAGTAGTATTTATCCTTACAGAGAACATGAAATTTACAATGACACTTGTAGATAAGTGGTCAATCCTAATGGTAGTATTAGTCGTAATTAGCGTTATCTCACTAGTACTTGGAAAAAAATATCATGACGAGGATGAATAAATAGTTTTATAACAAGAAGACAACTTAGTCAGTTAGCTAGGTTGTCTTTTTTGAACTAAAAATGTTTAACTTTTGGGGAAATCGCATAAAAAAACATCGATTTCCCCAAAAGTTGCATATATAATATGGGTACTAGTGGGGAAATCTATACTTTTTAATTAAATTCAGGAGGCTCATATGGATAGGATTATTGGTAGAGAAAAAGAACAAGAAATATTAAGAGATTGTTTGGAAAGTGATAAGTCTGAATTCTTAGTTGTATATGGTAGAAGAAGAATAGGCAAGACATATTTAATTAAGAACTACTTTGATAATAAGTTTTCTTTTTATGCTACTGGTGTATTTGGAAAGAAGAATAGACAACAACTTGAGTCTTTCTATGTTTCTTTACGTCAATATGGTGATATAGAAAACGATTCTCCTAAGAATTGGTTTGAAGCATTTGGAAGACTTCAAAAATTATTAGATAGCGATTCAGTAAAAAGAGATCCTATCAATAATAAAAGAGTTATTTTTATAGATGAACTTCCTTGGATGAGTGCGACAAATTCAGATTTTAAAGCTGCTTTAGATTTATTTTGGAATGGTTACGCATCTAGCAAAAATGACATTTTACTCATTGTATGTGGTAGTGCTACAACTTGGATATTAAATAATCTTTTATATGACAAAGGTGGTTTTGCACATCGCATTACAAGAAGAATTCATTTAGGCCAAATGAGTTTAAAAGATTGTGAAGAATTTTTAAAGTATAAAGGAATCGATATACCAAGACATCAGGTTGTAGAGTATTACATGTTTTTTGGTGGAATTCCCTATTATTATTCATTAATTGATAGAAGACTAAGCTTAGCACAGAATGTTGATGAATTATTCTTTAGTGAAGATGGAACTTTAAAAAATGAGTTTACATTCTTATTTGGATCATTATTTAAAAATCCAGATTGTCATATTAGTATTATTCGTGCTTTGGCAAATAATAAAAGTGGTTTAACAAGAGATGAACTGGAAAAAAGGGTTTTAAATGTTAAAGGTGGTAGTTTAGATAGAGCACTAAGAGAACTTTTGGAATGTGATTTTATTCGAAAATATAATAATTTCACTAAAAAGACTAAGGGATCGATTTATCAAATTATTGATCCAATGTTGTTGTTCTATTTAAGATATGTTGAAAATAGTGGAAGAAAAAGTTGGCAAACATTTGTAGGTAGTAATAAGTATAATTCGTGGTGTGGCGAAGCTTTTGAAATTATATGCTTATTACATATAAAACAAATTAAACAATTAATGGGTATAAGTGGGATTGATAGTGAAGAATTTTCTTGGAGAAGTAATCAAAAAGAAAATGGTGCCCAAATAGATTTGTTAATTGATAGAAGTGATAAAGTAATCACTATTTGTGAAATGAAATATTATAGTGATAAGTTTGTGTTAAGCAATAAATACAGCGAAGTTTTAAATAATAAAAAGCAAGTCTTTTTAAGAGAAACAAAGACCAAAAAAGCGGTTAATATCATTATGATTACTTCATATGGATTGAGTGATAACAGCAATCGTAATCTGATTCTAAATGATTTTAGAGAAGATCAATTATTTATTTAAAATGAAAGCAAATATAAATGATAGAATATGAGTGATTGAAGGAGTAACAAAATGTATAGAAAACTAACACTTGAAGATGTTCAAACAAAACAAAAAGATATTTTAGGAATTATTCAAAATTCAACGATGACGCATGAACAAAAAGTGACAGAACTTTCTCGTGCTGCTGAGAATCTTTTGACAGTATTAGATGAGCCTGAAGGAATAGAAAAATATATGCGTTGTAGTGATGAAGAACGCTGTATTTGTAACTTATTTGAAGGTGATGCTCCATATAGACCTAGATATATTTGCCCAGATTATCCTGTATTTTTAAAGAATGGTAGTCGTTTCTTAGATTTACCAGCACCTAGTAAAGATATATGGGAAGTATTAAATAGTTTACTTATTCTTTATCATAATGTACCTAGTATTACGAACTATCCTGTATTTATTGGTAATCTAGATGAGTTATTAGAACCATATATTGAAGGAACAAGTGATGAAGAAGTAAAGAAAGCATTAAAGTTATTCTTTATTAATGTAGATCGTACAATATTAGATTCTTTCTGCCATGGAGATATTGGTCCTAGAGATACTAGAGCTGGTAGACTCATCATGGAAGTAGAAGCAGAAGTACAAAATGCAGTACCAAACTTAACGATGAGAGTAAGTAAAGATACACCAGATGATTTTATTGTTAAGGGTGTAGAATGTGCTCTTAAATGTGCTAAACCAAGCTTTGCGAATGATGAAATGTTTAGAAAAGAACTAGGAGATAATTATTGTATTGCAAGTTGCTATAACGGTTTATTAATCGGTGGTGGTAGCTATACATTAAGTAGACTTGTTCTTGGCCATATTGCCGAAAAGAGTGCAAATGTAGAAGATTTCTTAAACAATAAATTACCAGAAGTCATGAAAGTTATGGCTGCTTATATGGATGAAAGAGTTAGATTTATTGTGGAAAAATCAGGATTCTTTGAAAGTAACTTCTTAGTAAGAGAAGGATTAATCCATC
Organism: bacterium; assembly: GCA_963645035.1. Taxonomy (GTDB): domain Bacteria; phylum Bacillota_I; class Bacilli_A; order Erysipelotrichales; family Erysipelotrichaceae; genus Bulleidia. The sequence goes on along the minus strand of CAVIQY010000038.1, from coordinate 5,219 downwards.
GTGATCGTTTTACTGCTATGTTTGGCATGGTAGGACTAGCTGAAGCTGTAAATATCTTATTAGAAAAAGAAGGTGTTACAGGACAAAGATTTGGTCATAGTGAACAAGCAGATGAATTAGGTGTAAAGATTATGAATCGTATCCAAGAGTTTGTGGATAGTCATGATGCACCATATTGTGAATGTACAAATGGACATTACTTATTACATGCTCAAGTAGGATTAGCACAAGATGATCATATTACTCCTGGGCATCGTATTCCTATTGGTGAAGAACCAGCAGAATTAATTGATCACTTAAAGAATATTAGTTTATATCAAAAATATTTTGTATCAGGTGCAGGAGATATCTTCCCAATTGATATAACAGTACATAAGAATCCAGAATTTGTTAAAGATATTATCCGTGGATCATTTGATCTAGATATTCGTTACTTATCCTTCTATGCAAATGATAGTGATGTAGTAAGAGTAACAGGTTACTTAGTAAAACGTTCTGAACTTGAGAAATTAGCAAGTGGTGAAAATGTACGTCAAAATACAACAGGACTAGGACTTGGATCAAGTAAGAATGGACATAGCTTGGATCGTAGAATCAGATGAGTAGTGCTTTAGTCAATAAAATTATTCCTTTTTCTGCAGTAGACGGACCAGGCAATCGAACAGCTATCTTCTTACAAGGATGTAACTTTTCTTGTAAGTATTGTCATAACCCTGAAACGATGCATGTATGTAGTAATTGCGGTATCTGCCTACAATACTGTCCGACAGGAGCGATATCTATGAGCGATTCTCTAGTTACTTATGATGTAACGAAATGTTGTTTTTGTGATAGTTGCTTTAAACATTGTCCTAATCATTCTTCTCCTAGAGTAAGAAATATGAGTGCAGAAGAAGTAATGGTAGAAGTAAAAAAGAATGTACCTTTTATTCGTGGTATTACTGTTTCTGGTGGTGAATGTACAAGATGGCCAGAGTTTCTAAAAGAATTAATGTTACTAGCGAAAAAAGAAAAGTTATCTCTACTTTTAGATAGTAATGGTACATATGACTTTATAAATGATGAATATGGACTATTAGAAAATTGTGCTGGGGTAATGCTAGATATTAAAGCATTTGATGCAAGTGATCATAAGAATGTAACTAGCCAAGATAATTCTATGGTACTAAAGAATCTAGAATACTTAGCTAGTATTGGACAATTAGAAGAAGTAAGAACGGTTATCGTGCCAGGATTATTTGATACAAAAGAAACAGTAAGAAATGTATCTAAGATGATCGCACCTTACTTATCTATACGTTCTATTCGTTACAAGATTATTTGTTATAGACCTTTTGGTGTACAAGAAGAATATAAGAATGTATTAAAAGCACCAACAACAGAAGAACTACAAGAACATGCGAGTATTGCTAAAGAATTAGGAATAAAAGATGTAGTAATCATATAACCTATGTGGGAAACCAAGAGGATCCGTTATGTTGGATCCTCTTCAATTTATTAAACTTTATTTCATGTATGGAAGGTATTTAGCTACTGTATAAACATTAGCTTTAGCAATACATTCTTCAGTTGGTTCTTGTCCAATACCAGGTAAATCAGGAACTTTATACTTACCATTAACAGGTTGATAATCATATTTACATGTTGCTCTGTTAGTAGGATTTAAAGCTCTTTGGTGATGTTCATGAATTAAGAAGTTTGGAATTGCTGCTTCAATTTGTAATGCTGCAGCTTTAGAAATTGGACTACCGCAAACATGGATTTGAACATGTGAGTCATATGCCCATGCCATATCACAAATCTTCTTTGCTTCAGATAAACCACCACATAAGCATAGGTCTGGTTGAACTACATCAAGAACTCTCTTTTCAAAGAATTGTCTATAACCCATACGATTATAAATACGTTCACCAGAAGCTAATGGAATATTTGTCTTTTTCTTAATTTCGACAAAGTTTTCAACATTTAGTGGATGAGCTGGTTCTTCATAGTAGAAAATACGAAGTGGTTCAACAGCTTGAGCAATTTGAATAGCAGAAATCGTATCTGTATTAGAATGCATTTCTAAGATGATATCTAAATCATCACCACCAGCTTCACGGATTGCGGCTACACGATCATATACTGCTTGAATTACATGGTTTTGTAATGGACCTCTAATATTCCAACTAGGAGCATCAGGATCAGGTACGATAATTGGATCTACCTTAACGCAATCATATCCTTCAGCGATACAACGTTTTGTTACTTCAGCATATTCTTCTGGTTTTTCTAATGCTTGTTTCTTAATTTCTGAACCCCAGTTGAATTGAATTTGGCTTGCATAAGTACGTAAATTATCATTTGTTTTACCACCTAATAATTGGTAAACAGGAACACCTAATGCTTTGCCTTTTAAGTCTAATAATGCAATATCAATTGCACTCATCGCTGCAGAAACAACTGTTCCGCCACCCATGCCCCAGAATGTTTTACGGAAAATTGTTTCCCAAATTTCTTCTGTATGCATAGGATCCATACCCATGATTTGTTCGGCAAAATCTTGGATCATTCCTAGACCTGCACGCCAACCTTTACCATAAGCTAGACCAGCTTCACCCCAACCACAGATACCTTCATCTGTATTAATTCTAACTAATACTGGACTCCAAGCTCCACGAGAAGATTGTCCACTATTACCACTAGGAAGTTGTAATGCATCAATACTTGTAATTTTCATATTATATTTTCTCCTTTATATTTTCTTGACACTTTCCATTGTTACTTTGCCACTGTTATATCTAATGACTGAATAGATTGCACAGATTATTAAGAATACGATGTTAATGATTGCAATTATTGTAGATAAACCTTTTAGTGACAAATAAACCATATAAATATTTGCGATTATTGTTAGACCCATAATTGTATAAAATACAGGATCTGGTACATGTAAGAATGATTTTTTCCATTGTTCACTTAATAACTTAGGCATTCTAATGATTGATACAGCAGTAATCATACGTAATAAATAACCAACTAATACTAAGTTATTTGTAATTGTCTTAATACTTAAGTTAAAGATTAAAGGGATAATACCAACAAGATATACAGCAGCCATAATTACAACTGGTACATCTTTACTATTTAGTTTTGTTGTAAATTTAGGGAACCATCCATCTTTAGCAGCTCTTAGAATTGGATTAGCTCTAGAACCATATGTAGAGTTCATTGTTGTTGCCAAAGCCATAATAGGACCACCTATGATAAATAAAGGATATAGCTTTCCAAATAATTCTTTAGCAGCTAGTGTTAATGGTTGGTTTGCTACTTGTTCAATTGGTAGAATTCCACAATCTGCAATTGCTACACTTACATAAACAACAAATATAATTCCAGTTGAAATAAGTATAGCTAATGGTACATCTCTAGTAGGATTCTCAGCATCTTTACTAAAGTTCATAACCATGTATTGACCATAGGTTGAATATGCATATACAGCGATAGCTGCCATAAATCCACCATAACCATCTGAAAAGAATGTTGGACTAGAAATGTCATATACACTTGGATTTACTTTAGTCATACCATAGATACCAAATGCTAATAATGCGATGATTAATATAGCTGTTAATAGTTTTTGAACTTTAGCCATGATATTTACACCGCCAAGATTTAATACAAAGAATACGGTTACTGCTATTAGTCCTACAATACGACCATTTATAGCAGGGAAAATAGAATTTACATAACTACCTAATGATGTTCCTAATAATGATAAATTTAGACATTGTGTAATAAAGGCTACACCATAGAAGCCTGCAACTCTTGAGTCAAACATGTTAGCAACGATACTATATTCCCCACCTTGTAATACAGTTGCACTACTAATGAAAATAAATGGGATAATACTGAAGAAACCAACTACGATTGCGGCTCCATAAGCTAACCATGCGGATGTGCCTGTTACTCCAATTGCTGTTCCAATTAAAGTGACAACACCGGCACCGATAACCTGACCACTGGAGATAGCTATTAAGTCCATTAGTTTCAGTTTTTTACCTTTTTTCTCACTCACAACTATTCCTCCTAACTTTATGAATGATAATTACGTAATTATTTTTAAGATATATCTTACACTTATATTCTTACTCATATTTTTTAGAAGAAAATTACTTTGTTATTTAAAAAGTTGTTAAGTTTAAATTTAATAACTTTCTTTTTGAAGAGAAATAGATTATTATTTGCTTAGAAAATACTAGTTACATAATTGGGTAAGATATATGGATTTACTACAACTAAAATACTTTCTAGAATTAGCTAAATCAGAACATTTATCAAATACGGCAGAGAAATTAATGATTTCTCCACCATCTTTATCAAGCACAATTCGTAAACTTGAAGATGAACTTGGGGTTAAGTTATTTGATAGAAAGTCACAGAGAATTTACTTAAATGATAATGGAAGACTATTTTATAAATATGTTGATGAAGCGTTAAATCTTTTAGAAACAGGAAAAGAAGCACTTTCACCAAAAGAAAAAACAGAATTAAATGTAGCGATGACGAGCCAATTAATTTATAGTAATGTTCTTTATCAATATGAACAAGAACATCCAGATATTACAGTTCATTCTTCAGTTATTCCTTTAAATATGGTGAATGATTATAACAAAATGGAACAATATGACTTTTATTGTGGAATTATTGAAGATATTGATCCTAAATATTATGAATATAAGCAAATTCATGATCATGAATATCCAGTAATACTAATTTCTAAAGATAATAAACTATCAAATAGAAAAACGATAAAACTAACAGAATTAAAGAATCAATCATTCTTTTCTATTCTTCCTGAGAATACTTCTGCACATAATTACATGTTAAGAATATTTGACCAAGAAAACTTTCATCCAAAGAAAATATATTATGGTGGATATTTGTTGAGAATGAAAATGGTATCGGAAAATAAAGCTGTTGCGATTTCTACACCTGTAGGAGCAAACGTAAATAGCATTCCTTTAGAGTCTATTAAAATCATTCCTCTAGAAGGTAACCTTCCTACTAGAACACAAGCGATTTGTTGGGATAAAACAAAACATTTAACGAATGTAGAAAAAGAATTTGTTTTGTTTGTAGAGAACTATTTTAAAAACAAAAACTAGTGTTTTCTAGTATTCATGAAGATGTGATAGTAAAATAAACATATGGAAAGCAATCAAACAAAGTTAATAGAT
>CAVIQY010000037.1:10565-20747 GCA_963645035.1 bacterium | reverse complement strand
AATCTATGAAGCTAAAGGTTGTAATGTAGGTGGTTATAACTTAGTTCAAACTGATGCAAAATAAACGTTTAAAGGCAATGCATATCGCATTGCCTTTTCTTTATTCTTCTAGTAAGATTCGATCATCATTTAGTTCTTCGCTAAAACGATTCATCAAATCTTTTACATTCATATTTTTCTTTTCTTGTTCATTCAAATCTAGGATGATTTTACCTTTATGCATCATTAACGTTCTATTTCCTGTCGCAAGTGCCATCTTCATATTATGCGTAATCATTAAGCATGTCATATGATTTTCATTTACGATTTTATTTGTTAGCTTTAAGATTTTTTCAGCTACTACAGGATCTAATGCGGCAGTATGTTCATCAAGCAATAATATCTTAGGTGGTACAATCGTAGCCATTAATAATGTTAGTGCTTGTCTTTGACCACCAGATAATAGTCCTACTTGTGTATTTAAACGATCTTCTAAACCAAGATCTAATTCTTTTAACTTTTCTTTGAAATTCATTTCATCTTTTTTACTAATTCTAGAAAAGATATTCGTTTTATTCTCTGCACGCATATAAGCTAACGCAAGATTTTCTTTGATGGTCATATGTGGAGCTGTACCACGTAATGGATCTTGGAATAATCTACCAATATATTTACTTCTTTTATAATCAGGAATATTTGTAATATCGTTTCCATCTAAAATAATCTTACCTGAATCAGGAAGAAAGTTCCCTGCAATACAATTGAATAACGTAGATTTACCAGCCCCATTAGAACCAATAATTGTAATAAAATCGCCATCTTGTATGCTTAAAGAAAAATCATCTACAGCTTTCTTTTCATTTACTGTACCTAAGCTAAATGTTTTGGAGATATGTTCTATACTTAGCATGTGATTTTTCCTTTCTTCGTATCTTTTAGATAAGGAACAGCTATCGCTAGTGTAACGACTAACGCTGTCATGAGTTTTAATCCTTCAATTGGAATAATATGCGATTGTAAAATAAATGCATAAATACAACGATAGATTACATTACCAATAAAACAAGCTAAGATATTTCTACCGATTGATTTCTTACCATTAATGACTGTTTCCCCAATAATTAATGTGGCTAGTCCTACTGTCACAATACCTGTACCCGCATTGATATCCGCACTTTTTTGTAGTTGCCCAGCTAATGCACCACTTAATCCTGTTAACATATTAGAAAGAATTAAACCAATCATAATTGTAAATTTAGGATTAATTGAAGAAGCACTTACCATATCTTGATTATCTCCTGTAGCACGAATCGATAAACCAAGTCTAGTAGATAAAAACCATTTCATTAATGCCATCACTACGACAACAATAACGAGTACTAATACAATGACATTCCAAGAACCTGCAATACCTGTCTTTTTAAATAAGGTAAAGATAGTTTCACTCTTTAATAAAGATAAGTTAGAGCTCCATCCCATAGCCATTAGATTTACTGTATAAAGTCCTGTATTCGTCACAATACCAGCTAAGATAGATGGAACACCAAGTCTCGTTTGTAATAAAGCAGTAACAAGTCCTGCAAGTCCTCCAGCAAGTATTCCCATAAATATACCTAAGACTGGATTACCAAGGGACGCAAAGCTTACAGATACAGCCATACCTAATACAAAACAACCATCTGTAGTTAAATCAGCTATGCCTAGTACTCTATAGCTTAGAAATAAAGCTAAGGCAACAAATGAGTATACACATCCTAGTTGTAACGCTGTTTGAATGATATACAGCATGTATTAATCCTCACTTGTTTCTACTTCAGTAACTGTACCAAATTCTTCAAATACACTTGAATCTAAACCAAGTTTCGCACTTGTTTCTGAATTTACTGTAATGATTCCACCAGGCATAACTTCATAGCTTCCTTTATATCCTGTAGCTTCAATACCTTCACTCATTGCTAGATACGCTAAATCAGCTGTTTCTTTTCCTAGTTCTGTATAGTTCACACCACATGTCGCAAATGCACCATTTCTAACAAATGAATCAGCACCTGTATAATGAGGAATACCCGCATCAGCTAAATCTGTAGCGATAGATAATTCACTAGCCATAACTACATTATCAGTAGGTGTAAATACTGCATCAACACCACTAGCGATTAAAGAAGCACATGCTTGTCTAATTTCATCATCTGTATTACCAGTAGCTTCTACATATTCAATTTCTTTTTCATCTAAATATGCTTTCGCTTCTTCGATAGGTTTTTTACTGTTTGCTTCAGACATGGAATAAAGAAGTCCAACTTTATTTGTGTCAGGATTAGCTTTTAAAATCATTTCCATAATTTGATTTGTATTTAAAGCATCACTTGTACCTGTAACATAATCAATATCTGTTAATTCAGCAGATTCAGGATCAGATATAGCCGCAAATACTACAGGAATATCTCCATTACTTGCGACAGTCATTGTTTGTGCAGCTAATGTAGCGATAGGAATAATGACATCTACACCATCACTAACAACCTGTGAACCAATTTGTTGTAATGTTGTTTGATCATTTTGACCAGAATAAACTTCACCATATTCAATGGTTACACCATCACGTTCACTAATCGCATCTAATTCGTCGCATATTGCATTTGCGATTTCATCAAGTGAAGCGTGATCTAGTTGCTTAACAATAGCGACTTTATATGTCTTTTTGTCACTTGTTTCGCTAGCAGTTGGTGTAGTTGTTGCAGAAGCTGAAGAACAACCAAGAAGTGTTGTAGAAATCATTCCTACTAAAGATAAAGTAAATAGTTTTTTCATGTGAATTTCTCCTCCTATTCTGCATTTTCTTTGTGATAAACAAAAAACGCTCATCCATATAAGGACAAGCGTTATAACCTGCGGTACCACCTTAATTAGAAGAAATATCTTCTCTCTCGTTAGAAAATGCAATCACATTTCCTGCCCTTTAACGTTGGCATTACGTCTGAACGTACTTGCATAAGCTTTCATTCAGCCCTCATAGGTCCATTTGCATAGCGCTTCATTGTCGCTTTCCACCATCACGACTCTCTAGAAATTGCTTTCTATGTTTGATCTCCTAATCATCGGTTTGTATGTTTAAAATATACGCTCACGCTTTTGACGTGTCAATAGAATTTTTCAAAAATAATGAAATATTTTCAGAAAAAGAATACTTTTCTTATTCAGAAAAGTATTCTTCCATTGTTAAGTTTGATTGATAGATTTTTTCTGCCATTTCTTTACCAACATAACGATAATGCCAAGGACTATAGATGACCTCTGTTATATCTTGTTTATTTTGTGGATATCTTTCAATAAATCCATATTGATATGCATTTTCTTTTAACCATGTATATAGGCTCGTATTTGCAAAACATGCGTTTAGATCACAATACCCATTCGCTATACCTACATCTATACTCAATCCTAATTGATGTTCACTTAGGCCTGGTTTATCATCAATCTGTTCTGCCCAACTTGTACCATAGTTTTTTTGATAATAATCATATAGCGTAACTTGTTCGTTGTATGATCGATATGCAGAAATAATTCGCATCTTATATCCTACAGAACTAGCTGCTTGATATAGTTCTAATAAATCGTTATAGGCATCTTCTCTTAACGAAAATACATTGCTGACTCTAATTTTAGAACTATCTAATGTCACTAGATTCTCTGGTACATAATCTTCATCAATTGGATGATCCGCGTTTACGATACGATATAAGCTATCATTACTTGTTGTGTCATAGACAACAGGTGTTGGTGTAGGAATAGGTGTAGGCGATGGGGTCACTTCAATCGACGGCGTAGGCGAAGTCGTAGGTAAACTATCCTCATGATTTTTCGTAAAAACACGCATCGTTATTAAATATATAAGTCCTAGTACAATACAACCACATAGTACTAGTGCCGTAATTACTTTTGTCTTAAATCCCTTATCCATACAGCATTTATTGTATATTTTCTTCACTAAAATTACTATATTTTACTTGTTTAATATTTTCGCTTTTACCGCTGTATATTTTTTCTCAGGAATAGGAATTACCGTATCATCTAATAGTGTTAAGTTAAATCTCTTAATTTCTTTTACATATGTTGGATTAACTAAATAACTAGCGTGACAATGAATGAGATAGCCTTCCGTTTGTTTTACTAGATTACTTAATCTACTCATACATTCAAATGTTTTCGTACTTAAATGAAATATACTATGATTCTTTTTACTTTCGATATATAGAATATCTTTTGGATTCACATAAAGCATTGTGCCTTGTACACCCTTAAAAAATAACTTTTTATGATTATCTGAATATAAAGTCATTTCTTGATGTTTATCTAAATAATGTACAGGATAAATTGTATCTCTTGAATCATAATCAATGGAATTAGATATATGGATGAAACGAATTAATGGTTTTTCTTTCTCAATATTCCAAGTAAAAGATATTCTTTGATATACACGATTAGTTCGATTATCTGGCCAAAATGTATCTACCGCAAAAGTGAGTAATACTTCTAAACAACCACTAGAAATAGCTAGTGGTGTAGCCATTAAATTATGTACTGCAAAGGTTAAATCATTCTGTTCATTACCAAAAGTTTCTACTAATAATTTTTTTGTACGAATCCATTGCCCTTTTGCTGGCCCTAACCACAAAACATCTTCATCACAACAATCTAAAAATAGTTGGATATTATTTTCATAATATTTGATTAATAAATCTACTGTAAGTGTTGTTACATCTTGTGCATTCATGCATGTCACCACCTTCTTTCCTTCATCATATTTGAATTTAGTTGTTTTGCAATAGAGCTTATATTTTTAACTTGTTTTATTACAAAAATAACTTGTTTTTTGCTCAATTTACTTTTCTAGTAAGTTAAACATGTTATCAACAAACTTTGTAAAACGAGTTTTTCTCTATTTTTAGCGTCATATTGTACAATATTAGAAAGTAGTTTAGAAAGGAAAGATATCCCTATGCCAAAAACGACTCGTTCTAAGAAAACAAATCAAAGCATAGATGACTTAAATCACTATATCGAAGTCATTCATCCAGGTATTTGGCTATTAATTATCGCAATGCTAAGTATCCTTGTTGGTATTTTAGGTTGGTCTTTCTTTGGTCATATTCATAAACAAGTAGAAGCTATCGTTTGTGTTGAAAGTAACCAAGCGACTTGTTTTGTAGATCATGATGATAATGAGAATATTGAGATAGGTATGACAATCACGTTTTCTAGCACAACTGGAACAATTACAAAGCTAATCGATGAAACAGAAGACACAGCTACGTATCTAGTAGAAACTAGTGATGAAATAAAAGAAGGATATTATCAAGGTAGTATTACCTATGATGAAATTTCTCCTATTTCATTTTTATTAGATTAAGGTGATAGATATGAGTAAGAATACAGTAAAACAACCTATCACAAGTGGTGTCGCTAAAGTACCTGTAATCATGCAACTAGAAGAACTAGAATGTGGTGCTGCTAGTTTATGCATGATTTTAGCGTACTACGATAAATGGATTCCTATAGAAGAAGTACGTACAACATGTGGTGTATCTAGAGATGGTGTAAGTGCTGGCAGTATCATGCGTGCTGCTCGATATTATGACTTACAAACTTCAGGATATCGATGCCCTGTACATACCTTTTTTCAAAATGTCACTTTTCCTTGTATTGCCTTTGTTCATGGTAGTCACTTTGTTGTCGTAAATGGCGTAAAAAAAGGAAAGATTTATGTAAACGATCCTGCTAGAGGAAATACTATTTACACAGAAAAAGAATTTGAACAAATTTATAATCAAATCATTATCCAATTTTCTCCAAGTGATCATTTTATGCCTAGTGGTAAACCAAAGAGTCTATTTACTTTTATTAAGAAAAGACTAAAAGGAACCGGTGTTGCGATAGCTTTTGCGATAACAACAAGCATCATCGCTTCACTAATTGAATTATTAAGTCCTGCATTTTCTCGTGTATTTATTGACTATTTATTGCCTGGGAAAAATCCACAATGGGTTATGCCTTTTCTATTTTTATTATCCTTACTTGTAATCATACAGATTACCTTAGTTACTTTAGATGCGATTTATTCATTAAGAATTAGTGGGAAGATGGCAGTTATCGGTAACTCTACATTTATGTGGAAAATCATGAGATTACCAATTGAATTCTTTAGTCAAAGAAGAGCTGGAGATATTGAACAAAGACAAGCAAGTAATGCGACTATTGCGACTAGTCTAATTGATACCTTTGCTCCATTAGTATTGAATATTGTGATGATGATTTTCTATTTGTGTATCATGCTTAAATATAGTTGGAAGTTAACCATTATTGGCCTAGTTTCAATGGGGATTAATGCCTTCTTTAGTCATCTTATTGCAAAGAAAAGAATCAATATTACTCGAGTTTCTTTAAAAGAAAAAGCGAATTTAGCTTCTACAACTATTGTGGGTATCGATATGATTGAAAGCCTTAAAGCAAGTGGTACAGAACTTGGATTCTTTACTAAATGGGCCAACATTCAAGCTAACGCCAATGTAGAACAGATTAAATACGCAAAAACAGATGTTTATTTAAGTATGATTCCACAATTTATTGCTTCTTTTACAAGTTACTTCATTCTTGTTTTAGGTGTATGGCAAATCATGAATGGCAACTTTACAATTGGTAAGTTAATGGCATTTCAAGGATTTCTTTCTTCCTTTATGACACCTACTCTTACCTTAATTGATTCCAGTAGAACCCTACAAGAAATGCGTACAAATATGGAAAGAATTGATGATGTCATGGACTATCACGATGAAGATATCTTTAGCACACAAAAAGAACATACTTATAACAAATTAAGTGGAAAAATAGATATCAAAGATATCACCTTTGGTTATAACAAACTCTCTACACCATTAATCGAAAACTTCAGTTTATCGATACAACCTGGTGAATCTATCGCAATAGTGGGTGATTCAGGTTGTGGTAAATCCACTATTGCAAAGCTACTATCTGGTATTTATGAACCTTGGAATGGACAAATCTTATTTGATGATAAATCTCTAAAACAAATCTATAAAGGTGTATTCCGTGCTTCTTTAGCGATTGTAGATCAAGATATTACTTTATTTGAAGATACGATTGCGGAAAATATTCGTATGTGGGATCAAAACATAGATGAATCTACAATTGTAGCCGCAAGCATGGATGCGAAATTCCATGAAGATGTCATGTCTAAGCCTCATGGCTATCGTTACAAATTAAAAGAAGATGGTAGAGATTTATCAGGTGGTCAAAGACAAAAGCTAGAAATTGCTAGAGCACTTGCGTCTAATCCTTCTATTCTTATTTTAGATGAAGCGACTAGTGCATTAGATGCGTCTAATGAATATGATATTTTACAAGCAATTAAAAAAAGAAATATCACTTGTATTATGATTGCCCATCGTTTATCGACTATTCGTTCTTGCGATAAGATTATTGTCTTAGAAAATGGCAAGATTCAAGGATGTGGCACACATGAAGAACTCTTGAAATCAAATGAGTTATATCAAAAGCTAGTTCAAGTTGCGTAAAGGTACTGTATATGAATGAATTTAATATCAATTTAAAATTAAAAGAATTTACAGATGATGAAGAATTTGCTGAAGCGATAGAATCTTTACGTGATGCAGTGACGAGTGAACATCTTAAAAATGCTTTAGATTATCATGAACTAGGTAATTCTGTTATTAACGAAATATTAAAATATTTTCATTTTTCCGTGAATAACGATCCACTACCTAAAAAAGTGAAAACGCTTGAAGAACAATTAGATTATCGTTTACGTCCTTATGGCATCATGTATAGAAGTGTAAAACTTGATGATAAATGGTATAAGAAGTCGACATTAATCATGGTTACCACCATGAAAGAAGATGGTAATGCAGTGATATTAAAACCAAATAGACTTGGTGGTTATAGCTTATTTGATCCTCTTACAAATAAAAAAGTAAAGATAAATAAAAAGATAGCTAGTGCATTAGATGATGAAGCGATATGTTTTTATCCACCATTACCGCTTAAAAGCTTAACAATTAAAGATTTATATCATTTCATGTTTCAACAATTAACTGTGTCAGATATTCTTCTTTATGTAGGTGTCATCTTAGCTTTATCTTTGTTAGGACTATTAGCTCCAATGTTTACAAAAATCTTATTTGGTGAAGTTTTAGAGTCAAAAAATACTCAAGCATTACTCGCACTAAGTATTTTTATTACCTGTTATTTAGTTAGTTCTTTATGCTTAAAGATTTATCAAAATCTCATGAAATCAAAAATATCTACTAGACAAGATGTTATTGTACAAGCTGCTTTAGTGAGTAGAATGATTCACTTACCTTCTTCATTTTTTACTAACTTTAGTTCTGGTGAGCTCTACTATAAACTACAAAGTGCTGAATCTATTTGTTCTACGATATTTAATACATTAGGATCAACAGGATTAACCTCCTTATTTTCAATTATTTATATTGGACAAATCTCGCACTATGCTAAATGTCTTGTATTACCATCATTACTCATTATTTTTAGTTCGTTTCTACTTTCTCTTATTACAAGTATTGTCAAATCAAAACATTTATTAAAACAAATGAATGCTAGTGCAAAAACTAGTGGTTTAACTTACGCAACAGTTAAAGGTATACAAAAGATAAAACTCACAGGTTCTGAAAAAAGAATGTTTGCGAAATGGGCAAAGACATATGCGAAAGAAGCGAACTACCAATATAACCCACCACTATTCTTAAAATTAAGTAGTGTATTACAATTCTCTATTTCTTTAGTTGGAATGATTATTCTATATGCAATTAGCATTCAAAATCATATTAGTGTAGATAATTATTATGCTTTTTCTGCAGCATATGGAATGGTTGCGTCAGCGTTTACTGTTTTAGCTAATGCATGTCGCTTAGCCTCACAAATTCCTGCAATGTTAGAAATGGCAAAACCGATATTAGAAGCTATACCTGAAAATAGTACCCATAAAGAAATACTAACAAATTTATCTGGTGCGATAGAAATAAATCACTTAAGTTTTAGATATAGTGAAGATACACCAAATGTGATTGATGACTTAAGTTTATCTATAAAACCTAGTGAATATGTTGCGATAACAGGAGCTACAGGTTGTGGTAAAAGTACCTTACTTAGACTTTTATTAGGATTTGAAACACCTCAAAAAGGATCAATCTTTTATGACCGTCATGATTTACAAGATATTGATTTACCTTCATTAAGAAAACAAATTGGTACAGTTCAACAAAATAGTAAATTATTCCCTAGTGATATCCTATCGAATATTACAATCTCCGCTCCATTATTAAGCGAAGAAGAAGCTTGGAAAGCTGCTGAACTTGCGTCAATTGCGGATGACATTAAGCAAATGCCTATGGGAATGCATACTCTTATTTCTGAAGGACAAGGTGGTTTATCTGGTGGTCAGAAACAACGAATTCTAATTGCTAGAGCATTAGTATCAAAACCAAAAATATTATTCTTTGATGAAGCGACTTCTGCTCTAGATAACATCACGCAAAAGAAGATATCTGACGCAATAGAAAATCTAAATTGTACTAGAGTCGTTATCGCCCATCGTTTATCTACGATTAAAAACGCAGATCGAATCTTATATTTAGAAAACGGTAAAATTCAAGAAGAAGGAACTTATGATGAGTTAATTCAACTAAATGGTAAATTTGCTCATCTTGTAGATAGACAACGTTTAGACTAACCTTTTGTAGCACTTAATACGGTATAAATGATTCTTGCAAAACAAACCCGATGGATTACTTTATTTAGTTCCCCTTGTGTTTGTTTTTTTGCATGAAATTCTTCAATGACATAATCCTTTAGTTTTTCTAGTTCTTGATCACTTACCGCATGACTCACTTCTGCCATCCAAAATAATAATTCTCCACAAGTAATACTTTCTCTAAAAGTAGCGTTGTAGTTCCCTTCTAATTCGTATTGTTCTACCCAACTATAAATCAGATGATTGTATTGATGATATACTTTTTCTTCTGCCCATCCTTTGTTTCTTAGATAAGTTACATAACCATCTCTTTTTTGTTTATAGCCACTTTGAATTAACTTGTTTGTTAGTACACAACTAGCATTTTCTTTATCAATGAAGTAAGCTAATACATC
>CAVIQY010000037.1:0-10300 GCA_963645035.1 bacterium | reverse complement strand
ATTTTGAGCATTTTTGTCTCCTTTATAGTAGGAGTACTATAGCATACAAAAAAGACTAGTCAATTAGGCTAGTCTTACAAGATTTGGGGGAAACCTTGTCGTTTAGTTATAGAATATCAATATATTTCTTTTCTGTTTCTTCTTTATGTTCTTCAGTTGGAACAGTAATTGTTAAGATACCATTGTTGAATGAAGCTTGAATATCGCTTTCACGAATGCTATCACCAACATAGAAGCTTCTTGTGCAACTACCAGAATATCTTTCTTGACGAATTAGATTACCTTTAGAATCCTTTTCTTCATCAGATTCATTCTTTTCTGCACTGATTGTTAAGTTACCGTTGTATAGAGAAATCTTTACATCTTCCTTCTTATACCCTGGTAAGTCAATATCCATGACATATTTACCATCTTTTTCATGAACATCAGTTCTCATCAAACGATTGTTACTAAAACCTGTAAATACATTGTCCCATAAATCATCTAAAACACTGTTGTTTCTATTTGCTAAATATCTCATCATACTCATCTCCTTTTTATTCAATACCGATAAATTTCTTCTCTTCTTTTTGTTTCTTTTCTTCAGAAGGAATTGTGATTGTTAAAATACCATTATTGAATGATGCTTTAACATCTTGATCTTTAACTGCATCGCCTACATAGAAGCTTCTTGTTACTTCACCAGCATATCTTTCTTGGCGAACTAAATTACCTTTAGCATCTTTTTCTTCTTGTGTTTCATTTCTCTTAGCACTGATACTTAGAGTTCCTTTTTCTAGAGCTATCTTAATTTCTTCTTTTTTATATCCAGGAAGTTCTATATCAAGAATATAATCACCATCTTTTTTATGAATATCTGTACTCATCACACTATAGTTTTGGAAAGTTGGTCCTCCAAACATATCATCAAACATATCTGTAAACATTCCGTTTCTTCTCATTGGTTCATATACCATAACTAGTACCTCTTTTCTATCGACCTCTTCATCGATTACACCATTATATTAGCTCGGTATTTTAGCAGAGTCAAGTGTGGAGTGCTAATTTTTTTAAAATATTTTTCAATCTTATTTAAAGCCTTATTTTACGCATATTATCGAATGTTTGCATTTTAAAATTGAATTATGTTTTATCACTTTTTCATTTTAAGTGCTAACATTTTTTAAAAAGAAAATGCTCCAAGTATTTACTTAGAGCATTTTCGCTAAATGTTTGTTAGATTAAAATCTTCTAGTTTCAATTCATCTAATTTATCATTAGGATTTTGAACTAATCGATTTGATTGTTTTAAGATAGCTTCTTCTACAATATTTCTAGCTAGGCGTCCATTACCTGCTTCTGCTGCACGAGTCTCTTGTACTTTCGTAAAGTAATCTTGTAAAGGTTCATAAGCTTCTTCGCTAATGAAGTATCCTTTACTCTTAGCTTGTAAGATCGCAATCTTTTTTAATTCTTCTCCTGTATAATCTGGGAAATCGATAATATTTGGAAATCTAGATCTTAAACCAGAGTTACTTTCTAAGAATACTTCCATTTCTTTTTTATATCCTGCTAAAACAACAATTAAATCATCACGATTATCTTCCATTGCTTTAACAATTGTATCAATACATTCTTGTCCGAATGCATCATCATTACCACGATGTAAAGAATAAGCTTCATCGATAAATAGTACGCCACCTAATGCAGATTTAATGACACTCATTGTAAGTGGAGCAGTTTGACCAACATATTGTGCTACTAAATCAGCACGAGTAACTTCCACTAATTGTCCTTTAGATAAAGCACCGATTGCCTTCATGTATCTAGCAAGCAATCTAGCAATTGTTGTTTTACCCGTACCTGGATTACCTGTAAAAATCATATGTTTTGATACAGCACTGACTTTCATTCCTTGTTCACGTCTTAACTCTTGTATATGAATATGACTTTGTAAGGAATGAACATAGTCTTTTACATTTGTTAATCCAACAATCTCATCCATTTCTTTATTTACAGCTTCAATTTCTTCACTACTTGTCTTAGAACGAATAAGTACTGTTTCTTGACCATTTACTATAGCTACTGGCTTTTCATCTTTTATTGTAATTATTGCGTCTACTACATCTACTTGATTTAGATTTAAGGCAACTTGACTTAATGACACATAGAAATCATCAAATAACGATGTAATTCCATCAGCACCATTCATCTTGTCATAATGCTGTAACACCCAATCTTTAAGTACTTCACTATCTTTTAAGTTAAACTTTAGATTTGTTTTACATTTTGTGTCTAATTCATTTATCTTTTGTTCAATGACTTTCGTAATTTGTTCTTCATTTAAAGTATTAAATGTTACTGTATCTAATACATGGTATAAGAAAGTAGCCCCAAAAGCATTTTGTACAGATTTTGTACCACCTGAAGTCATAAAGAATAAATATTTTCCTTCAGCACTAAGTGAATCTACTGATTCTTTTACTAAGCCTGTTTGATTTTCTACTAAGATACCTTTAGTAAAAACATATCTCTTGCTTAGCATAACCTTGCCATTACATGCTAAGTTATCTAACATTCTTAAATATGATGGAAATCCTGATTCAAAGTTTTCAAAACAAATCACACTACCTTTACCATTTAGTGCTTGATATAAATCTTGTAAGAAAACTTGTTCTTGAGAGCCACTTTGATATAAGCTCATATCAATCGTATAAATATCTTCACTAAGTAATACTTGTTTATGATATAAGTCTTTTACAATACTAGATAAAGTTTCGTGTCTACCACTACCATTAGGTCCTGTAATAATCGCTACATTTTTAGCCTTGCCCTTTTCTTCTCCCATGACATAAGGTCTACGAAAAGAATGGATTAAACCATCTTGTGTATCTTTACTTACAATTGTCTGTGTTTCTAATTCTTTAGATACTTCTTCAAATACTTTATTGATATCTACTTGTTCACTAACTACAGGTTCATTTTTTACACCATAGTCACTAGCTAGTTCATTTCTTACTCTTTCCATATCCGAAGAAGATAAAGAATCAACTAAACCAGTATCTTTACTAATAGACTCTAAATCTTTTTGATTTCTTTCGAGAATCGCTTTTAAATTATTAAAAGATTCTGTTGCATGTTTTAATGTATCTGCTGTTTCATCAACTTTCTTTTTTGAATCAAAAGATAATTCTACTGCTTTTGCTGGTTCGATCTGTTCATAAGAACGACTTTTTCCAAGCACTTCTTCCATCAATCTTTCTTTTTCTTCATGTTTACGATCTCGATTATTCATTGTCTAAAACCTCTTATTTCTTTGCGGCAGATTCCATAGAATCCATACCACCTGTTAATCCATCTTTTTGTAATAAAGCTTCTAAGGTAGCCATATCTACAGATAAATTTGTAAAGTCTGAATCACTTAATGTAGGAATAATATTATTTAATGCTTCATTAATAGATTTAATTGTACGAGTTAATTGATCTACACTCTTTTCATAGTTTGGATCACTCTTTACTGTTTGTAGATTTTCATATGTACGTAATATCTTTACTAGATAAGGTAAATAATATTCATACATTTTATCTAGCTTTTTCGCACTATCAGGGAACTTATTTTCTAATATCTGTACTTGTTTTAATAAAGCACATGTTTCATACAATCCATTTGATATATCTTCATGAGGAATATCTTCATTTAATGCATTAATCTCATTAATAAATTTCTGTGATTTACTAATAGGTGTTTCTTTTACTTCTTCTTTCTTTTCTTCTTTAGGTGCATTATTTTCTACAATTTCTGCATCAACGATAGGTGTCTCTTTGACTGTATTTTCGCTAGTCGCAAGTTTTAATAACGCATCGAATAATTCATCATAGGCTTGACCATATTTATTACGATATTCATTGATTGTTCCTATCTTATTGCCGTTACGATATACATCTAGACTACTTAAAGTACTATAACGATCTGTTCTAGGTATTAACTCAATATCATCTAATACAAATAAAGAATTATGTGACTTAAAATATTTTCTTAAAAATACATTAATTTTTGCTAAATCACTTGATGTATGGATATTTCCATTCTTTCGTTCTGTATATCCATAAGAACGTGTATAAGAACGTCTAAATGAATTGTCATTTTGACTATTATTCGCAGATTGAATTGCTTTATACACAACAAAACCCATAAGCCCAACTAGTAATAGTCCTGGTAAGAATCCAGAACCTCCAAGCATAAAGAAAATAAATATAATAAACCAAAAGTCTCCAATAGGTCTACGACGCATAAATAACTCCTTTTTGTGTATTTGTAATTATATCATAGCAGTTTATCACTTTAGTGTATTTTCCACCAATAATATATGCAGATTGTCTCTAAAACGATCATTACTGGTACACCTATGCTAAAAATATTTTTACGTGTTTTATGATGAAATAATTTCATTGCTAGATAACTACCGTATGCTCCACCAATAAGTGAAATAAGTAATAATGTTTTCTCACTAATACGCCACCAATGATATTTCGCTTTTAACTTATCTAGTCCATATAAAATAAAACTAAAAATATTAATTACAAGTAAATATATCTTCATTACTTTTCTACCTTTTCAAAACGATATTTCTGTTTAATCGTTGGATATTTATCATGATCTACTTCACTCATAAACATATCTAATGGTCTAGCAAATATTCCAAAAGGTTCATATAGTGCTTCATAAATCACTAGTTTTTCTCCTGTTTCAGAATGTGTAGCGATAGTAAGAACTCGGTATAAGTATTTTGTAGTATTTGGATCTACTGTTTCTCTTTTGAAATGAGACACAATATCTCCAGGATTTAATCTTCTTTCTTCAAACATGAATTAACTATAACATAAAAAACTGCCTGAATATTCCATCAAGCAGTTCTTAACTAAATTTTAAATGAATTACTTACTCTTCGTTAGCCGCATTTTGACCAGCAAGTCTACCATAGTGAACAGAAGAGCCAATCGCAACACCACAACTTGGATATTCAGAGCCAAAGATACCAACAAACGCTGTTTCTCCTGCTGCATATAATCCCGAAATCACATTACCATCTGTATCTAATACATGAGATCCTGTATCTGTATTAATACCACCAAATGTAACGGTTAATACTGGATTCATTTGGATTGCATATAATGTACCTTCTAGCTTATACATATATTCACTAGGTTTAGAGAAGTCTTCATCTACTCCTTTATCGCAAAGTTCATTATAACGAGTAATTGTAGCTTCTAATGTATCAGCGTCTACACCCATCTTTTCTGCTAGTTCACTAACTGTATCAGCGCTTAATGTAGAATCAAGTGTTAAACCATATTGAACGGTAGCGTTAGGATCACTACTTGTAGCGATATACCAACCACCTTCAGAGCCACTTTCTCTTAAAGCTGTCGCAACATGAGATTGATATGTATATTCATTTACTACTCTTTCACCATTGTTATTTACAATTAATCCTGATTCTTCATTGATACCAACACCACATGTAAAGCTAACAGCTACTTCTTGTACGCCTTTAGCATCATATACATCAGCTCCAACTTCTTTTGCCATCATTAAGCCATCACCTACATTTCCTGCAGGAACACTTGTTGTATAGTTTGCGTAATATGCTGCACCAAGTTCGTGATTTGCCGCATAACCACCTGTCGCAATAATTACACCTTTTGCGTGAACTGTAACAGTAGAACCATCTTTCATTGTGCCTTTCGCACCAACTGCTTTACCATCTTCCATTAAGATTTCATC
Organism: bacterium; assembly: GCA_963645035.1. Lineage (GTDB taxonomy): Bacteria > Bacillota_I > Bacilli_A > Erysipelotrichales > Erysipelotrichaceae > Bulleidia. The sequence continues at coordinate 4,536 of CAVIQY010000037.1, read as the reverse complement.
TGCACTGCAATTGTAGATAATTTGTGTATCTGTCTTTTCTACAGCGTTATATAAAGGAACAGAGATTTGACCACCAATACCTGAAATTTGGCCTCCACCACCTTTTGTATTCAGTACGCGCCATGGTGTAATGGAAGAATGAATAGGTTCAACATTAATAACATCTACACCTAATCCTTCTAACCACTCTACATCTTCTAATGCATGATCTGTAAATTCACGTAACTTATCAGGATTAATCTCGTTATATTCATCATAAGTTGTTAAGTAGTTATATAAATCATCTGCTGTATCACCACTAAATCCAGCTTCTTCTTGTTGAGGTGTACCTGCCGCAACAAGTTTTCCACCAGAACGAGTTGTAGAACCACCAACAATTCCTTGTTTTTCTAAAATGACTACAGAAGCTCCTGCATTACTCGCTTCTAATGCGGCACTCATTCCTGCAGCACCTGCTCCTAAAATCACTACATCCGCGTCGATTTCTTGATCTTCTGCCTTTACTGTTTCACCTTTTACTTTTAAGGCACTTACATCTGCTCCAGCTTCTTCTAAAGCACTCGATACAGCACTAACAATCGCTGTTGAAGTAATTGTCGCACCTGTAATCGTATCTACGGCTAGAGATTGATTTTCTACAATCTGAGTAGGAATCGCTTCAATAGGGGTTTCCTTTAAGCCATAACCAATACCATAAGTTTCTGTATGATCTTTTACTTCTACGCTTTCAATCTTTTCTTCACTTACTGTTACTTCTACGCTTAACGCTCCATTATGACCTGTAGCTTCTCCAGTATATGTTCCAGCTGTATATCCTGTAGCAGCACTAGTAGATGAAGGTGTTTCTGTAGCTGTACTATTACCATTACTACAAGCTGTAAAAGAAACAGCCATAAGAATAGCTAGTACGCTATTTATACATTTTTTCATTTTTCTTTTCCTCCGATATACATACTGTAATGTATACGGTTACAGGTGAGTCAAGTTGTGAAAATTCAAGACAGATGATTACAATTTTCATCCCTTTCTGCATCAATTAATTTATTTTTTCACAAAGTTTGTTTATTAAACTGTTCCCTTGGGGTATACTTTACTCATGAAAATGAAAGAAGCTTGTACACAAACAAATCTAACAAAGAAAGCCATTCATTACTATATTGATTGTGGGCTAATTAAAGTGAATAAGTTAGAGAATAATTACTATGATTTTAGTGAAGAGAACATTACTCAATTAAAACAAATTGCATATCTAAGAAATAGTGGTGTTAGTATTGAAACAATCAAAAAGATAGAAGATTCCCCTACTGCTTTAAATTTCTTTTTGGTAGAAGAAAGAAATAAATTATTCTTAGAAGCGAAAGAAAAAATGAATACTCTAATGAATCTTACTTCTCTTGTTTTAAGTTTACCTCATAATGCAACACCTAGTGATTTACCTAGTACAATTCCTTCTTCTACAGAAATTGTAAATGCATTATTTGCTCAAATTCCTCAAGATATCAATTATCGTATGATATCGATTTATATTTTCTCTGCTTATACTGATGAATTTGCGACAGAGTATAAACGCTTCTTATGGCAAAAGATAGAAACGGAAGTACGTAAACAATTTCAAAACAGTTCTTTTGAAGCATTAGATTATTACTCACTACATAATGATGGCGAAAAGATGTTAAGAAAATATGCTCATGATTTTAAAAGTACTATGGAACTTTACGAAGCAGAAGATCTAGAGCCAATCGTCCATTCTTTTATTTGTCGCTTAGAACTATTTTTAGCTTCTGATAAAGCAATTCAAGCTTGGAATAATCACTATACAACAGTATATGTTCCTACACTAAAAGCTTATGAAACTTGTTCTAGAGAAGTACTAAAAGAATTCTCTAATCGTTTTGCAATATGTCATAAAAAGATAGAAGAAATAATCATTCGTACAAATGAACTCATTCAAGATACAAGCATAAAAAAAGAATTATATGAGAAATGTAATATCCATAGTGATAACTATGGAACAAGTTTATTTTTACTATTCTTATATAATCCTATTGACTACATCGTCTAAAAAGACAAGGCTCATCGCCTTGTCTATATTTTATTTATGAATGAATTAGTCAAACATATATACATATGTACTTTCAATTTCATTAATTGTGAAAGTAACTGTATATTCTGTTAATTGGTGATCTGCTCCAGAGTAAGCTGAGTTAAACTTACCAGCTTCATAATCTTCATCAGAATAAGCTAAAGCAACTGTATTCTCGTTTTCAACATGTAGTAAGTAATAAGCACTACCATGGATTAAGATTGTACCTTTCGCACCCTTTGTGATTAAGTTACTGATTGTATTACCATCTGTCATTACAACAGTAATCTTTTCTCCTTCATCTGTCTTTTCTACTTTCCAAGCATGAATTGTAGACATAGATACATATCCATCGCTAGATACTGACATTACTTGTGCATATTTTGACTCAGGTTCTTCATAACCATCAGCTTCTGTTTCAGCTTTAGTTGCTAAGTCATTTGAGATACTAACAAGTTCATCAATAGCTGCTTCAAAATCATCACCATTTAGTGTATTACGTGTTAATGAAGCACTAGAAACTGTATCTGTAGTTGTTGTAGTTTCAGTTGTAGCAGCAGCTGTAGCTTCTGTTGTTGAAGTAGGAGCAACTGTAGCTGCAGAAGTTGTACTAGAAGAACAACCAACTAATACCATCATTGATAATACTGCAAGAAATTTTTTCATTTTCGTTTTCCTCCAAATTTCTTTATCATTTTAGTACATTTGTCCTATTTGTCAATCCATTCTCATTGTGCTAAATTAAACATATGAAAGAGAATATAAAAGAAGAAATCATCCATACTTCTAGAGACTTATTTAACGCTCATGGTTATCACACTGTAACAATGCGTATGATTGCGAGTAGTTGTCATATCAGCGTTGGCAACTTAACGTATTACTATCCAAAGAAGAAAGATATCTTAAAAGATCTTTTAGACTCTAAAAAGCCTACTAAACAAGATCAAAATATGCATTCTTTAGAAGATTTATATCGCTTTATCTATGAAATGATTGATGGCGTAAGAAAGAATCACTTCTTCTTTTCTTCTTCTGATATGCAAAGCTTAGATTCTGATTCTTTTGAAGAAAATAAAAAGAATGTCCATAAAATTCATACTGAATTTATCCATTGTTTAAAACAATTACAAAACAAAAAGATTATTTCTACTTCTATGAAGAAAGAAGAAATGGAAACATATGTTTCTACACTTATGCTAGCACATCTTAGTTGGGCGAATGAAGAAAAGAAAAATAGTTCCTATACATCATTAACATTTGAAGAATTTATGATGTCTCATTTTATTCTTCTTAAACCTTATTTAACGCATACAGGTTTAAAAGAATTAGATACGTTAAAGGATTATCATTATGAAACACAAAAATAAGATTATCCTTTCCTATCTTTTTATCTTGTTTCTAATTGTTAGTATGATTAGTCACTACTATATTGTCGCTTTAGTTTCTTTTCTTACCGTAGCTAGTTATATGTATATCACCGATTATTACCGTGCTAGTACCCATGCGATTAAGTCTCTATCTTCTAAATACAATGTAGATATTGTAGAAAAAGATCATGTGATTTACTTTATTCCAAAAAATGCTACGAAAGGACTCATCTTTTATCCAGGCGGAAAAGTAGAAGCTACTTCCTACGCTCCACTATTAAAAAGATGTAGTGAACAAGGAATACTTTGTGCCTTAGTAAAAATGCCATTTCATTTAGCAGTACTCAAAATAAATGGTGCAGATGGTATACAACAACAATTTCCTAACATACATTCTTGGTTTCTAGGTGGTCACTCACTAGGTGGTGCAATGGCTGCCTTCTATCTAGCAAAACATTTAGAAGAATATGAAGGCTTTATCCTACTTGCTAGTTATTCCACAAAAGATTTAAGTAAATCAAATAAAAAGGTACTATCTATCTTAGTATCAAATGACAATATCTTAGAAAAAAGAGCTTACGAAAAAAATAAAAAGAATCTACCTTCAAACTATCAAGAGTATACGATAGATGGTGGTTGTCATTCCTACTTTGGTAGCTATGGTAAACAAGATGGTGATGGTCATCCTACTATCTCAAATGAAGAACAAATTCATCAAACTGCTTCTATCATTTGTGAGTTTATTAAGCAAAAATAAATATGGTAACTACTATTTGTAATCACCATATTTTTTTATTTACTTATTTCCTATAATTTCTTCCACTTGTTCTACACGTAAATCAACTATGTCTGCTATATCTTCAATGGATTTATTTTTCTTTAATTGACGCTTGATGATTGCAATTTTCTCTTGCATCGCTCCTTCAGCTAGACCAAGCTCTTTTCCTTTTTCTATACCTTCTTTTACTCCATCTTCTTTGCCTTCAGCGTATCCATCATCATGCATTGCTTGACCGAATTCTTCTTGGTTAAATTCTGTTTTTAATATAGACATAAGTTCACCTCTTTCTTCTAGCAATAAATCCC
>CAVIQY010000036.1:0-20814 GCA_963645035.1 bacterium | reverse complement strand
TGGCTGCTGAAAGCTTTGGTGTTCTTGCTAAAGAATTTATCGAAGTATACAAAAAGATTAATAGTAAATAAGGTACTAGGAAAGAGGAGGGATACTCCTCTTTTTTGTAAAGGAGAAGGATTATGGCATTTGCAGAGTTAACAATGCGATCAACAATATTAAAAATGGATGTCAAAGTATCAGTGATTATTCCAGAAAATAGAAAAGATTATCACTTGGATGAGAAAGATAAGAAATATCCATGTTTGTATATACTACATGGTACATCTGAAGATAATAGTACATGGCTAAATTCATCTAATATTTATCTTTTGGCTAGAGATTTAGATTTATTTGTCGTGATGGTTAGTGCATATAATACATGTTATGTAAATACAAAATATGGTTTCCGTATGCAAGATTATCTCGCAGAAGAATTACCAGCCAAAATGGAAAGATTATTTCCAATTTCTTCAAAACGAGAAGATCGTTTTATTATGGGAGAAAGTATGGGAGGATATGGGACTTGGTTAACAAGTTTAACGCATCCTGATAAATATGCAAAAGCTGTTCCTTTATCTACAACAGGAATTCGTGATTTTAAACATGTCTTAGATACTGGGGCTAGTAGTGTAGATAAATTAGCTTTAGAAGTAAATGATCATGCAAAAGAAATACCAGAATACTTAACAATGTGTGGTACTGAAGATTTCCTTTATGATAAAGCAATTGATTGGGTAAATTGGGTTCATGAAAATTGTCCTAACATTAAACTAGATAGTTATTTTGAATCAGGCAAGCATGATTTCTTCTTTTGGAACAAAGTTATCCCTAGAGCTTTAGAATTCTTTGGTTTTAAACTTGATGAGGAAAAGATGAAACAAATATAATACAAGTAGCTTTAAAAGAAAAAACGATGATAATTCGTGAGGAGAACATATGTTAATTACGGATAAGCTAAAAGAGAAAAAAGATTTTTCTAAGGGAGAAGAATTAATCGCTGAGTTTATTCTAGAACAAGGTGAAAACATTAAAGATTATTCTGCTAGAACGATAGCGAAAGAAACATATACTTCTCCAGCGACAGTTTTAAATTTATGTAAAAAAGTGGGAATTGATGGCTTTAATCATTTTAAAGAAGCGTATTTAAAGGAGATTGAATATCTAAACCAAAACTTTGGAGAAATTGATGCGAATACACCATTTCTTGAACAAGATAGTATAGGGGCAATTGCTCATAAACTAGGTAATTTATACGAAGAAACGATAAAAGATACATTACAACTACTTCAAAATAATGCCTTGCAAGATGCAGTTCAAGTTATCTCAAAAGGGAATAACTTTCATATTTATTCTGTAGGTACAGCATTAAATATTGCGGAATCCTTTAAAGAAAAGATGATGAAAATTGGTAAAAATGTTTATATTACAAATAATCTGAATTACCAAAGATATGAAGTAAATTGTTTATCTAGTCAAGATGCAGTATTATTCATTTCTTATTCTGGTGAAACAAAGAGTATTGTAGAAATGGCTAGAATATGTAAAAGAAGGAATATTCCTTTTATTACAATGACTTCATTTGGAGAAAATACCTTAAGTAAGCTCAGTGATATTCATTTATATATTTCTACTAGAGAAAAATTAGTTTATAACATTGGAAATTTTACCAGTAATTTATCAATTAACTTTTTACTAGATTTACTTTATTCAGTTTATTTTTCTTCTAACTACAAAAATAACTATGAATATAAAATTGCAGTTACCAAAAAAGCAGAGATGCAAAGACATTCTTCTAATCCAATTTTAGTGGATGAAGATAAAGATTTTTAACATTGTTAAGGATTATAAAAGAGAAAAAATACTAATTTTTGAACACTGTTAACAAGTGCTGTAAATAACAGACGACCACCTTCTTTTATGCTAATGTGTCAGTACTGAAAGCGATTTCAGCTTGACAAGAAAACAGAAAAGGAGGTGTTTTTAAGTGGAATTCAGAAATGACTTTTTATGGGGTGGAGCCACTGCTGCAAATCAATATGAAGGGGCATATCTTGAAGATGGTAAAGGCTTAAGTATTGCGGATGTAGAAATGGGATCTCGACAAGGACAACCAAGAGAAATTCATGATTATGTTCATGAAGGCTGTTACTACCCAAGTCACACAGGAGTAGATTTTTACCATCATTATAAAGAAGACATTGCACTATTTGCAGAGATGGGATTTAAATGTTTTCGCTTATCGATTGCTTGGTCTAGAATCTTTCCAAAAGGGGATGAAGAAAAACCAAATGAAAAAGGTCTAGAGTTCTATGATCGTGTATTTGATGAACTAAAAAAATATAATATAGAACCAATTGTGACAATCTCACATTTTGAAATGCCATTATATTTAGTGCAAAAGTATGGCTCTTGGCGGAATCGAAAGTTAATTGATTTCTTCGTTAATTATTGTGATGTAATCTTTAGACGGTACAAAGGTAAAGTAAAGTATTGGCTTACATTTAATGAGATTAATGAAACGATGAACAAAAAAGAACCATATCATCAAGCAGGAGTTCTTTACAAAGAAGGTGAAAATCCTGAAATGGTAAAAGCTCTAGTTTCTCATCATATGATGTTAGCTAGTGCAAAAGCGGTAATCTTAGGTCATCAAATTGATCCAAATAATATGATTGGAACGATGATCCAATATACAACTACTTATGCTAAGACTTGTAATCCTTATGATGAGTTAGCCAAAAGATATCACATGATGCCAAATTACTATTATTGCGATGTGATGTGTCGAGGCTATTATACAAATACTTGTACAGCACAACTTAAAAGAATGAATGCTCACGTAGAAATGCAAGATGGTGATGAGGAACTCTTAAGAAAAGGAAAAGTAGACTATATCGCAATTAGTTATTATTTTTCTGTGATTGCGTCTAGTAAAGATGGCAAAACAGTAATTGTAGATAGAGAAAATCCTTATTTAGATAAAACAAAATGGGATAATCGGCCTATTGATCCAATAGGACTTCGCATAGGATTAAATGAGTTATATGACCGCTATCAACTTCCTATCGTTGTTGTAGAAAATGGTATTGGTGCTTTTGAAGAAATAAAAGGGAATGAGCAAATCAACGATGATTATCGAATGAAATTTCTTGGAGAGCACATTCAAGCTGTAAAAGATGCAGTAGAACTAGATGATGTGGATGTTAGAGGATACTTAACTTGGGGATGCATCGATGTTGTGTCTTCAGGTGGTGGTCAAATGAGTAAAAGGTATGGCTTTATCTATGTTGATAAAGACGATGAAGGTAAAGGAACATTAGAACGTAAGAAAAAGAAATCATTTGATTGGTATAAAAAAGTAATTGCGTCTAATGGAAAAGATTTAAGTATATAGAAGGGAGAATAATTATGATTGAGAAATTTAGTGAAATGTTAGAAAAAGTGTTAGGACCTATTACGACTTGGATGAATAGTAATAAATATGTATGTGCTATTCGTGATGCGTTTACGATTATGATGCCAATTGTTATTGTTGGATCATTCGCATTACTATTTAACATTTATATTTGTTCTAGTACAGGACTAGCAAAGTATGAATCTCTTAGTTGGTTAGCAAACTATTCTAAGATGTTTTCTACAGTAAATTATGCATGTATTTCTTGTATGGCTTTATGGTTAACATTCTTAATGGGTTATAAGATTGGAAATAAGAATGAACAAAATCCATTATTAATGGCATTAATATCAACAACATGTTTCTTAGTTGTATCAGACCAAGATAATTTATCTAGTAGTTTAGGCGCAACAGCTTTATTCTTGTCCTTCTTTGTGACGATATTTTCTAGTATGTTGTTTATGAAATTAATGAGTTTTGAGAAAATCAAAATTAAACTACCAGATGCTGTTCCACCAATGATTGCGAATAGCTTTAATGCCTTAATCCCTACATTTATTACGATTACTGTATTTGGTTTACTTGCTGGTATCTTATATGGTACTACTGGCTTATATCTAAATAATATTATTTACAATGTGATACAAGTTCCATTTAATCAAGTTGTTGGTTCTCAAATAGGTGTAAGCATTATCGTTGTTTTATCACAATTATTATGGTGGACGGGAATTCATGGTCATATGGCAATGAACGTTATTGCTAAACCAGTACGTACTGCAGCTTTAGCAGCGAATATTGCGGCAGTATCAGCAGGATTAGTGCCAAAAGAATTCTATACTCTTGCCTATGTACATTTATTTACAAATTTAGGTGGCTCGGGTATTGTGATTTCTCTTGCATTAGCAATATTAGTTTTCTCTAATCGTAAAGAATATAAAGAAATTACAAAAGTATCTATGATTCCATTAATTTGTGGTATTTCTGAACCAATGGTATTTGGACTACCAATTATGTTAAATCCTGTATTCTTAATTCCATTTGTTCTTGTGCCATTAATTACAGCCAATATTGGTTACTATGCAATTACTTCAGGATTCTTAACAGCTTCTTATGTAGAATCTGTTGCAGGTATGCCAATGTTTATTCAACAATTCTTAGGCTTTAGTGGTCAATGGCAAGCACTATTCTTAACAGTAGTAGTTATCGTAGTTGGCTTTATTGGATATGCACCATTTGTACTAATTTCTAATAAGAAAGAAAAATAAAGAAGTAACTCTGAGTGTTTAACTTAGCGAAAAGATTGAAGAAGTAAATAAATCTTCAATCTTTTTTTATTTATGATTTCCATCACTAACTGGCAATAAAATTTTAAGATGCTAAAATACAAGAAGAAATGGAGACAACATGAAGAAAGTTACTTTTTACTACGTAAGACATGGAGAAACGTTATTTAACCAAGAAGGAAGAATGCAAGGTTGGAGTGATAGTCCTTTAACAGAAAAAGGATTAAATGATGCGAAAAAGGCAAGAGAAATATTAGCAGATAAAAAGATAGATTATTGTTATACATCTACTAGTGAAAGATGTATTGATACTGCACATATCATTATAGAAGGTAGAAATATTCCTATTACTTATGATAAAGGATTAAAAGAAATTCATTTTGGTACATATGAAGGTGCTAGAATTCAAAATCATCTTGAAGATATTAATGAGAGAAGAAGAGGAACTCGTGATTGGACAGATTTAGGTGGTGAAAACCATGAACAAGTTCTAGCAAGAATTCATGATACTTATAATCGTATCTTTGACTCATGTAAGGATGGAGATTCTGTGTTAGTTGTATCGCATGGTGCGATATTTATGCAATTATTCGAAGAATTCTTTGGAAAAAGTATAATTGAAGTGTTCCCGTTAAAGAAAACAGGTAATCCTGTACCAAATGGTTATGTAGGTTGTTTTGAAAGAATTGATGATACATATCATTTGATTTCATTAGGTGAATAATTTCCTGGGAAATATATTTTAGGAGTGTGGCTAATACCACCTTCTTTTTATTTGCAAATAAAGACACTTTTTTATCAAATAAAATCATTATTTTTCATTCTTGATTCCTATAGATTAGTTTTAGGAGGTTTAGCATGAAGTATTATTTAGCAGTAGATATTGGTGCTTCTAGCGGAAGACACATATTAGGACATATCGAAAATCATCAAATCGTTCTTGAAGAAATCTATCGTTTTCCTAATGGAATGAAGAAAAAAGACGGACACTTAATCTGGGATGTAGATGAATTATTTACACATATCTTAAATGGGATGAAGAAATGCAAAGAAAGAAATATCATTCCTTACAGTATGAGTATAGATACTTGGGCTGTTGATTATGCATTACTTGATTCTCATGGTAAGAGAATACACGATGTTTATGGATACCGTGACGCACGTACTGAGTGTATGGATCAAAAAGTATATGAAAAAATATCGGAAGAAGATTTATATGCTCGTACAGGTATACAGAAACAAAGTTTTAATACCATCTATCAACTTATGGCAGAAGAAGATTTAGAAAAAGCAGATTGTATGTTACTTATACCTGATTATTTCCATTATTTATTAACAGGAAAGAAAGCATGTGAATATACAAACGCTACCACATCACAACTTGTTTCGCCATACACAAAAGATTGGGATTTTGATCTAATTGATAAGCTAGGATATCCTAGAAAATTATTCACGAAAATAGAGACACCAGGAACAGTACTTGGGGAATTAAGTAAAGAAATCGAACAAGAAGTTGGGTTTAATACAAAAGTTGTTTTACCAGCAAGTCACGATACAGCTTCTGCAGTATTAGCTGTTCCTTGTAATGAAGATACGATTTATATCAGCTCTGGTACTTGGTCTTTAATGGGATGTGAGTTAAAAGAAGCGAGTTGCTCAAAAGAAAGCCAAAAACATAATTTTACAAATGAAGGTGGTATTGATTATCGTTTCCGTTATTTAAAAAATATCATGGGTATGTGGATGATTAATGAAGCGAAGGCTGAGATTGCAAGAGATTATTCCTTTACAGAAATTGTAGAACTAGCAAAGAAAGAGAGTATTCATTCTATTGTCGATGCTCAAGATCATCGTTATATGGCTCCTAGTAGTATGGTATTAGAAATACAAAACGAATGTAAAGAAACGCATCAACAAGTACCAGTTGGTATTGGCCAAATTGCGAAAGTTATCTATGAGTCATTAGCAGATTGTTATGCTAAAACAGCTTTAGAAATAGAAGAGATGACAGGAAAAACTTATTCATCAATTCATATTGTAGGTGGTGGTTCTAAAGCAAGTTACTTAAATGAGTTAACAGCTAGTTTATGTAAAAAAGATGTTTATGCAGGTCCTACAGAAGCTACTGCTATAGGAAATATTGGTGCGCAAATGTTATCCAGTAAAGAATTTACTTCTTTACAAGAAATTAGAAAATGTATCTTTGAATCATTTGATATACAAAAAATAGAAGGAGAAAAATCATGTTAGTCGAAACAAAAGCGAAAGTAGGTGTGTTCTCTATTGCCTTAGGAGCGTACTTACCACAATTTCCAAGTCTAGTTCCTGAATTTGAAGAACAATATAAAACCTTCAAAAAACTTATTCCAGGATCAGTAGAACTTGTGGATGGAGGAATTGTTACCACAAAAGAAAAGGCTCAAGAAGTTGGCGATTTATTTAGAAGTGCAGATGTAGATGTTGTATTTTTACAACTATTAACTTATGCGACTTCTTATAACATGTTACCAGCAGTAAGAGACTTAGATGTTCCTGTTGTTCTTGTAAATGTACAAAAGCTAAAAGCACCAGATTATCCTAATGTTGATACAGCAAAATGGTTAGGAGAACTATATGCTTGTGGTGCTGTAGGAGAAATGGTTGCGGACTTAGAACGGGCTGGTAAAAGACATGCAGTCATTACAGGAGTTGTAGAAGGAGGAGATCCTAACGTACAACATGAAATAGAAGATTGGTGTAAAGCAGCACAAGTTCGTAGAAGATTTAGAACAACAAATCTTGCTCAAATTGGTAGACCTTATCCTGGCATGATGGATTTATATATTGATGAAACAAACTTGTACAATAGAATGTTTGTTTATACAAAACAATTTGATTGGGAAAAAATGTGGGCGATTGCCGATAATATCACGGATGAAGCTACGATTAGAACGAAAGCTCAAGATATCTTAGATACATTTGATATTGAAGGTGGAGGCAGTATTGAAGAAGTTTGGGAGATGGCAAAATACGTTGTTGCCTTTGAAAAATGGGTAAAAGAGGAACAAATAGGACTAGTTGCGTCTCACTATGATGGTTTTGCTCAAGGTGTTGCTGGAAAATTAGACAGTATGTTAATTCCTGCTTTCTCCATGTTAATTAAACAAGGTACAGCTTGTGCTGTAGAAGGCGATATAAAAGTTGCAATGGCAATGAGTATCTTAAAAACAATTAGTGGTACAGGACAATTATCGGAAATGTATTCGATTGATTTTAATGAAGATATTTGTATTATTGGTCACTCAGGATCTGGGGATGCGGATATTTCTCAAGCAAGAAAACCTACAATGAAAATTGTAAATGTATTCCATGGTAAGACTGGTGGTGGTTACTTAACACAATTCTATCCACCAACAGGACCAGTTACCTATTTAGCAATTACCCAAGATAAAGATGGACACTTTAAATTTGTTGTAGCAGAAGGTGTTAATGAAGAAGGAGAAATCTTTACTTTTGGCGATACAAATATGCGTACAAGATTCTCCATTGGTGCTAGAGAATTTGTTAACCGTTGGTCTGAAGCAGGACCTACACATCATATGGCAGCTGCCGTAGGAAGACATATTGATACAATCTTAAAGGTTGCCAAAATCTTAAATGTACCAGTAGATGTAATCACAAGATAATAGGAGGACAAAACAAATGAAATTTTTAGATGCAGAATTTGTAAAAGGATTTATTCGTATGTGCGATGATGGATGGAACCAAGGTTGGCACGAAAGAAATGGCGGTAACTTATCTTATCGCGTTAAAAAAGAAGAAGTAGAAGAAGTGAACGAAAACTTTGAGGCAAAAGAGTGGCGTCCAATTGGTACAAGTGTTCCAACTTTAGCAAATGAATACTTCTTAGTGACAGGTAGTGGTAAGTATTTTAGAAATGTTGCGATTAAACCAGAAGATTCTATCTGTATGATTGAATTAGATGATAAGGGAGAAAACTATCGTATTGTATGGGGACTAGTCAATGGTGGTAGACCGACATCAGAATTACCATCTCATTTAATGAATCATGAAGTAAAAGTAAAAGTAAATCCAGAATATCGTGTAATTTATCATGCACATACAACAAATATCATCGCTTTAACATTTGTTCTTCCACTACGTGATGAAGTATTTACAAGAGAATTATGGGAAATGGCTACAGAATGTCCAGTTGTATTCCCATCAGGAATTGGTGTTGTGCCTTGGATGGTACCAGGTGGTAGAGATATTGCGGTAGCGACTTCAGAACTCATGAAACAATATGATTTAGCCATTTGGGCACATCATGGTATGTTTGCGGCAGGTTATGATTTCGATTTAACATTTGGATTAATGCATACAGCAGAAAAATCAGCAGAAATCTTAGTGAAGATGTTAAGCATGAGACCTGATAAACTACAAACAATCACACCAGATAATTTTAGAGACTTAGCAAAAGATTTCCATGTAGAATTACCAGAAAAGTTCTTATATGAAAAATAAAAGTCTATGATATTATCAAATTATGCTAAATGATGCACTATTAGAAAAATTAAAACAAATTACAGAAGAAGAAAAAAGAATATTAGAAGGAAAGACAATCGAAAAATCACGCTATACCAAAAAGAATCAATTTGAGATAGAAAGTGAAAAAGTATTGGATCAAAAGTTAATTACGGTGCGTACCCATACACGATTTACAGATTTTCCTAATCATAAACATGATTATATTGAAATGATGTATGTCGTAGAAGGAGAGATACACCATATTATTGACAATAAAGAAGTTGTCTTAAAGCAAGGGGAAATTCTTTTGCTCAATAAACATTCTTGGCATGCAATAAAAAAAGCAAGTGAAAATGATATTGCGATTAACTTCATTATTCTTCCTTCTTTCTTCGATGTTGTATATGACATGATTGGTCATGATAGCATTATTGCACATTTTTTGATTGATATTTTAAGACAAGATGAAAATTCAGGGGAGTATTTGTTGTTCCATGTGGCTGATATATTACAAATACAAAATCTTATGGAAAATATGATTCAAACTTTATATGAAAAAGAAAGTGAATATTATAAAGAAAATCAAATTACCATGGGTTTATTATTCATGTATCTAACAAAATATATTAATCGAACAACAAAAGTTACTTCTAAACGATTTGAAGAATTATTAGTAGAAACTTGTTTAGACTATATTGCACAAAATTATCAAAATGCGACATTAGTAGAAATCGCAGATGAATTACATTTACCTGACTATACAATTAGTAAACTTATTAAACAAAAAACAGGTTCTACATTTAAAGATTTATTACAATCTAGAAGATTTTATCGTGCTGAAGAATTATTAATGGATACGGACTTACCAATAGAAAATATTATCTATACCGTAGGTTATGAAAGTCATAGTTATTTCTTTAGACGATTTAAAGAAAAAAATGGAATTACTCCAAAACAATATAGAAATAATAGGAGAAGATGATGAGTGGGTATCAAAACATATTTAAAAAAGATCCTGGAAATTACTTATATCCATTCTTTTGGCAACATGGTGAAAGTCATGAGGTCTTAGAAGAATATGTAGATAAGATTAATGAATCAGGCATGAAAGCACTCTGTATCGAAGCTAGACCACATCCTGACTTTGTTGGAGATAAATGGTGGAGCGATATGGATTGCATCATCAATAAAGTAAAAGAAAATAAGATGAAGATGTGGATATTAGATGATTCACATTTTCCTACAGGATACGCAAATGGAAAAATTGCGAAAGATTATCCTGAATATTTGAAGCTATATATCAATGTTCGTCGCTTTGATGTACAGGGACCATTTAAGAATGCACGTATTGATTTAAAACAATTAAAAGGTAGACCTTTTGGTCCATCTAGTAAACAAGACTTTAATCCAATTGGTGTCTATATGGCAAAAAGAACTTCACAAGAAACATTAGAACATGATCCAATTGATGCGTCTACATTAGTTGATATTACAAGTTGTATGCGAATGAGTGATCGTTTGTTATCTTTAGATATACCAGAAGGAGCTTATAGTATCTTTATCGTTTTTGAAACACATAAAGGCGATGAAGAAACAACAAAAGATTATCTAAATCCTTTAGTAAAAGAAGCGACACAAGTATTAATTGATGAAGTATATGAACCGCACTATGCTCATTACAAAGAAGAATTTGGTAAGACAATACAAGGATTCTTCTCTGATGAACCTCGTTTTGGTAATGCCAAAGGAACAGAATGTTCTATAGGAAAAGATATGCCATTACCTTGGCGTAAAGGACTAGAAAAAGAGTTAGGATTTGAAATGAAATACTTACCTCTTTTATGGCACGTAGCTAATGGTGAAGAAGCACAAATTCGGGTTCAATATATGGACTTAATTACTAGACTTTATAATGAAAACTTTACGAATGTATTAGGGGATTGGTGCCGAGAACACGGCGTATGGTATTTAGGACATACAATTGAAGATAATGGTGCTCATGCTCGCTTAGGATATGGAACAGGACATTATTTTAGAGGACAAGAAGGCATGTCTTTTGCAGGAATTGATGTCATTGGTGGTCAAATTGTCCCTGGACAAAACTACCATCATGATGCGTTCTCTACAGGTGGTAGTAATGGTGAATTCTATCATTATGCTTTAGCAAAACTTGCTTCTAGTGCTGCACATTTAGATGCGAAAAAAGAAGGTAGAGTCATGTGTGAAGCCTTTGGGGCATATGGTTGGAATGAAGGTTTACGCACCATGAAATGGATTGCGGATAGTCTTATGGTTCGTGGGGTAAACTATATTGTACCGCATGCGTTTGATCCAAAAGAATTCCCTGATTGGGATTGCCCACCTCATTTCTATGCACATGGTCATAATCCAGAGTTTAGATATTTCTCTACTTTAGATGATTATATGAATCGCGTTTGTTCTATCTTTAGAGATGGTAAACAAATTACTTCTGTTGGTGTATTCTATCCTGCTGAAACAGAATGGGCTGGAGAATATATGCCTATTGAAAAAGTATGTCGTAAGTTATGTGAGAACCAAATCTCATTTGATATTATTTCTAGAGACTTTTTACATCAAATAACAGTACAAGAAGGTACATATACAATTAACGAGAATACGTATACTACATTTGTATTCCCTTATGGTAAACATATTCCTAATGATTTAGTTCCAGTATTATTCGAAATGGTACAAAACCATGTACAAGTTATTTTTATCAATCAAATGGTAGAAAAAGTATTAGGTGAATATGATGAAACGATGTGGACTAAAGTTACACAAGAATCTAAAGTCATTGCTTTATCAGATTTAGGGAAAGAACTAAGTGATTTAAAACCTATTCAAGCTAAATATGACAAGGATTTAGTCTTACAAGAATATCAAAAAGATGACTATACAATCTATATGTTCTTTAATGAAAATATTGGTAGAACAATAGATATGCCTATAACATTTAAAGAAAGTGGTCATGTATATCGTTATGATGCAATGTTAGATGAAGTATATAAATCTAGTACAACAACAGAATTAAAACTAAATCCATATGAGTCAATGATTTATATTCTTACAGATAAAGAAATAGACGCAAAAGATGAAGTGGTATTAGAAAATACAAAGAGTGTTGAACTTCCTCAAAACTGGATAGTTAAATTTACAGATAGTATGAGTTATCCTGAATTTAAAGAAGTAGTTCCTACAAGTGAGTTAGGTTATATTCATACCATTGAAGGATATGATAATAAAACAGGAACAGTACAATATCGTGCTAAGATCAATCTTCAAAAAATTTCAACAATCTTAGATTTAGGTAAAGCACATGAAATAGCTCAAGTATTTGTCAATCAACAATTAGTCGGTACAAGAATTTGTGCTCCATATACTTTTGATTTAACAAATTATCTAGTAGAAGGAGAAAACGAAATCCAAATTGAAGTGACTAATACATTAGGAACACAAATGCGTGACTTCTTTGGTCATTATCTATTATTAGAACCATTTGGTATTGAAGGACCAGTTACATTAGTACAAGGTGACTAGTGTAAGAGCTTACAAATGAATTGACATTTCAAAAATAGAAATGTATCGTGTTTTTAGAGAAGTTACTTTAGGAGGATAATATGGGACTTTTTGATAAAATCTTTAAGAAAGAAGAAGCTTTACCAGCTGTAGAATGTACAGATGATGAAGTAGTAGCGATTGCGGATGGAAAGATGATTGATATCACTACTGTTAGTGATCAAACATTTGCACAAAAGCTGATGGGTGATGGTGTTGCGTTTACTAGTGACGAAGATACAGTTACATTCTGTTCACCAGCTAATGGTACATTAACTGTAGTATTCCCAACAGGACATGCATTTGGTGTCACAATGAATAATGGTGTAGAACTATTAGTTCATATTGGTATTGATACAGTTAGTGCTAATGGTGATGGTTTTACATTACTAGGTAAAAAACAAGGATCACTAGTTAAAGCAGGAGAGCCTATTGTTAAAGTAGATATGGCGAAACTAAGAAAGAAATTCGATATGCCTGTTATGTTAATTGTGACAGACGCAAATGGAAAAGAAATCACTATGCCTACACCAAAAGATGTTAAACGTGGTGAAGTGATTATTAATCTATAATGAAACAAGTTTATAATCCGTATCTTCCATCATGGGAATATGTTCCTGATGGTGAACCACATGTATTTAACAATCGATTATATGTATATGGTTCTCATGATCGTTTTGATGGTACTACTTATTGCATGGAACCATATACTTGTTGGTCTTGTCCAATAGATGATTTAACTAGTTGGACAAACCATGGCGTGATTTATACAGGAAAAGATGATCCATTAAATGAAACAGGATGTCGTTTAATGTTTGCACCAGATGTAGTTGAAAAAAATGGTACATATTATTTGTATTATGGCTTAGATACTGCAAATACAATCTCTGTTGCTAAAGCAAGTAAACCAGAAGGACCATTTACATTTTATGGTCATGTTAAGCATCGTGACGCGCAAATCTGGGGCTTAAAACAAGGTGATAAACAACAGTTTGATCCAGGTGTATTTAAGGATGATGATGGTAGAGTATATCTCTATTCAGGTTTTTCTTCTACACCAGAAGTGATTGAACGAATTAAAAAGAAAATACCTGCAAATGCCTTAGTATCTTTTAACATGTCAACTGATGGAAATCGTGTTGTAGAACTAGATGAAGACATGTTAACGATTGTAGGAGAAGTGAAAGATTTACTACCAGGTGTATCGAATTCTAAAGGTACAGGATTTGAAGGACATGAATTCTTTGAAGCCTCATCTATGCGTAAATTTAATGGTAAGTACTACGCTATTTATTCTAGTGTACAAGGACATGAACTTTGTTATGCAATGTCTTACTATCCTGATAAAGACTTTGTCTATAAAGGGGTATTACATTCAAATGGCAATATAGGTATAACAAAAGAACCTACATATTATTATGCAAATAATCATGGTTCTGTTATTGAAATTAATGGTCATTATTATATCTTTGGTCATCGTCATACAAACCATAGTCAATATTCTAGACAAGGTGTAGCAGAAGAGTTAACGATGAATGAAGATGGTACATTTAATCAAGCAGAGATGACTTCTTGTGGATTAAATCAAAAGCCATTAGTTGGTAAAGGAATTTATCCTGCTTATATTGCATGTGTCTTAATGAGTAAAGATGGCGCAATAAAATCCGATATCAAAATGGATAAAGTGAGTCATCCAGCAATTAGACAAGAAGAAGTAATTAATATTCAAGATGGAACAATCATTGGATATAAATATTTTGATTTTGAAAATGTACATTCTATTTCGGTTACTGCAAAAGGAACAGATGAAGGAATGTTACATATTCGTACAGGGATAAACGATAAAAACTTAGCATCTATTCAAATAGAAAGATGTGAGGATTGGAAAGAATATAAAGTCGATATTGAGTTAAATAAAAAGAATAGCCCTTTATATTTTGTATATGAAGGGGAAGGGCAACTAGAAATTAAGCAATTCGAGCTTAATTAAACTAAAGAAATGTGAATTAAGTTAATTGTTAAGTTAACGTAAAATTGACAGCGGTTACATTTCATAATAGTATTTAAGTGTCATTTAGGATTGTTACTTGAATAAAGGCTTTACCTAAATCACAAAGGTTATCGACTTTAAATCGTTACAAAGAAAATAAGAGGGGATATGAAAGTTGTAAAGAATATTAATAACAATGTTTCAGTTTGTCTCGATGATAACAATTTAGAAGTTATAGCTTTTGGCAAAGGAATTGGATTTAAAAGTCCACCCTATGAAATTGAACTTTCACAGATTGATCGAACGTTCTATGATTTGGATTCACATTTTGTGGAGCTATTAAAAGAACTACCGACAGATGTATTAGATTTATCGTTTGAGATTGTAGATAAAGGAGAACGATATCTAAATGTGGAGCTAAATAAGTCATTTGTATTTACTTTAGCGGATCACATTAATTTTGCGGTAGAAAGAGCGAAAAATGGTATCGCAATACGGAATCCAATGTTGAATGAAATTCGTCATTTGTATGAATCAGAAATGAAGTTAGGGACATGGGCTCTTAAACTGATTGAAAAAAGATTAAACGTAAGTATGCCTCAAGTAGAAGCAGGAAATATCGCAATGCATTTTATTGATGCAGAGATATCTACAGAAAAACTTGAGGAAGACAGAATGGAGAGGTTCGTCGAAGATATAACGGAGATTGTTGAAGACAATTTAAACATTATTATCGATCGAAATGAATTTAACTATTCAAGATTTGTCACACATTTAAAATATTTACTGAAACGCGCTACAAATATGAATAAAGCAAGTTCAGATAATATTAAGATGTATGAAAAAGTAAAAGCAGAATATCCTGAATTAAAGGGTGTTATTGAAAAAATAAGCGAATATATCGTTCTTTGCTTAGGGGTAGAACCTAATGAAGAAGAACTATTATATTTGATGTTACATGTAAATCGACTCTGTGCAAGAGAAGGATTGTGACCTTAAGTGGGCTTTACCTGATGCATAAAGTAATTAAGAAATTTTCTTAGTACTTTTGTGTCAGGTTTTATTTTTAGGCTAAAAAGGATGATGGGTGCGCAACACATCCTTAAGCATATATGCTATATAGAAGGAGAGATTAAAATTATGGCAAAGTATGAAGAATTGTGTAAACAAATTCTAGAAAACATCGGTGGTAAAGAAAATGTTACTTCCGCTGTTCACTGTATGACACGTTTAAGAATTAACTTCAAAGACAAATCAAAAATTAATGTCGATGCAGTTAAAGGAATTCAAGGCGTATTAGGTGCTCAATTTTCTGGAGAACAATTTCAAGTAATCATTGGTCAACACGTATCAGATGTTTATCCAGAATTCTGTGCAATGGTAGGAGTAAGCACAGCTGCTGCGATTGATGAAAACCTAGATGGACCAAAAGAACCATTTAGCATTAAGAAAGTTCCAAGTAAAGTATTAGATTATATTTCTGGATCTATCGCTCCAATCTTACCTATCATGATGGGTGCTGGTTGGTTTAAGATGTTCTATGCATTACTAGGACCAAGCTTATTCAATGTATTGCCTGAAACTTGTGATTTAATGCAAATTTTACATATCGTTGGTGAATGTGGATTCTATTTCATGCCTGTATATGTAGGTTATGGTGCTGCTAAGAAATTAAATACAAGTATTCCTCTAACAATGTTACTAATGTGCTTATTGATTGATCCAAAGATTTTAGCAATCGTAAGTGCTGGTGAACCATTTAAAATTTATGGCTTATTCAATATGCCACTAAATAACTATACACAAACAATCGTTCCAACATTATTAACAGTTTGGGTATTAAAGTATGTATATGGCTATGTAAATAAGATTGTGCCTAATACAATTAAGATTATTGGTGTTCCATTACTAACATTATTCGTTATGGTTCCTGTAATGTTCTGTGTATTAGCGCCAGCTGGTCAATGGGTATCTTTAGGTATTACAGCATTCTTCTCATTCTTACAAAGCACATGTGGATTCTTAGCTGTTGCCTTAATTGGTGGCTTCTGGATGTACTTAGTCGCTACAGGTATGCACGTTGCAGTTATCCAAATTGCATTATTAAACATCACTACATTAGGTTATGATCCATTAGTATTAGCTGGTTCTCAAGCTGCTAATTTAGCATTAATGGGAATGAGTGTTGCTTACTTCTTACGTACTAAAGGAAATGAAAAGTCATTGGCTGCTACAAACATGGTTACATTAATTGTCGGTGGTATTTCTGAACCAACATTATTCTCTGTATTAATCCGTAACAAACGTGCCATGGTATCTTATACATTAGGTGGACTTGCTGGTGGTTTACTAATTGGTATTACAGGTTCTGCTTTCTATACAATGGGTGCTTCTAATATCTTATGTATCTTAGGATATGCTGGTGGACCAGGTAATAACTTCTTATTTGGTGTATTAGGTTGTGCATTAGCATTCGTTGTATCACTAGTTGTTGGTATTATCACTGGATTTGGTGATGACGCAAATGGTTTACAAAACTACAAACCAAGACCTAAAACAAAAAAAGCTTAATTAGATAGTAAAATATAAGGTAGTTAAGATAAGGTCTTAGCTACCTTTTTTTGAAAGATTGGAGTGAGAGAAAATGAAAAAAGTTAGAACAATTCTTACTACAGATATGGAAGTAGATGATATGAATTCGCTTATCCATTTATGTTTATATTTAAATGAAATGGATGTATTAGGAGTAGTTTATACATCAAGTCAATATCATTTTAATGGCGACGATGTACATACGTTAGGAGAAATTACACCTCACTATCGTACAAGTGGTCCTGCTGGATTAGAAAGACCTAGAACAAGTTATGGACCTGATCCTAATGGAAAAGATTTAAAAAGTTTTAGACCATTTCCTGTAGGTTGGATTGAAGATTTGTGGAAAGGACCTTATGCTAAAGCTTATCCATATTTAGTTCAACATGATTCTAGTTATCCAACACCAGAACATTTATTAGAAATTACAAAATATGGAAATATTGAATTTGAAGGAGATGTTCGTTTTGATACAGATGGATCAAATTTAATAAAAGATTATTTATTAGATGATAATGATGAACCTATCTATCTACAATCATGGGGTGGTATTAATACAATTGTTAGAGCATTACTATCAATTTATGAAGAATATCATGAAACAGATAAATGGGATGAAGTTTATCATAAAGTCATATCTAAAGCACGTATCTTAGGTGTAAGTAAACAAGTTGGGCAAGATAATAGTTACTTAGATAATAAGATTCCTGAAAAATATCCTGATTTAGTTCTTCTTTATCCTGAATACATGTATGGCGTATATTATGCATCAATAGCTGCACAAAAAGATGTTAGAAGCATGTTCCAATCAAAATGGATGCTAGAAAATATTCATAATCATACAAGTGACTTAATGGATGCATATCGTTTATATGGTGATGGAAAAAGAGTAGAAGGAGAAGCGGAACTTTATCAATTTGGTATTACGTCAACATTAGATTTTGGTTTCCCTGGTACTACTCCTGTTCGTTTTGATGCCTATGATTTTATCGGTGAAGGGGATAGTAATACATATATTCCTTTAATTTCTTTTGGCTTAAGAGGAATGGAAGATTACAATTATCCAACATTACTTGGTAAGTTATATACAGAAGAAAGCGATAAGAAAAAAGGAAATATCTTAACAGGAGAAAATATTCCCTTTAATCCATTTATTAAAGCATATCAAGAAGACTTTGCGGCTAGAGCAGAGTGGTGTTACTTAAACTATGATGAAACAAGTAATGCGCCAAAAGTAACATTAAAAGAAAGTGATATTTTTGCTTCAGCTGGGGAAGTAGTCGAACTAGGTGCAAATGTAACAGAAGCAAATGATACGTATTCTGTAATTTGGGAACATTTCCCTAATTATTCAAAATATGAAGGCACAGAGATAGTTCGACCATTTGAACCTTGGTTATTAAATACAAGTGTTAGTGTACCAAGTGACGCAAAGGTTGGAGATTATTTCTCATTAATCTTACGTGTACAAAATAAAGCAAAGAAACCGATGACTTCTTTTGCTCAAGTAGTCATTCATGTGAAAAATGATTAATTACTAAGATTGATCATATAAGTTTATAAGACTAGGTATTGTGGGTTTGAATACCTAGTTTTTTAAAACAAATGTTGGAAATTCTAACATTTTATGTTGAAATATTCACCTATATATACTAATCTAATTAAGCAGAGATTTAGAAGGAGGTAACGATGAGCGAAATAAATGAAAGAATTAAAAAGGCGAGAAAAGATTTGCACTTATCACAAGAATATGTTGCTAATTTCTTGGGCGTGAATAGAAGTGCGATTGTTGAAATAGAATCTGGAAAGAGAAAAGTTTCAGCAGATGAGCTTGGAAAATTTGGAGAATTATTTCAAATTCCTACAGATGAATTACTTCATGGTAAATCAGTATCTATGCCAGTTCAAATGTTTGCTAGAAAGTTTGGCTCATTGGATGAAGCTGATCAACAAGAAATACTTAATTTGATTGAGTTCAAAAGAATGATGAAAGAAAGAAAATAATGCTATTGTTTAACGATTATGAAAAATTAGCCAATGAAGGTGTCTCTGCGGAAAAATTAGCTGATATTTTCTTAAAAGAATATTATGGAGAAGTTGGAATTACATTTCCTATAAACCCATTTCAAATGCTAACGGATTTAGGAATTCCATTTGTATTGCGACCATTCAAAAAATATGAAGGTGTGTATATTCCTAGCTCTAATCAAGATGATATTCCAATCATTGGAATTAACTTGAATCGTCTTATTGTAAGACAACGTTTTACAGCAGCACATGAATTATGCCATCATTTAAAGGATTTACACAAAGGATTTGTTTGTACAGCAAACCCTAAGAGTGAAATTGAGTGTTATGCAGAAGCTTTTGCTTCAGAGTTATTAATGCCAATGAATGAATTTAAAAAACAAGTGAATGCACGGCTAAAAAATGATTATTTGGATTTGGATGGAGTATTAGAAGTGGCTGATTATTTTGGTGTCAGTTTTCAAGCTTGTTTGTTTAAAGTCGCGTATAGACTTCATCTAATAGAAGGAGACACATCTTTAATAGTTTTGAAGCAAAAAGCCACTCAATTTAAGCCACAATTAAAAAGAAATGAAAAAGGTTTGCATTATACAAAATTATATGAACAACTTTTTAATGCAATTGGAAGTAATTTTAAACTTATACCCACAGCAAATTCGTGTCAGAAGTTTAAATCGGAATATATATTTCATGATAGTAGGATGGAAGGGGTTAATGTTGATGAAGAAACAGTTGGTGATATTGTTTCTGACTTAAGAATTAGAAAACAGGATAGTCCATTTTGCAAAGAAGAAAATCAAAATATTATAGAAGTAGCAGGATTATCATTGGCTTATGATTATGCTTTCGATAATGCTAAAAATAATATTACAGTTTATGATGCCAAGCATATTAATGAAAAAATCTTTACTACTGCACCTTGCCCTGAATTTGGTGGTATGTACAGGCAAAGTAATACTCTTGTTTTAGGGGCAAAATTTGAAACAGTAGATTATCATAAAATATCGGAAATGATGTATTTTCTAGATAAAGATATAGCGTATCTTATGAGTAACTACGACAAAATAAGCTACAGTGATTATGTTGAAAATGTTGTAAGAATTCATCACCAATTAACAGTCATTCATGCTTTTAGAGATGGAAATGGTAGAACAGCAAGAGCTTTTTGTAACATGATGCTTTTGAAAAGAGATATTTCTCCAGCATTTTTTAAGAATAAAATGAAAAATGAATATAAGGATGCATTATCTATTGCAGATACAACAGGAAAATATGATGCATTATATGAAGTTTTCTTTAAGGCAATCCTTGAATCAAATGCAACTTTATCAGATTTTTCAATTTGAAAAATAAGTTATAAAAGAATTCAAATCAATATAAAAAGATGTCTATAATATTTTGACATCTTTTTATATTGATTTACGAATAATTAAGTTTGTATTGATTTCTATTTTAATTGGGTA